>DASYNU010000262.1:0-12360 GCA_036008345.1 Bryobacteraceae bacterium
ATCTGGGCGCATGCGCAGAGAGTCCACGGCGGCGTGAACGCAATGGCGATGCCGCTCGAACTAACCGTCGGAGGAAGCCGGTTGTACGGTGTGGTGGGACCAGTGTTCCTGCTCAGTCCGCTGCTATTGCTGTGTCTCGCCCGGCCCACGGGACGGCGACTCGGTCTCGCAGCAGTGTTATTCGCAATTCCCTGCCTGGCCGCTCCTGAAACGCGCTATTGGATACCGTCGCTGGCGTTCGCGAGCATGGGGCTGGCGCTGGTGTTGGCGCGTTGGCGCGCGGCGGCCGTGGCGGTGGTGCTGCTGCATGCGATTTCTTGCTGGCCGGCGGTTTTGAATCGATACGTTCACCCGTATGCGTGGAAGATTGGTGAGATCGATTGGAAGGCCGCGCTTCGTGTTACTCCCCAAGCGGATTTTCTGCGGCGGCACATTTCGGATTATGATATTGGACTGGTTATCGACAAGACTGTACCGGCGGGTGAGCCGGTGTTCAGCTTTTCCGGAATCCAGCAGGCGTATCAATCGCACGAAGTGATTGTGGAGTGGACTTCTTCGTTCGGAATCCGCAATAGCGAGACGCTACGGACGCCGTTTACCAAGGATCTTCAACCGACGCGGAGGTACGATTATGATTTTTCGCCTGTAACCACGCGGAAGATCAGGCTGACACAGACGGCGCAGAGCGAGACGGACCGTTGGAGCATTTCGGAGCTTCGCGTGTTGAGGCAGGGGGATGAGCTTGCGCGATTGAATGGGTGGCGGCTGCGCGCGTCGTCTAATCCATGGGATGTTCAGTTGGCCTTCGATAATAGCGCGGTCACGCGGTGGACCAGTTATGAGGCGTATCGGCCGGGAATGTTTGTGGAGGTGTATTTCGGACGGCCAGAGGAGATAGATCAAGTAGCGGCGGACTGCACGCGCGATCAGAACGGGATGAACATGCGGCTGGAATATGAGGCTGCTCCGGGTGAGTGGCGAACGCTCGAGGAGCGCGCGGCGATTAACGACATCCCGCCCGCGGAGGGGATGCGGCGCGCGGCGATTCAGGAAATGGAACGGAATGGCGTCCACTGGCTGCTGATCCACGATTTGGAGCATGAGCGGGGCGCCCATGATTTTTATCGGTATCAGAAATCGTGGGGGATCAGGCTGATGGCAGCCGAGGGCCAGTACAAGTTGTATAAGTTGGAATGACTAGCTGGGTGCCATTTCACGAATGGCTTGAAGCACCAGCTCTGGTTCATCGAAATGGATCCAATGGCCGCTCTTAGTAGCGACAATGTGTTTTCCGTGGAGTGAGTGGCGAGTGATGGCGTCGCGCTCGGCTAACTGCGCCGCAGTGGAATTGGATGCCGAGATGATAGTGATTGGAATGTGAGCCGGAACGTCGCCCGATGCGGATGCCTGCGCCGCGCTGGCCGGGAGCGATTCCAAATAGTTCGACATTGCCAGGAAGCTTTTGGGCTGGCACCAATGCGCTTGAACTATCGGCCAGGTTTCGGGCGGCATCTTTTGGACTTCACGAACCAGGCGCGAGATGGCCGATTCGCCGGTTCCACTGCTGGCCGCTCTCGCGACCAGCTTTGGAATGAACCGCAGGCCGCCTGCTAATGCCGCGAGGCCGAAGCGGACCACGCCGAATCTCGCGAGTAGTGCTCCCCGTCTTGACAGGATGGCGCCGCGTTTTAAAACCTTGCGTTGGGATTCGGAAGGTGTGAGCCATTCGGATGCTGCCAGCGGGTCAAGGAGTAACAGGCCTGCTAACTGGTCCGGATATTGGACGGCGTAACAACGGACCAGGAGTCCGCCGAAAGAATGGCCGGTCAGAATGAATGGCGGCGGGATTTGGGCTGCAGTGAGCAGCGCGTGCAGCTCATCCACGGCGTTCGAGATGGTTCGGGGCGACTTGGTGGGGTCGCTCCAGCCGAGCCCGGCGCGGTCGTAGCTGCAGACGCGCGTGGATCGGGCGAGTTCGGCTTGAATGCTGGTCCAGTTGAGGCACGAGGCCGCGATGCCGGCTTCGAGAATCACGGCAGGGTATCCAGCGCCCGATTCGAGCAGGTGCAGACGCGTACCGCCGATATCGACCAGGCGTCCAGAGGATGGGAATCTGCGCCTGTCACGCGCGGTGCCGGACAGTTGATAGAGCCATCCGGCCGCGACGATCAGTAGGATCAGGCCTGTGGCGATCAGCACTTAGTGCGCGGCGCCTGCATTCGGACTCGGCCGCATTTCGGGCATTTCCATTTTCTTTTCTTGTGGTAGATGTGGCCCTTGAGTTCTCTCATGGCAATGCGGCAGGCGCGGCAAGTCATACTTAACGCCCGATTTCTTTGAAGACGCCTCGTGGCGCACGCACTTTTGCGTGCTGCGCCGAGTCTCGTCTCGGCGTTTGGCGAACATCGACATGAGTGTCGATGCAGCAGGCAAGAGTGCCTGCGCCACGGACCGTCTTCATGAACATTTGGTGGGCCAGCAGGCCCAGAAGCCGTGAAGAAATCGGCGAAGGCACCGACTCCCTTACGGTCGCGGTTCGGTAGCGCTCTCTAAACATTCCACATTGTTTCCGAGCGACTGGGGGCCTAGTTTGTAATATCGCTGGTGCGGCTCTCGTCGCGGATGGGCATGTACGATTCGTAGAATTTCTTCTGTGCGGGGCTGTCGGCGTATTTCTTCAGGGCGTCTTCGCTTGAAAACTCCATTACGATGACGTGATTGTAGCCGTCGGGAATCTGCTTCTTGATGGGCTTGGTCCACACATGCGTGATGCCGGGATATTCGGACGGCAGAGCCTCGGCGGCTTTGAGGGCCTGCTCAATCTGGGCGGGTTTGGCGTCTGCATTCCATTTGACGGTGATTACATGGATCACGGTCTTGGGTTTGGTGTCGGCAGCAAACAAACTGGTTGTGAAAACTGCCAAGGCCGCAAGGAACATTTTTCTAGTCATCGATTTCTCCTTATTGAATGTTAGAACAATACCCCTTGACATGCCGGCGAGCTTTCATGCACAATACAACCGTATGGAACAGCCATACAGTTGTATGCTCCTGACAATCGACCCGGCGGATGTTCGTCCAATGTACCAGCAGATCGCCGACGGCATTCGTATGCTGATCGCGTCCGGCAACCTCAAGGAGGGCGTGCTGCTTCCATCGGTCCGCCAGCTGGCCAACGATCTGGGTGTAAATCTCAATACGGTGGCCACGGCCTACCGCGAGCTGCAGAACGAAGGGTTGCTCGCCATACGGCCGGGCGCCGGCTGCGTGGTGGCAGCGAGGAAGGTCTCAGGCACAAAACCCACCGCGCTGCGCAAGCCGCTGCGATCGGCCCTGGTACAGTTCGTTTTGGCCGGACTAACTCCCAAGCAGATTCGCAGCATCGTAGATCAGGAACTGCATCAACTGGTCAAGGAAGCCAGGGTATGAACCCGTACGTTTTCGGTTTGCTTCTGATTGTTTTGTGGCGTCTGTGGGGGTTGCGCCAAATCTGGAGCATCGCGAAATTTCACGGTGAAGAGTGGTGTTTCGATGCTCCGGTCGGCGAAGGATTCTATAGGCGCGGCGAAGGCTCGGCGATGCTACGTGGATTTCGTGCCCGCATGGCTGGCGGCTTCTTGGCCGAGGTGCTGGTGGCATCAGTTGGCTTAGCAGTGGGTGGTCCTAAGGCCGCGTTTTGGACTTTTGCGGCGGCTGCGGCGGCGGGTGCTTTGCACGTCGGCGGTACGTGCAAACGTTTCGCCAGGGAGGCGTGGAAATACGCGCTGCCCTCCGGCGCGCCGGCGCTACCGAGGCGAGTGGTGGAACTTAAGCCACGCACGGTGAGTGACTACAATTTTCCGATTTGGGACTGGACGCTCCGGGCCGGGACGGCTGGCGCGCTGGTGGTGCTCGCGGTGTATTGGGTACGTGACACGCCCCCAATTAACTGGTCATCCCTGGTGTTGGTTCCCACAGTGGCACTCTACGCGCAAGCGGGTCTTCTGCTGATCCGCCGGTCGTTGGCCGAATGGCGAGTATGCAGTATCCCCGAAGCGTTCGCCGAACCGGCTCTCGCTTGGAGGAGCGAGGCACGCGCCTTCCATATATTCTGCTTTGAGATTCTGCGTTCGTGGATTGTCCTTGGCTTTTTGATTTGGACAATACACACCGCATATCCTGGATTACGTCCCGCGATCCAAATTTTCCGGCATTTCCTTGTCTGGCCACTCGTGGTTGGTACCATAGCGCTGCTGCTATACCGCCAGCGTAGCTTTGTCGAGGCCGCTAAGAGGTTGCGCGGCGCTTCTTCGCCTCCCGCGCCACTTGAGCTGCCGGCCCGGTTGTTCCATCTAGGAGGACTGGTGTATCACGACCCGGAGCAACCCGCCATGTTCGTGCGGCGTGGAAACTTCTTCGCCATCAATCTGGCACACCCGCGCTCCCAGCTTCTGGCAGCCTATCTGGGAGGCTGGGTGGTGCTAGCGGGCGTTAGCTGGAGGTTCTAGCCCCAGGGGGTCCTCTTCCCCTGAAGCAAATCAGTTGCCAAGCCGATCAACTTACAGTAGAGTTGATTGAGTTTCACGAAGAGGACAAGCATGGCATTCTGCACCAATTGTGGCGCGCAAAACCAGGACGGCGCGCAATTCTGCACCGGATGTGGATCACCAATCCGGACCGCCCTGGCGACGCCGCCGGGGCAACTTTCGCCGGTTTCGGACGCGCCGCCAGTAGTATCGTACTCGCCTCAGAATGCAACACCTGGAGCAACACCTGGAGCAACACCTGGAGCAACCCCTGGCCCGCCACTACCTCCCGGCGCAAGTTACGCACTGTGGGCTGACCGAGTGGTTGGTTATTTGATCGACATGCTTTTGGTGGGCGCCGGGATGCTTGTCCTTTATCTGGTGATGGGCGGCCTCTTTGCGATGATGGCAGGATTAGGATCCAACCTGGCAGGCGGAATGTGCTGCATGATGATCCTGCTGTTCCCGATTTCAACCTTGCTGGTGGGCATTTTCAACAGCGTATATCTGGTTTCGCAACGCGGCGCTTCCATTGGACAAGGCGTCATGCATCTGAAGGTTGTGGACATCAATGGAAATTTACTCACAATGGGGACGGCGTTCATCCGGCTGATTGCGCGGGTTGCGCTGGGCTTTGTTCCGATGGTTGGCCCGCTGCTTGACCTGCTGTGGCCGCTGTGGGATGACAAACGCCAGACCCTGCATGACAAAGCCGTGGGTTCGTTTGTATTGAAACTACAATGACGCGCCGGGCCGGATTTGCCGCGACAGTGCTGGGGGTGATGATGCTGGCGGAACTCGCCATCATCAGTCTGGCCTTCACGGCCGACGCAGATTTTGTTTATTTGCTGGGGCGACGGATCAATATTGTATGCGCGGCACGGCAGCGCTTCGGAGTTCCCTGCCCTACTTGTGGGATGACGCGCGGATTCGTGCTCGCGCTGCATGGACGTGTGCGCGAGGCATGGAAATTGAGTCCAACCGGGCCACTGGCAGTGGGTGGAATGTTGGGGATGGGCTTGGCGCTTTTGGTCTTCGCGAGTTTGGAGCGGCGGCGTACGCCGGACCAGGTGGCGGGAATCAAGCGCTGGGTGCAGACGGGTGCGCTGGCATACGGTGGATTGGCGGTTCTCATCTGGATTGGTTCGTGGATCTCGGTGGTCACCCGGTTGAGATGGGTGAGAGGATAAAAAGGGGGAAGAATGACTTATTGCTCGAAGTGTGGTTCAGCGGTGGAGGGACAATTTTGTGCGAAGTGTGGATCGCCGGTCGGGGTTGCTCCAGGTGCCGCTCCAGGTGCTGCTCCGGGTGGTGCTCCGCCAACGCCATCGGCTCCCGTGGGGAATCCGGGACTCGGGCTGGACGAGAATGTGGCGGCGGCGCTTTGCTACATCCCGATCATCGGCTTGATCTTTCTCCTGGTGGAACCCTACAACAAGAACAAGACCATCAAATTTCACGCTATGCAATCTCTGTTCTACTGCATCGCGTGGATTGCGGTGGGCATTGTGCTGGGAATCTTCAGTGGAATCATGCTAGGGGTAGGGATGTTCGGTTTTTGGCTCCTGATTAACCGGCTAGTGGAACTGGCGCTGTTCGTGGGGTTGGTGGTCATGGCGGTGAAGGCATATCAGGGCAGCCGGTTTGTGATGCCGATTATTGGACCGATCGCGGAGAAGCAGGCGGGTTGATTGCCTGATTGGCAGCGCACGGCGCTGCCCCACTAGCGCTGCCCCACTAGCTCTGGCCTAGATACAGATACGCGATCAATGCTGCTGGATCGTCTGTGATGATGGCGTCCACGCCGGCATCGATCAACTTTCGCCACGCTTCGGGAGTGTTGGCGGTCCAGGGTATTACTTCGAGCTGCGCGGCGTGCGCGGCTTGGACTTGCTCCGGAGTTACAAGTTCGAAATAGGGCGCGATGATGCAGGCCGAGGCTTCGCGCGCGATTTCGACGAACGGGCGTGCGGAGCCTTCCCAGAGCGCGGCGGTCCGTATTCCTTCGAATCCGTGCAGTGTCCGGAAATCGAAGGACTGAACAATCGAACGCGACTCGAGCTTGTGTTTGCGGATAGCATCGAAGACCATGCTCGCGAAAATATCCGGCGGCGGCGTTAGCTCCGGATGATCGGGAAAACTTTTAATTTCGATATTGAACTGGACGTGGTTTCCTACCGAGAGGTCCAGCACTTCATCGAGGGTGGGGATGCGGGCAGCGCCTGAATCGTATTCGCGTAGCCGTGCAAGCGTGAGTTGCCGGATGGCTTCGCCGGATTTGAGGTGCGGATCATGCGAAATCACCAGGACGTCGTCCTGGGTGACGGCTACATCCATTTCCAGCGCGTCGGCGCCGACCTCAATGGCATACTCAAAGGCGGGAATCGTATTCTCGGGGCGGACGGCGCGTGCACCCCGGTGTCCGTGTACCAAGGGGCGGGCGGGCATTCGGGAACGGCTAGAGGGTAACGTCTTCGCTGGGCGGAGTCGGCTCTGGGGCGAAGATTGAGACTTCCGGCTCGACCGGAGTTTCAATCGCGACTTCGGCGGGCGGCTGCATACGGACTTCTTCCGCCGACAATGGCATATCGCACTCGCAGCAGTCGCTGCACCGCTTGCAGCGATCGCAGCGGTGATTGGTGCAGGCATCCTTGGTGCAATAAACGCAGATGTCGGTGGATGGCTCTGAGCAGATGCTGCAGGTGAGAACGGTGACGCTTGTACCGGGGATCATTTCGACACCGCCTTTTTGGTTGTGGGCTGGCGAACCAGCGTGTCGCGGCAGCGCTGGGCCTCGCGATCGGCTACTTGCAGTTCCTGCTCTTTCTGCGCCGCGAGATCCTGGACGTACTGGCGCAGACGGTCCCGATTGGCGTTGTTTTCTCCCACCACTCCCTGCATCAGATTCGCCAGCGCGGGATTCTGATATTTCCGCACGCCTTCCACAACCGAGCTTACCGTGGATTCCAAGGCTTGCATGCGGAAGTAGGTATCCAGGGCTGAGGTGAGCTTTTCGGGCTGGCGGGAAAGCGCTTCGCTGGATGAGAGGAAATACTTCAGCTCGGCTTGCGCGGACTTCCACTGGGCGACATAGGTAGAGGAGGCGCCTTTGGCGGCCCAGGCTTCGGGCTTGACCTGATCGATGACTGGTTTCAGATGCTGCGCTTCCAGGTCGAGGCTGTCGAGCAACTTGCGAATGTCCCATTCGGAGCTGACGCCAGAGGGTTGGGCGGATTGGCCGAATGCGATGGAAACTGTAAAGAGCAGGAATGGTAAGAGAACCGACTTCATCTAATATTTCCCTAACGCTAGTGTGGCACAAGAAATGTCGGCTAGGCAGCGCATGGCGCTGCTCCACTTCTAGTGGCCGCCGGGAGGTGGCGGGGGTGCAACCGGAGGTGGTGGCGGTGCGCCGGGAGTTGGTGTTGCGCCGGGGGCTGGCGGTGGCGTGGATGCCGGTGATCCAGGCGTGCCGGCTGGAGGTGGTCCTGGCGGAGGCTTGGGTCTTCCGCCTTGTCCGGAAACCCCGGGGCCCTTGCCAAGGCCAGGGATCGACGTCCCGTGCATCGGATTCGTGATCATGAAAGCTGCGTCCGCCAAGCTGCGCAGAATACGTTGCGCTAGCGCGCCTTTGTCCACAAAGCTTTGGGCAAGCGGCTCATTTCTATAAACACGCAAGGAGTCGCCGGCGTTCAGGGTCTTAGTCACGCCCGGCTTCAAGGCATGGTAGACATCCACAACGCCTTCTTCCACTTCCACTAGCGTGGTTTCGTCATCGTCGTTGACGCTGACATCGAAGGTGGTTCCGCGGACCGAGATTACCGCAGTCGGGGTCAGAATCCGATTCGGATTGGGTTTCCCACCCCACTTCTCGATGTGTATTCTCACCCTGCCGGCCAACATATCCAGCAAATCGCCCCAGTTCGGTGGATTCCTTCGAAAGACCACGTTCGAATTGGGATACACCTCGAAAGTGCTACCGTCGGACACCTGGAACACTGCGTAGCCATCGGGACCGGTAACAATGACCTGCCGGGCTTGTACGGAATCGCCGATACTGAGCGCCCAAGGTACCGCCTCGCGCAGAACAGAGACCTGTCCTACCAATGAGATAACCTTGGCGGCGCCTTCCGGATAGTTCGGGAGGATCTGGGCGTGGCAAATCGCGAGGGAGACCGCTACTAACAGCCCACTTCCGACCCCGCGGATACGCTTGCCGGTCATAAAGAAATACATCGGTCTGACCGATGCCAGTCTATAGTACTATGTGCTCCCGAGCCTTCCAGAACAGTCTACCATCAAAAGTGCGTAGCAATACGGTACCCGTTGATGAAAATTATGAAATTAATGTGTAGATTCAGCCTCTTCCAGAGTGATGGCCGGGTAAACAGGTTACAATAGACTCGTCCTATGTGTCGGAGGGCCACAATACGACTGATTGCCGCCGCAATGGTGCTGGCGGCTCCTGGATGGTACGCCTGGTCCCAAACTACCAGTCTGGATTGGCGGCATATCGGGAACGCTGCCATCGATTTGCCCCTGCCTTCGGTCGCGACCGGCCCGGTGGATAGAGTCTGGTATTCGAGTGATGGCTCGGTATTGTTTGTCCGCACGCAATCTGGCCGTATTTTTCAGACTTCGACTTTTGATCAATGGCAGCGAGTGGTGGACGCGAGGATTGCTCCCCCGGGGCGTGAGAATCCACCGGCGCTGAGTTTGCCTGAACCAACTTTGAGAGCTGCCGCTCAAGTAAGCGGGTCGAGCAGGATGTATGGAATTGGGCGGGATGCGTACCGGTCGGATGATGGCGGTGTTTCCTGGTCGAACCTGACAGCTTACAAAGATGCTTCCATTTTGGGTGGCGAGCTTGCGGACGTAGTGGTACACCCAAGCGATCCGGATGAAGTGGTTGTAGCGGCGGCGAGCGGTGTGTGGCGCTCGATGGATGGTGGGTTGTCGTGGAGCGGGCTCAATCAATCGTTGCCCAATTTGCCCACTGGCCGTTTGGTGAGCGTGCCGAACGGATCGCACGGGGTGCAATTGGCGTTGGCCGGGGGCGCGGCGGAAGTGGAATGGGCGCCTGGTGAGAAGACGGCCTGGAAGCTGGTGGATGCAACGCAGGTGCAGCGTGAAATGGCGATGAGGAGCGCGCTGTCGCAGGAATTGAAGCGATCCACAACTGTTATCGCGACGGCCAAAGATTTCATTTATGCCGGGGATTCCGAGGGGCGGCTGGCGGTATCGCCGGATGGCGGGGCATCTTGGCCGCAGCAATTCAAACTAGCCGACCCGGCCACGCTGGGCGCAGTGGCGGCGATTTGGGTAGATGCGAACGATCCTCGGATTGCAATAGCGGTGATGGGCGCGCGGCCTGGTGCGGTACCTGAGCAAAGCAGGCCAGCTTATGTTCTGCGGACCATGAACGGGGGCATTTATTGGGACGATATAACGGCGAACCTTCCGGCTTCCGCGGTGGCGCACGGCGTAACGGCTGATCGGGCGAGCGGGGCCATCTATGTTGCAACCGACGCCGGCGTATTTTTCACGCTGACTGATCTCGGAGCCGCTGGGCGTCCTACTTTGTGGACCGCGCTGAGTGAGGGTCTGCCGAGTGCCGCGGCTATGGACGTGAAACTGGATGCGGGCGCCAATCAGTTGTATGTCGCGCTCGACGGCTACGGCGTTTATGCCGCTATCGCACCGCACCGGTTCCGGGATGCGCGAGTAGTGAATGCGGCCGATTATAGTTCTCGCGCCACTGCGCCGGGTGCACTGCTCAGCGTGCTGGGAACGAAGGTAGAATCGGCGCACAGCGCCACTATGGTGGTACCGGTACTGGCGGCATCCGACAGTGCTTCGCAAATCCAAGTGCCTTTCGAAGCCAAGGGAACCAGCGTGTCGTTGGCACTGGAGGCGGCTAGCGGACGATTGAACATTGGAGTGCCTCTGCAATCCGTTTCTCCGGCGATCTTTGTGGATCCGGAAGGTACGCCGCTGATTATGGACGCTGAGAGCGGGGTTTTGCTGGACGCAAATAAACCGGCGCGGGCTAATACTCGCGTCCAAGTCCTGGCAACCGGTTTTGGGCGCGTGCAGCCGGATTGGCCCACCGGCATGGCTGCTCCGCTGGCGGATCCGCCGCGCGTGATGGCTAGCGTGCACGCGAATATGAATGGAGTGCCGCTGGAAGTAACACAGGCCACGCTGGCGCCTGGCTACATCGGTTTTTACCTCATCGAAGTTCAACTGCCGCAGGTGGTGAACGCGGGCCCCGCGGAGTTGGTGTTGGAAGCGGAGGGACAGCAGAGTAATCGCGTACGGCTGTACGTGGAACCCTAGCTGTTCAAGCGTATGCTCCCAACTTCCTGGCGACGGCTGCTGAGTCTGATACGAATCCTGCTGGGCATGAGCTGCCTCACGATTCAGCTCATTTCCTATAGCTTCGCCTGGACCGATACCGCGATTCTGTTTGCCGGCTACACCATCTATGCTTGCGTGGCGCTGTTCTGGAGGAGCCTGGAGGATTCCGGCTATCCGACGCTGGCGCTGATTGTGGATTTCGTTTTCTTTTTCCTTTCGGCTACCAGCAACGCTTCTTACAGTTATTGGATTAGTTCAGTTTTCTACGCCTATGTTTTGATTGTCGCGGTGATGCTGCACACCTGGTGGAAGGCGGTGGCCGTGGCGGCTGGGGCAGTGATTCTGGCGTACGTGGTGCCGTCGTTACATGCGGAGGTTTTGCGGCCCGGTTTGATTTCAGCGGGAATTTTGGGGTGCGTGGTGGCTATCCAGCGTGAGTATCTGGAAGAGCGGTTATCGAACGCTTCGCGGCAGACGGTGTTGTATCGCTACGATGCTGAAAAAGCACGCGAGACAGAGCGGCAGAGAATCGCGGCCGATTTTCACGACGGTCCGCTGCAGAGTTTTATCAGCTTCCAAATGCGTCTGGAGATCATCCGCAAGCTGCTGCTGCGGGATGTGGGCTCTGCGACCGAAGAGCTGGTGCAGTTACAGGAACTGTGCAAGAACCAGGTGAACGAATTGCGCTCCTTCGTGCGGAGTATGCGGCCAGTGGATGTGGAGGGCAGCTTGAATTCCACGCTGCGCCGCGTGGTGGAGCAGTTCCAGAAAGACAGCGGCATTCCGTCGAGTTTCGTGAGCGCGGAATTTCTGGAACCGGCCGAGCCGGAAGTCTCGCTCGAGCTGTTGCAGATTGTCCGCGAGGCCTTGTACAACGTGCAGAAGCATTCGTCGGCGACGCGCGTGGCTGTGAGCATCGCGAAATCCGATAAAGCTCTGGAGATCACGGTGGAAGACAACGGCAGCGGTTTTCCCTTTAGCGGCAAATACTCGCTGGACGAGCTGGAACTTCTGCGCCTGGGGCCGATGAGCATCAAGCGCCGCGTGCGCACGCTGGGCGGCGATCTGACGCTGGATTCGAGACCCGGGCAAGGCGCGGGGCTGAAGATCCGGCTCGCGACGTAATGCTGCAGGCGGCGGGCGGCAGGCGGCGGACAGCAGGCGGCAGCGGGCAAGTGGCAGGCGGCGGGCGGCAGAAGGCGGTAATCGCTTTCGCGTGCTTCGCGCTGAGTTGTTGTGGGCGGTATCGGGATTTTACGCTTCCTGCGGAGGCGGGTGGGGCGTCCGTTTCGTGGCATTGGGCCGCACGGCCGGAACCGGTTTTGACTCGTGGAGCGCCCGGCGAGTGGGATGGCGTGGATGTTTTGAATCCATCTGTCATCCGGCAGGGCGACGCTTACTATAATTTCTACTCGGGCTTTGACGGAAAGACCTGGCACACGGGGCTCGCAGTTTCGGCTGATGGCGTGGCGTGGCACAAGGAAGGAAAAATCCT
>DASYNU010000263.1:0-24201 GCA_036008345.1 Bryobacteraceae bacterium
GTGCGGGAGCCGGACACGGAAACCACCGTGGAGTGGGGGTCAGTGAACCAGCCTATGCCCGCGCAGATTTTCGACCAGATTTACTCGCGGTTGATGGCGTCGTGGGAGAGCGACGAATTGTTCGTGCAGGATTGCTTCGCCGGGGCGGATCCTGAATACGCGCTTCCCATCCGAGTGGTGGCGCAGCGTGCGTGGCATGCGCTGTTCGCGCGGCAACTTTTCATCCGGCCGGATCCGGGAAAGACCGAAGAGCATGTGCCGCAATTCACGGTATTTTTCGCTCCGACGTTTTATACGAGTCCGGAAAAAGATGGAACGCGTTCGAAGACTTGTATCGCGATCAATTTCAAGAAGCGAGTGGTGGTGATTGCCGGCACCGAGTATGCGGGTGAAGTGAAGAAGTCGATTTTCACAGTGCTGAATTATTTACTTCCGGCGCGCGGCGTGTTCCCGATGCATTGTTCGGCGAATGTGGGCATTGACGGTCGAGTGGCACTGTTTTTTGGGCTTTCGGGTACGGGCAAGACGACGCTTTCGGCTGATCCCGGGCGGCGTCTGATCGGCGACGACGAACACGGATGGTCCGGACGCGGCGTTTTTAATTTCGAAGGCGGGTGTTATGCGAAGTGCATCCGGCTATCGCGCGAGCGGGAGCCGCAGATCTGGAATGCCATTCGATTCGGCACGGTGCTGGAGAACGTGGTTATCGATCCAACATTGAGGTTGCTGGATTTCGATTCCGAAGCTTTAACGGAGAACACGCGGGCGGCTTATCGGATTGAATTTATCGATAATGCAGTGATTCCGGGCGTGGGCGGGCATCCCTCGCACATTCTTTTTTTGACGGCCGACGCTTTCGGCGTTCTGCCGCCGATTTCGAGGCTGACGCCGGAGCAGGCTATGTATCATTTTTTGAGCGGCTACACGGCTAAGCTGGCGGGGACGGAGCGGGGGTTGGGCAGCGATCCGCAAGCTACGTTCAGCGCTTGCTTCGCTGCGCCGTTTCTGCCGCGCGCGCCGCTCGAATACGCCAAGATGCTGGGCGAGAAGATGCGCGCTCACGGCGTGAAATGCTTCCTTGTTAATACGGGCTGGGTGGGTGGAGCGCACGGCGTGGGGAATCGCATGGATTTGAAATACACGCGGGCAATGGTGAGCGCGGCAGTGGATGGGAAGCTGGATCATGTTCCCACCGAGGCTCATCCGGTGTTTGGGGTGGGGGTTCCGGTGAGTTGTCCGGGAGTGCCGCCGGAGATTTTGGATGCGCGGCGGCAGTGGCGGGATGGCGTAGCGTACGATCAGGCGGCCGAGGGGTTGGATGGGCGGTTTCGGAAGAACTTCGAAAAGTTTGGGGAAGCCGCAACGAACGCTGTGGGAACGCTGGTGACGCGGTAAGACGCTGCCGTTTCTCGTTTCTCGTTGGCGGCGCTAGTGCAAACTTGGGGCGGATAAGGTCTTTTCTACTTCTTCCGGGTGAAAGCCGAAGGGGCCGGCGTTGGTTTTCATTGCTACTTTTCCTTCGCGGTCGATTACGTAGAGGCGATCGGGCCAGCCGGTGTAGGCTTTTTCGGTGGAATCGGAGAAGTCGTCTAATAGGGCCGGGATTTGGATGTGTAGGTTGCGGACGCAGGAATCGGCCACGGTTTCGCGTTCTGCGATGCTTTTCGGCATGGCGAATACTACGCCCTGCTTTACGTTTGATTCCATCTGCCACACGTTGCTGGCGTGAGCTTCCAGGATGTAGATCACGTAGAATGCCACGCGGTCCTTGTATTGCTGGTACAGCTTATTGAGCACGGGAACCTCCCGGCGAAAGGGCGGTCAAGTATAGCTTCCGAAGATCAGCACTACCGGCTTCGATCCGCGGAAGGACGAGAGGGAGATTTCTGAGGTTTTATCTAATGTTCGGAGATGGAAGTCGGGAGCCGGGTCGCCTATGTTGAGAGTGCCCGAGCGAGCCCGTAACCAAAGTGTTTCGAAGGGGAACAACAGGAATGCTGGGCCGGGGAGTTTTGCAATCGCGGCGGCGAAGCGCTCCGGCGGCTGGCGCATGGTGATGTAGATCGCGGCTAGGAAGAGCAGCCAGAGAACTAGCAGAGACACCAGAATTGCCCTGAGCTTGCGCACTTGCTATTAGGATACATAATCACCGACTGCCTCAGAGTTCGTGAAAAATTCAAAAGCACCGGTCGCTCACGCTCGCGGCTCGGAAAGAATGTCTCGTGTTGAGAGGGGGTTACCGAACCGCGACCGTAAAGGAGTCGGTGCTCTTGCCGATTTTTTCACGGATTCTCACGGTCGCGGTTCGGTACGGCGCTTCTTGCGCGGGGGGGCGGGTTCGATTAGGGAGAACTGGAGCTTGTGCTCGATCGGGTCCACTTTGTCGAGCAGCACATTGACGCTGTCGCCGATCGAAAACTGGCGGCGAGTGCGCTGGCCGATGATCTTGCGGACATTTTCGTGAAACATATAGCGATCGCCGGGGAGGGTGTCGATGGGGACCAGACCTTCGACGAACAGATTCTCCAGCTCGACAAAGAATCCGAAGCGAGTGGTGCTGGTGATGAGCGCGCGGAATTCCTCGCCCACGCGGTCCTGCATGAACTTGGCTTTTTTCCACTCGACTAGTTCGCGCTCGGCCTCGGCCGCGCGGCGTTCTGTTTCGGAGCATTCGTCGGCGATGGTTGAGAGCTGCTCCGGCGCGAGAGTGTTGCGCTGGCCGTCCAGAAATGCGCCTAGTATCCGGTGAACTATTAGATCCGGATAGCGGCGGATGGGCGAAGTGAAATGCGTATAGCTGGACGCGGCTAAGGCGAAGTGGCCGCGATTCTCGGCGCTGTAACGGGCTTGTTTGAGCGATCGAAGCATCAGGTAGCTCAGGATGCGCTCTTCGGGCTTACCCTCAATTTTCGAAATCAACTTTTGATAGTTGCGCGAGGTGAGCGACATGTTTTCACCTGCCAGGATGACTTCGGTGGGGCGCTGCCGCCCATCGCGCCCACGTTCTCTCACTTTGAAACGCTTTACCGGCATGGCGCCGATTCCGAGTGAATAACCAAAATGGGAGGCGATTTCTTCGAATTCGAGGACGCGTTTTGGATTGGGCTTTTCGTGAATACGAAAGATGGATGGGATGCCCGCTTGCTCCAGGTGCGAGGCGACGGCCTCGTTGGCGGAGAGCATGAACTCTTCGATCAGACGGTGGGCAATATTGCGGGGGCTGCGCTTTACGCCGGTCATTTCGCCAAACGCGTCAAATTCGATGAGCGGCTCGGGCATGTCGAAATCGATGGCGCCGCGCAGGACGCGCTTTTTGTTCAGGAGCAGGGCCAGCTCCTGCATCAACTCGAAGCGCTGGACCAGGCGGGCGTAGCGCTGGCGCAGGCTGGCGTCGCCTTCAAGCAGCGCGTGGACATCGGTGTAAGTCATGCGTTCCACGCTGCGGATTACTCCTCGGCAAAAGTCCTGAGCGAGGATGTCGCCGCCATGATCGATTTCGAGCAGGACTGAGAGTACCAATCGGTCGACGCCGGGTTTGAGGGAGCAGATTTCAGTGGAAAGCTCGAGCGGGAGCATGGGGACGGCGCGATCGGGAAAATACACGCTGGTGCCGCGCAACGTGGCTTCCTCGTCGATGGGCGAGCCGGGAGTTACGTAATGGCTGACGTCGGCGATGTGGACTTGAAGCGCGTAGTTGCCATTCGCGAGGCGTTCCACCCAGACGGCGTCGTCAAAATCGCGAGCGGTTTCGCCATCGATGGTTACGATGTCGAGATCGCGGAAATCGCGGCGGGTTTTTAGCTCATCCAGGCGAATGGTGTTGGCAATACTTTGAGCTTGTTCCAGAACATTGGGGGGAAATTGATGCGGGATGTGATGCTTGCGGATTACGATTTCGACATCAACGCCGAAATCGTCGGGACGGCCCAGCACTTCGATGACGCGACCGGTGGCGTGGCCGCCATCCTCGGGGAAATCGAGAATCTGGACGTTGACGATCATGCCGTCGAGATCCTCGGGATTGGCGATGTCGAGCGGTTTGACGCCTACGCGGTCGCGGCTTTGCGGGGTTGCAGGCAATTCCATGCCTTCGGGAATGTCGATCCATTGATTGATACGCTCGTCATGCGGAATGACGTAGGAGCCGCGCTTACGAATGCGAAATTCGCCGACTACGGTGAGATGGGCGCGGCGCAGGATCTTGACGATTTCGCCGTCGGCGCGGCCGTCGCTTTCGATGCGCGAAATGTGGACCACTACGCGGTCGCCGTGCATGGCGGTTTGGGCGGACTCGCGCGGGATGTAGACATCGCCGCGCAGGCCTTCGACAGGCCGGTCGGGAATCAGGAAGCCGTAACCGTCGCGATGCATATTGAGCTTGCCGACAGCGTATTCGCGCGAGAAACGCGCGGCTACGTAATGGCCGGAGCGTACTTCCACGATGTCGCCACTCTCGGTTAAACGATCGAGCGCGGAATCCACTTCTTCGCGGGATGTGCCGCGCGATCCGAGCTCACGAACCAGTTGCTTGAATGTCGCGCGGGCGTGCGGGAGCTTGGAAATGTGCTGGAGGATCGCCGAATCGGTCACTTGCCAATTATAAAGGCTGCGAACCTGGTGTCTAGCGCAATCGGGCGTTGCGATCGTGTAGGGGAAATACCTACATAAATATGAGCCGTTACCTGACAAAAACTTCGGATTGGGTTGACACACGCAAACTATTGACCGTAGTATTATGGATCGACTTTTTGAAAACAACGCCTCAGTTGGCATAGTCGGCTCTGTTCGGACGATTCGGAACACGGATGACTTCGAGAATCCTTCGCGTGCACAATGGCTTCTGAATTACCGCTAGCAGGCTTCTACGATTACCGGCTGGTCGCATTATCTATACTTCTGGCGATGTTGGCTTCCTATGCCGCGCTGGATCTCGCAGGACGCATCACCTCCGCGCGAGGGCCGATAAGATCCATTTGGCTAACGGGCGGTGCCGCCGCCATGGGATTAGGCATCTGGTCGATGCACTACATTGGGATGCTGGCTTACAGTCTTCCCGTCGTGGTCCTGTACGATTGGCCAACGGTATTGGTTTCCTTACTGTCCGCAGTGGCGGCATCGGCAATCGCACTGTGGGTGGTGAGCCAGAAGGAAATGGGGCCGCTTCGTACGATCTTTGGCGGGCTGCTGATGGGGATCGGAATAGCGGCCATGCACTACATCGGCATGGAAGCTATGCGCCTTCCGGCGATGTGCAGGTATTCGATCGCGATCGTGACTTTATCGGTGGTCCTTGCGATCGTCATTTCGTGGATAGCGCTGTGGTTGACATTTCATCTGCGTGATGAGGCCGCCGCTACTGGCTGGCGTAAGCTGCTGGGGGCGATTGTGATGGGCGCGGCAATTCCCGTTATGCACTACACGGGTATGGCCGCGGTGACTTTCATCCCTATGGCGGCGATAGGAACACTCACCCACTCGGTGAAGATATCCTCGCTCGAAACGGTTGTTATCAGCACCTTCACGATGACGATCCTAGGGCTGACAATCCTGGCGTCGAGAGTGGATCGGAGACTTTCCGCACAGGCCTTCGAACTCCGGCACCTGGCCGAGGATGCGGTGGCGGCGCGAGAAAACCTCAGCGACGTTGAAGAACGCCTTCGCCTTACGCTGCATTCCGCGATGATCGCAGTTTGGAGCTGGAACATCGTGGCGAATAGGATTGAGGCGGATGAAAATTGTTCGGTCCTCTTCGGCCTTCCGATCGGGCAGTTCCCGAAAACGGTGGAAGGGTTTGCCTCGCTGGTACATCCGGACGACCGCGAACGGCTCGGACAGGAGATCGCCGCGGCGATGGAGCCCGGCGATGAATACAGTACGGAATTCCGGGTGGTGTGGGCAGACGGCGCCGTTCGGACCGTTACCGCCCGAGGAAAAGTCTATTACGACCCAGCGGGCCGGCCTCAGAGAATGACCGGCGTGACGTGGGATGTGACGGAACGGCGGCAAACGGAGGAGAAGCTGCGCGCCGCCGCCAAGAGGCTGGTGGCGGAGGGCAAGTTCCGGGAGCTATTGGAAGCTGCGCCAGACGCGGTGGTGGTGGTGAATCGCGAGGGGAAAATCGTCCTGGTGAACACGCAGGTAGAGAAGTTGTTCTGGTACACGCGAGAAGAGCTATTGGGACAAGCGATTGAGATGTTGGTGCCCGAACGCTTTCGGGGCAAACATCCGGGACACCGCTCGGCCTTTTTCGCGGACCCGCGGGTACGGCCCATGGGCGCCGGCTTAGAACTACACGCGCTACGCAAGGACGGCGTGGAATTCCCCGTTGAGATCAGCTTAAGCCCGCTCGAAACCGAAGAAGGGTCGCTGGTTTCCAGCACCATTCGAGACATCACGGAACGAAAGCGCGTGGAGCGTGGCCGGGAGCAACTTGCTTCGATCGTCGACTATTCGGATGACGCCATTATAGGCAAGTCGCTGGAGGGGATCGTCCTCAATTGGAACAAAGGAGCCGAGCGGCTCTACGGGTATTCGGCTGAAGAGGTAATGGGAAAACCGATTTCCATTCTGCTTCCACCAGACCGTCCGGACGAGTTACAGAAGATCATAGAGAAGCTTCTGCAGGGCGAAATCATCAATGAAGAAACCGTGCGGCAAAGAAAGGATGGCACGCTGATTGACATCGCGCTCACGGTTTCGCCCATCAAGAATTCGCGCGGCGAAGTGACGGCGGCGTCCGCCATTGCGCGCGACATCAGCGAGCGAAAGCGGGCGGAGACGAAGTTCCGAGGGCTGCTGGAAGCGGCGCCAGATGCCGTGGTGGTGGTGAATCGAGAAGGAAAGATCGTCCTTGTGAATACACAGGTTGAAAAATTGTTTGGATACGGGCGGGAAGAACTGCTGGGGCAACACATAGAGTTACTGATACCGGAACGATTCCGGGGTAAACATCCGGGGCACCGCGCGGGGTTTTTTGCCGACCCACGCGTGCGATCCATGGGTGCAGGGATTGAACTTTACGGACTGCGCAAGGATGGAACCGAGTTCCCGACTGAAATCAGCCTCAGCCCGCTTGAGACTGAGGAAGGGATGCTGGTTTCGGGCGCCATTCGCGATATCACCCAGCGCCGGGCGGTTGAAGATGAGCTGCGTAACAGCCGGGCGGTATTGCAGGGACTCTTCGAGTCGCTACCGGGCCTTTTCCTGGTGTTCACTCCCGATCTAAAGATCGTCTCGGTAAGCGATGCGCTTCTGGAGGCTACCAAGACCAAGCGCGAGGAGGTGCTGGGACGCAAGATCTTCGAGATTTTCCCGGACCAGCCCGGCACCTCGACGATTGACAACTGGCGCGCGTCGCTGGACCGGGTGCGCAAGACCTACGCACCAGACACGATGGGCATCCAGAAGTACGACATCCGCGGGCCGGATGGAGTGGTGGAGGAGCGTTATTGGAGCCCGATGAATTCGCCGGTGCTGGGTATTGACCGCCGAATTGAGTATTTCGTCCATCGCGTGATGGACGTAACCGAGTTCGTGCGGCAGAAATCGCATCTCCCGAGCGGTAACAGCGGGCCGCTCACCCTGGTGGAGCAGATGGAGGCCGAAATCTTTCATAACTCGGCGCAGTTGGAGCAGGCCAACCGGCAGTTGCAGGACACCAATGCGCAACTGCAGCAAGCCAAGTTGGACGCAGAGTCCGCCAACCGGGCCAAGAGCACGTTTCTGTCAACCATGTCTCACGAAATCCGCACCCCGATGAACGCCATTCTCGGTTATGCCCAGTTGATGCTACGCGATCCGGAGCTGGGAGCCGAGGCGAAAGCGAATCTCAAGATTATTGGGCAAAGCGGCGAACATTTGCTGACTCTGATCAACGACGTTCTGGATATGTCCAAGATCGAGGCTGGCCGCACGGAGCTCAATCCGGTGACCTTCAATCTCCCCAGGCTACTGGACGACCTGGCAGCGATGTTTCGTCTGCGTGCCGGCGCCAAAGCGCTGCAATTCGAAATGGCGGTGGATGGGGAATCCGTGACCTACGTTGTCGCAGACGAGGGCAAGCTGCGCCAGGTGCTGATCAACCTGCTGGGAAATGCAATCAAGTTTACGGAGGTTGGCCACATTACGTTGAAGGTTACTTTGGAGCAAAGGAACGGCGATCAACTATGGCTTGCAGCCAGGGTTGAAGATAGCGGATTGGGAATTGCGGAGGAGGACCAAAGGAAGTTATTCGAGTCGTTCAGCCAAATCAGGAGTGGTTTGGACAGCCTGAAGGGAACCGGTTTGGGGCTGGCCATCAGCCGCCAATACGCTCGGTTGATGGGCGGCGACATCACGGTTACCAGCAGCCCTGGGGGCGGTTCAGTGTTCCGGTTCGAGGTCCCGATTGGAGAAGGCGAGTCAGGAGTGGCACTGAAGAGAGGGCCAGCTCGCCGCGTGGTTGGCTTACGAGCGGGACAAGAGGCTCCCAAGATTCTAGTGGTAGACGATCACCCCAACAACCGGGATTGGCTGGTGAAACTACTACGTTCCATCGGCTTCGCAGTGCGAAGCGCCGATAACGGAAAGGCAGCCATCCAAGCGTGGAAGGAATGGAGGCCCCGGTTGATTCTGATGGACGTGCATATGCCGGTGATGGATGGGATTGAGGCGACTCAAAGAATAAAAGCGGAGGCTGGTGGAAAGGAGACTCTGATCGTCGCTTTGACAGCTAGCGCCATGGATGATGACCGTCGAGTGGTCTCAGAAAGCGGGGCCGACGATTTCCTGTCGAAGCCTTGCCGTGAAGACGAGCTCATGGAGAAGATGCGCACGCTTCTAGACATTGCATTTGATTACGAGGAATTGAGCTCCGCCGAAGATCAATCGCCGACTGCGGTGACGACGCTCAGCGCGGAGAGGTTCGCGCAGCTGCCAAGAGATCTGGTCCAGGAGATCCTTAAGGCGACGACTCGCGGCAACAAGAAACTGCTGGATGAGCTGATCCTCAAGGTGAAGGAGCCCGAGTTCGCGGCGGCCTTGCAAGGACTGGCCGACAGGTATGAGTACGATGCGCTCACCGAACTTCTGGAGGAAGCGTGTCGCCATTAGCCGAGCAGGCGCCGTCTCAGGGCAACATTATGGTGGTAGACGATAACCCGGCGAACCTGAAGCTGTTGGAGGACATGCTTCGCCAGCACAGGTACGACGTACAATCCTTTCCGCGGGGCCGGTTGGCGCTTCTGGCGGCGGAAGAGGAACCGCCGGACCTGATTCTGCTGGACATCAATATGCCGGAAATGGACGGGTACGAAGTATGCGCACAGCTTAAGCAAAGCGAGCGCCTGGCCGGCATTCCAGTTATTTTTCTCAGCGCTCTGGACGCTACCGAAGATAAAGTAAAAGGATTTCAATCCGGAGCAGTGGATTACATCTCCAAGCCCTTCCAGTTTGAGGAAGTGCAGGCACGAGTGGAGACTCACCTGAAATTACGGCGAGCGCAACAGGCGGAGCACGACCTGCTGGAGAAGACCCTGGGGGGCGCGGTTGGAACTCTGTGGGAGCTGGTTCAGCTCACATCGCCAGTGCTGGCAGCGAGAACCCGGACCATTCAGGAAATCGCGGCGCGGGTCACAAAACGAATGCGGATCAAGGATCCATGGCAATCCGACCTGGCCGCCACCTTGTGTTTAGTGGGTTGCCTGGCCCTGCCCGATGACGTCTTCGAAAGAGCTTACACCGGCCAAGAACTCTCGCCCGATGAGCATCGGATGTTTCAAGCGCATCCGCAGAACGCCGCTCGCCTTCTTTCGAAGATCCCGCGATTGGAAGTAGTGGCAGAGATCATTCGGAGGCAACAGGAACCGCAGCTAGAGCCATTTGTAATGGAGGAGGCAAGACAAGGCGCTCACATTCTGCATTTAGCGATGGAGATGGACCGTCGAATTTACCGGGGAGCGAGTTCCAGCTCCGCGCTCGCCGAGCTCAGGGCGACGCATCGATTCGACGGCCGCATGCTGGAAGCGCTGGATACCTATTCGCCGGCGCCGACTGAGTTCGAAATGCGAAGGCTACGGGTTCGAGACCTTCGAACCGGCATGATTCTCGAAAAGGATTTTCTGGGAAATGGAGATCTGCTCATTCTCAAGAAGGGAACCACTCTGAGCGAAACCTGGATTGCGCGGCTGGAGAATTTCGCGAAGGCTCGAGACCCTCAGGAATTGATTGATGTCCGGGTTCCCGGCACCCGGGTGCGGGAGATAGACCGCCGGTAAAGGAAACACTGCCTTGGCTCAAAACGACATCATGATCGTGGATGATAATCCCGCCAACCTAAAATTGTTGGAGGATATGCTCAGGCAAAAGGGACACGAAGTGCATTCGTTTCCGCGAGGCCGGCTGGCGTTGGCGGGGGCGATGGAGAATCCTCCGGATTTGATTCTCCTGGATATCAACATGCCGGAGATGAACGGCTACGAAGTGTGTGAACGTCTTAAGTCCAGCGAGGAACTCCGAGATATCCCGGTTATTTTTCTTAGCGCCCTGAATGACACTCAAGATAAAGTGAAGGCGTTTGGGTCCGGCGCGGTGGACTATATATCCAAGCCTTTTCAAATCGAAGAAATCCACGCCCGGGTGGAAACGCATCTCAAACTGCACGACCTGCAGCGAGCACTTAAGCAGCAGAACGAAGACCTGGAGGAGGCGGTGGCCGCGCGCACCCGCGAACTTGCGGAAGCGAACCAGCGGTTAACCATCCTGGACCGTTCGAAGAGCGACTTCCTGAACCTCATCTCGCACGAGTTTCGCACTCCCCTGAACGGCATACTTGGAGTCGGCGAGCTTCTTTTGGATGCAATGCCGGCTAACGAAGAGACCGACGAGCTTCAAGAAATGTTCACACGATCTCGCCAAAGAATTCTCTCGATACTCGAGGATGCTCTGCTCCTGACCCAAATCGACGTCAAGAGCGAAAACTTTAGATCGGCTCCGGTTTCCTTGTTTAATGCGTTGAACCGCGCGACCGAACGCGCCGCCGAATTCGCCGAATCCCGCGGGGTAACAGTGACCGCGCCAGCGGCCGAGATGGGCATGGTTTTGGCGGACGACAATTTGCTGGTAAGAGCTTTGCAGGCCCTGCTTGAAACGGCCATTAAATTCTCGGAAAAGGGCCAGGTTGTCGAGCTGTCAGGTGATGTTGCGGCCGATTCACGGCAGATCACCATCGAAAGTCAGGGACGGAGGATAAATGACGCGGCCCTGACGAAGTTCTTCGATCTTTTTTCGATCAACGAGGCGCTGACACCTGGCGGGGACTTGGGAGTGGGCCCTCCCCTGGCGTACCGCATTCTTTCGTTGTTCGGCGGTTCGGTCAGCATTGCTAACCGAAATCCGTCGGGAATATGCTTGACGATAACGCTTAGGAATGCTGAGCGCGCGCCGGGTTGAGCGAGGTCGACGCCGAGGTTATTGCTGGATTATTGTGAACGCGGCCGATGGCGTCACCTGTTGGTTTCGATCACGGTCCACGACTTTCATACGCAGGGTGTACGATCCGGCTGCGAGGTCTCTCAACGGGAGCCATTTCTTTACAGTCATCTGGGAAGCGGAGCCATGCAAGTCGCCGGCTTCTTCGGTGTAGTTGAGAACTACGGCGTCTGTTCCGGTGCGCGTGATCTGGTAATCGATCACGCCGTTGGACAGATGGTAAAGCTGAACGTAGATGCCCAGCTTTTCGTCGTTGTTGAACGTCGCGGTCACGCGCGGGCGGACTTTGGTGTCGCCGATTACGAATTGTCCTGCGCCAGTTACTCGCTCGATTAGGTCGGCGAGAATCAGGGAGCTGGCCGCTAGTTTGTCTTCCTCAAATTGAGGGACGTCGAGGGCAGCTTCGTACGTGGCGGTGTTTCCGCCGTTGACGTCCTTAGCGGCGATGTTCAGACGATAGCGGCCGGGAGCTAGCGGAATGCTCTTCTGATAGACGGCTGGGAGTTGGGAGGGTGAATCCACGGTGACGACGTCCTCAAACACTTTGACGACGCGGCGGGACATGGTGGTGACGCGTCCGTATAGGTTGATGGTGGGGTTCGAGGCGCTGAACTGAAGCGTGATGTTCGCGTAGATGGAGGCTGGAGTAACAGGGATGAAATCGGTCCGGACGCTCATGGGCAACGTGTTGTAGCGAACGGTGGTGGACACCATCGCTTCGAGGTCCGTGTACTTGATGGCTGGAGGCTTTCCCCAGTTGCTGAGCTGCTCGAGTGGCGCGAATTCGTCGCGCATCGACGATGAACCAGTGGTGGGCGGTTGGGGAGTTAGCGGGGTATGGGCGAATGCGTTTTTCTCCGTGGGGTCGATGGTGATGTGGTATTCGCCGCTCATGCTTGGATCGACAAATTCGAACACGACGTTGGCGCCGATGCGTTCGATGTAGCGATAGCGCCAGGTTTCGAAGGGGAACGCCTGGCTTTGGCCGCCGCCTTGATCCTGAGGGAGCTGATAGGATCCGCCTGACGGGTGGGATTCGATTTCATCCGGTGGTCCGTAGACGATGTAGGTGCGGCCGCGATCAGTTTTCCAGCCGGGGATGCCCGAGGCGAAGTGTTCATTGGCGTAGGCGATACGGCGGTAGTGTTCTTCTTTGAATTCGTTTTCTTCGGTGTCCGGAGTTGGATCGCGGCGGAGCCAGAATTGTTCGATGAAGCTCTGGCGTTCGTCGTCGGTGGAAAGCTGTCTGAAGGCGCTGCGCTCTTCGCCAGTGATGATGTAGGCTACGTCTTCGTTGAGCCAGATTCTGTAAGGGGATACCAGTTCGCGGCGCAGTTTCTGGTCGCGCTTTTTCTTTTCCTTATCGGAGAGAGGCTTGGCGATCGTGTCCGTTTGAGGGGGCTGTGCGATCGCGAAGGAACAGAGCGAGCAGAAAACAACCAACAGCTTGTCGCGCATAGAGACTCCTCGAAGCGTTCTTGGCTTCCGAAGGACTCTGCGCGACCCCCGGCCCAGTTAGAGGTCCGACGCGGGTGCGAGTGGGGCGGTTACAAACTTTCTTGTTTACGGTACGGTGATCCGCGTGAAATGCTCCGGTATAATGACCCTGGTCTTGGGCGATGCGGCCCTCACTTCATCGGCAAATTGATTCGCTGCCGCTAAGGACTTTTCCCGCAGGGGCGCATAGCCATATCCATCCCAATGCGTGGGTATTACTAATGGTGGATGTCCAAGGGCACGCATCAGCCGGTGGGTATAGTCGTAAATCTCCAACCGCTCGTTGTTGGCTCCAACGAGCGCGATATCGGGCTGCAGGCCCTCCATTTCACGCTCAATGTAATTCATCGAACCCATGACTAGAATCTGGTGGCCAGCCAGCCGGATCAAGAAAGCCATGTTCTGGCCTTCGACGAAGTCGCCCGCCTTCAGCGGTGCCTTCAACCCCGGCGGCGCACTGCCCGCCAAGCGGCTATTGAAGTAGTGCTTGTTAAAAAGTGCTGAATGGATGCTCGGAATCACCCTCAGAGAAAAACTTCCAAACTCGTAGTCCTCCCCTCCGCGAACCGTGATGAGTTGCCCATCAGGCACGTCATAGGCGCGGGCAAGGTTGGCAACCGTTTCGTTTCCAATGATGGTTGCGCCGGTCTTTTTCGCGATGTATGGCGCGTCGAGGGCGTGGTCGAGATGGCCATGCGTGATTAAAATGTAATCCGCGCGGTGTATTCTCGCATCGATTTCTTCGGTGTCGGGTGTTATGACGGCTTGCGGATCGGAAGGCCGTCCGGTAGTGGCCGGGCCTGGGGGATGCCGAAATTGCGTGATGTAAGGATCTGTGATCAGGAGGATCTTGCCGTTCGCAATCTCCCAGCCGGCATTGCCCAGGTACGTAAGGTAAATTTCCCTCCGCGCAGGGTCGTTTGTGCCCTTGGACGGGCCTGGCGTTTGGGCACAAAGAACTCCGCTGTAAGCAGTCAATACGAATGGGGTTACATATTTTGCTCGCATGCGGACTCCAGCACTAGCCGTTGCAGGATCTGCTGGTTATTTTATCAAGCTAGCTCAGCTAAATCAGCTTGATGACGCCGTTACTTGGTACCGATATCACGAGCGGATACGTTTCGAGCCCTCGACCGTCCGGTCGGCAACGCTAAGTGACAATCCGCCGAAAATGATCCGTTCTTCTGGTGTCGGCTCCTGTCGCGCTGTTGGCGGTGATGGGAATTACCTCATTTGGGTACTTCTGCTGGAGCTTTGTCCAGTGTGAGGATGCACGATCTGGCTCTGTGGATAATTCATTATTCTCACTATTGCGGAGGTGGACGACGTACAGCGGTTGATGGATTAGATGGCTTCCGAGCACCCGCGCAATGTTTATGGGATGGGCGAATCGCTGGGCGCTGCGGTGTTGCTATAGGCGTTGGGTCGGGAGCGGCGGTTTAGCGCGGTGGTGGCGGAATGTCCATTTGCGAATTTCGAGCGTGTGGCGGAGGATCGCGTGGCGCAGCGGATTCCGGGGCCCTCTGTTATTGCGGCGGACGTTGGCCTTGCCGATGGTTTGGACCGGATTCTTGTACGCGCGGGTGAGATATGGGCTGGATTTCCGCGATGCTTCGCCTGAAGCGGCTGTGGCTCATGCTGAAACAGCGGTGCTGCTGATTCATGGGTTGGCGGATACGAATATTTATCCGGAGCACTCGAAGATTCTGGCTGCCAGGAATCCGGGGAGCATTTCACTTTGGGTGGTGCCTGAAGCTCTCGCGTTCGGCGTTGTTGGAGAGCCGGTTGAACGCGCGGCGCTCTTCGTCCGTGATGATGTAGGCGACGTCTTCGTTGAGCCAGATTCTGTAAGGGGATTCCAGTTCGCGGCGCAATTTCTGGTCGTGCTTTTTCTCTTCTTTGTCGGATAGGGTTTGGCAATCGTGTCCGGTTGAGGGGGTTGTGCGATCGCGAAGGAACAGAGCGAGCAGAAAACAACCAACAGCTTGTCGCGCATAGAGACTCCTTGAAGCGTTCTTGGCTTCCGAAGGACTCTGCGCGACCCCCGGCCCAGTTAGAGGTCCGACGCGGGGGTATAGACGGCGGTTTCAAAATAATTCTTGACGGTGCTTTGGTGTATGTAGTATACATACACTATACACTAAGAGGTTGAACCAATGAAAATCGTCAAGCAGTTGGCGTTTGTGGCTGTGTTAGTTATCATTGTCCGGTTCGTGAAGA
Organism: Bryobacteraceae bacterium; assembly: GCA_036008345.1. GTDB lineage: Bacteria > Acidobacteriota > Terriglobia > Bryobacterales > Bryobacteraceae > Palsa-89. Next base: position 15,184 of record DASYNU010000263.1, read on the forward strand.
ACCAACTCGGGTGGCATTCGCCGGAGTTATTCGCGAGCGGCAGCGATCGTTTTGATTTCGATGTGGAATGGAACCGGGTGCTCCCCGCGATCATACTGTGGATTGTTTTCTCGGTGTACTGGAGCATAGCGTCAAGGAACTCTGCGCCGACGCAGAAATCCGAATCCACGGCGTCGACGGTTTTCCATCAGTTGCTGTTGAACGCGGCGCTGATTCTGCTCATCTGGCCGGCGCCGGGGCTGAGGGGCTGGTTTCTGCCGATGCGGTTTCATTTTCTAGTGGCCGTGGGCGCGGGCATCCAAGCAGCCTGCATTGTACTGGCAGTTTGGGCGCGGCGGCATCTGGGACGCAACTGGAGCGCGGAAGTGCGAATCGCGAAGGATCATGAATTGGTGCGGACGGGTCCATACCGGATTTTGCGGCATCCGATTTATACGGCGATGCTGGGGATGTTTTTGGGAACGGCTATTGCTTCCAGCCAGTATCACGCGCTGGTTGGAGTGGCGCTGTTGATAGTCGCGTATATCCGAAAGACGCGATTGGAAGAAGAGATTCTGATGCGGACCTTTGGGAGTGAATATGAGGTGTACCGGCGGGATACATGGGCACTCGCGCCATTGGTGTACTGAGGGGGCTGGCGTCGGCATGAGTGCCGACGCGGCAGGCAAGAGTGCCTGCGCCACAATGGATACTGATGTCTCGGCTGCGGTGGATTGGTTGGTTGGTGGGGGGCGCTGGGGTTGGCGTGCTGCTGTGCGAGAATGCCGTTCACGTTCCTAAAAGGGCGACGGCTGAAATTTACTTTGCGGGGAGTGACCGCCGGAGCGTGCAGATCACTGCTCGCGATTTTACGCCCAAGAACTGCGACGGAAACTACGTGATTGCGTTGCACGGGATCTCGGATTCGCGCGCTGGCGTGATGGGGCTGGCACGGTTATTCGTAGAGAATCGCTACTCGGTGTTGGCGCCGGACGGCCGAGGGCATGGCAAGAGCGGCGGAGAGCTGGTGACGTATGGAGTGCGTGAAGCCGACGATGTACGCCGGTGGGTGGATTGGCTGATAGATTCGGAACATCCGCACAATGTGTATGGCATGGGCGAATCGCTGGGCGCCGCGGTGCTGTTACAGTCGCTGGGCCGGGAGCGGCGGTTTAGCGCGGTGGTGGCGGAGTGTCCCTTTGCGAATTTCGAGGGTGTGGCGGAGGATCGCGTGGCGCAGCGGATTCCGGGGCCTTTGTATTTACGGCGGGCGTTGGCGTTGCAGATGGTTTGGTCCGGATTCTTGTATGCGCGGGTGAGATACGGTCTGGATTTTCGGGATGCGTCACCTGAGACGGCGGTGGCTCACACTGAAACGCCGGTGCTGTTGATTCATGGGTTGGCGGATACGAACGTTTATCCGGGGCACTCGAAGATTCTGGCTGCGCGGAATCCGGGGAGCATTTCGCTTTGGCTGGTGCCTGGGGCTCGCCATACCGCGGCGTATGACGCCGCGCCACTGGAGTTTCGGACTAGGGTGCTGGGGTGGTTTGCGGATCATCATTAGGGCCGTGACGAACTGCACCGACTCCCTTATGGTCGCGGTTCGGTAGCACTCTCGCGGATTCTCACGGTCGCGGCGCGGTTTCAGTATACTGATCCGGAGGTGAATCATGGAGATCAACCAGGACAAACTCAATCAGTTTCTGGGACAAATGGTGGGTGAATTGGGTGCGGCCATGAATGCTGCGCTAGTGCTCATCGGGGACAAACTGGGATTGTATAAAGCCATGGCTGGGGTGGGACCAATTACTCCGGCGGAACTGGCGCGCAAGACCAATACTGACGAACGCTACGTGCGGGAGTGGCTATCGGCGCAGGCTGCGGGCGGGTATGTGACGTATGATGCCGCGTCGAAGAGCTTCACGCTGCCGGATGAACAGGCATTTGCCCTGGCGATGGAGGATTCGCCGGCGTACATGCCCGGGGCTTTCCACATTGTCAGCGCGATCATGAAGGATGAGCCCAAGCTGGCCGAGGCGTTTCGTTCGGGCGACGGCGTGGGCTGGGATGAACACGACGCCGCGCTGTTTATCGGAACTGAGCGGTTTTTCCGCCCGAACTACGCGGCCAACCTGGTGAATTCCTGGATTCCTGCATTGGACGGCGTGGAGGCGAAGCTGAAGCAAGGGGTACGCGTGGCTGATATTGGCTGCGGGCATGGCGCGTCCACAATCTTGATGGCGCAGGCGTATCCGAATTCGCGGTTTGTAGGCTTCGACTATCACGGGCCGTCCATCGGGTTCGCGCGGCGATCCGCCGACAAGGCGGGCGCGAAGAATGCGACCTTCGAAGTTGCCAGGGCGCAGGATTTTCACGGGGCCAAATATGATTTCGTGACGTTTTTCGACTGTCTGCACGATATGGGCGATCCGGTGGGGGCGGCGAAACATGTGCTGGAGATGATGAATCCCGACGGATCGTGGATGATCGTGGAACCGTTCGCGCACGATGCGCTAGAGAACAATCTGAATCCGGTGGGACGCGTGTTCTACGCCGCGTCGACGATGATTTGTACGCCGGCTTCGCGGGCGCAGGAAGTGGGGCTGTGTTTGGGTGCGCAGGCTGGGGAGCAACGGATGCGAGACGTTGTTACCGGGGCTGGGTTCAAGAAATTCCGACGGGCCTCGGAGACGCCGTTTAATTTGGTTTACGAAGCGCGAGCGTAGGGCAGGTGGCAGGAGGCAGGCGGCGGGCGGCAGGAGGCAGGCGGCAGGTGGGTGCGCCTGATTTTGGTAAGCTGGGTGGCATCAATGCTGAGATGGGTGGTGTTGCTTCTGCTGGTTCCGGCGATGATGTTTGGACAGTACCGGAACAGGCATAGTGGGTCGGTTCCTGCGCCGCCGTCTGCTTCTCCTGACTTCAAGGATGTGGTGGCCACTTTCGCCGGCGTGCTCAAGAATGTAAGTAAGAAAGAGATCACCATCGACCTGGATGAGAGTCACGAGATCATGACTTTCCGCCGGACTAAGGAAACCAAATTCACGGACGGCGAGAGTGAGGTGAAGGCTACCTCGATCGATCTGGAGAGCCACGTTATTGTGGATGCCAAGCAGGATCCGGACTCGAAGCTCAGGGCCGTGGCCGTGAAAGCGGGCCAGGAAGTTAAGAAAGCAGCGAAGTAGCGGCTACCACATCTTGCCTTCGGGCATCCAGGTTCTGGAGATGTAGTCGATGGCGACTTGTCCTAGCAGCAGGACCATCCAGAAGAATCCGGCGCCGACGAATAGCTTGGTGAGCGGGCTTTCCGCTTTCACGTTCATGAAGATTAGGATCACTAGCATCATCTTGAAGAACGCGATCAACAGCGCTACCACGATGTTCCACTCGCCCAGCTCAATCTGAGCCACGTAGTAGGTCACGAAAGTCATGATGGTCAGCGTGAGCCAGACCAGGACGTAGGTTCGAACTGAAGGTACTTGATGCATATTCAGATGAGTTTTTTTGTGCGCCCGATCAGATACAGGAGCGGGAACAGGAAGATCCAGACGATGTCGACGAAGTGCCAGTATAGACCGCTGATTTCGACTGGAGTGAAATAGGTGGAGTTGAATTTGCCTTTTCTCGCCATCATGAAAATGGTGAGCATCAGCACGACCCCGACGATCATGTGGACCGCGTGGAAGCCGGTCATGAAGAAGTAGAAGCAGAACAGAATCTGGGCTTGTTTCGCGTATTGGGCCTGATTCGGAGATTCCTCGGTGTTACTGTAATCCCAGTGTCCGGCGATGAGGGGAACTTTATTGTCCACCCAGTGCTCGTGGTATTCAATAGCTTTGACGCCCAGGAAGCAGAGTCCAAAGAAGATGGTTACCAGCAGAAGGAGCTGTAAAGCCTTTTGCTGTCCCAAGCGCGCCGCGCGAACCGCCAAGGCCATGCTCAAGCTGCTGACGATTAGCACTGCGGTATTGGTGGCTCCCCAGAGGGGATTCATGTGTGCGCTGGTGCTGGCGAACGCTCCGGGATACGTGGAGCGATAGATCATGTAGGCGCAGAACATGCCGCCGAAGAACATGATTTCGGTGAGCAGGAAAACCCACATTCCGAGCGTGGCGGAGTCAAACTGCTGCTCCATGTCATCGAAATGATGGCGGAGGTTCGGATTGTGTTCGGCTACAGCGCCGTGCGTATCAGCCACCGTGGTCCTCCTTGTGTGCGGCGTATGCGTACGCTTCCTCGGTTACTATGGGCGGCGTCTCGAAGTTGTAAGTGGGCGGAGGCGATGTGGTTTCCCATTCCAGCCCTTTGGCCTTCCACGGATTATTTCCTGCGATCGGGCCGAACTTCAGCGACCACATGAAATAAATGAATGGGATGATATATCCGACGGCGAGCACGCTGGCGCCGGCGGTAGACATCACGTTGTAAACCTGGAATTCCGGCGCGTACGCATGATAGCGGCGCGGCTGGCCGAGATAGCCGGCGATGAATTGCGGGAAGAACGTGAGGTTGAAGCCCACGAAAACTAACAACGCTGAAAACTTGGCCCAACCTTCGGGATACAATCGCCCAGTTATCTTCGGCCACCAGAAATGGAGCCCTCCCATGTACGCCAGCACCATGCCGCCGACCATCACATAGTGGAAGTGCGCGACCACGAAATAGGTATCTGTTACGTGAACGTCCACGGCCAGGGTAGCCAGGAACAGGCCGGTGAGGCCACCGATGGTGAACAGGCCGATGAAGCCGAAGGCATACAGCATGGGCGTGTCGTAGCTGATGGAGCCGCGGAACATGGTTGCGGTCCAGTTGAATACTTTGATGGCAGAGGGAACGGCAACAAGGAAGCTCAGCAGCGAGAAATAGAGGCTGGCGTACATTGACATGCCGGTGACGAACATGTGATGGCCCCAGACCAGGAAGCCGATTACCGCGATACCGATACTGGAAGCAGCGACGAAGGAATATCCGAATACTGCTTTGCGCGAGAAGCACGAGACCAGCTCACTGATCACGCCCATGCCCGGCAGAATCATGATGTACACGGCCGGGTGCGAATAGAACCAGAACATGTGCTGGAACAGAATAGGATCGCCACCGATGGCCGGATCGAAAATGCCGATGTGGAAGGCGCGTTCCAGACCCACCAGCGCGAGCGTGATGGCAACTACCGGAGTACCGAGAACCTGAATCAAAGATGTTGCGTAGTTGGCCCACACGAACAGCGGCAGCCGGCCCCAGGTCATCCCGGGGGCGCGCATCTTGTGAATGGTGACGATGAAATTGAGTCCGGTGAGAATGGACGAGAATCCGGCGATGAAAACGCCGCAAGCAGCGGTGATGACGAAGGTATTGGAAAAAGTGCTGCTGAAGGGGGTGTAGAAAGTCCAGCCGGTATCGACGCCGCCCATCACAATGGCGGTGAGGGCGAATGCCGCGCCGACGATGTAAATGTACCAACTGAGCAGATTGATGCGCGGAAAGGCCAGGTCCTTGGCGCCGATCATCATGGGCACGAAAAAGTTTCCGAGTGTCGCTGGGATAGACGGGATGAGGAAGAAGAACACCATGATGATGCCGTGCATGGTGAAGAACTTGTTGTAGGTGTCGGAATTGACCAGGTCGCCTTGCGGGGTGAGCAGCTCAACGCGGATGAGGCCGGCGAAGATGCCGCCCAGGACAAACATCACTGTGATGGAAATGATGTATAGGATGGCGATGCGCTTATGGTCCTTGGTGAACAGCCAGGACTTCCAGCCGTACTCGGCATTTAAATAATTCGGCGTTTCAACGGTCTGTGGATCTTGTAAAACGGTACTCATTTTTTACCCTCAGTTCCCGGCGCGGCCACCGCGCCCGGAGCTTTTGTGATGGCCAGAGACTTTATGTAAACGATCAATTGCAGCAGATGCTCCTCGTTGATCTGGTTTACGTATGTTGGCATGACATCGGACTTGTAACCCGCCACGATCTTCCCATTCGGATTGAAGATTGACTCGCGCAGGTAGGCGTCGTCAGCCAATACGGTTTTTCCGTCGTTCAACTGAACGCGCGAGCCGTAGAGGCCGCGTAGGTTGGGGCAGCGGCCTTGCTGATCGAGCTGGTGACAACTGGAGCAACCATACTGGCCGAATAGCCGCTCGCCTTGCTGCACCATGGTACCTTCCGCGCCGCCGTTGCTCAACCAATTCTCATAATCCGGCTCGCTCATCACAGTGACCCAGCCCACCATGCCGGAATGTTCGGTTCCGCAATACTCGGCGCAGAACAGATGATAGCGGCCAGCCTTGGTGGCGGTGAACCACATGGTGTCGTATCGGCCGGGGACCACATCATGCTTCACGCGAAAAGCCGGGACGAAGAAGCTGTGGATGACGTCTTCGGACGCGAGTGTGATCTTTACCGGGCGGCCGATGGGAACATGCAGCTCATTGATCTCGCGCTGGCCTTCCGGATATTGGATCTTCCACATCCATTGCTTGCCGACCGCGTAGACATCCATGGCATCCGCGGGCGGGCTGGCATTCGCGAAATAAATCTGCGCGCCCCACCAGAAGAAGGTCAGCATGATGAGGAACGGAATTACGGACCAGGCGATTTCAAGTTTCAAAGAGCCGTGGATGGGCTCGGGGATTTCGTCGTCGGAACGGCGCCGGTATTTAACAGCAAAAATGAAGACGGCCCCGAAGATGAGCGTGGACATGATCACCGTTACCGCGGACAGATAGTAATAGAGGTAGTCGACACTATCGGCGGTGGATGAGGCTGCTTCGGGAAATAATGGTATCTGCATTAGTTAAGCGGGCCTCCCGAGGACGGCGTCATGCCGATGACGGTCGCGCCGGATCAGAATGAACAGCAGCGCAGCTAGCCCAATGACAGTGGCTGAGCCCAGCGTCCGGATGACGTTCATAATGACCAGACCATATTTGCCGGTCATTGGGTCATAGTGGAAGCAGAACAGCATGATGGCATCCACCGGCGATCCGATTTTGTGCTGCGAGGCTTCTACCAGGCCCAGGCGAAAGTCGCGGGGCTTGTATTCGATCCCGTAAAAATAGCGCGCGATGCGGCCTTCGGGCGTTATCACCAGGATGGCGCTGGCGTGGGCAAACTGCTTGGTGATGGGATCGTATTTATAGTGGAATCCGGCGGCATCGGCCAGTTTCTTGATGTTGTCTTCCTGGCCAGTCAGGAAATGCCAGCCTGCCACCGTGCCCTTCCCTTTGTATTTTTCGACGTAGTTGGCTTTCTTGGACGCCGCTAGCTGCCAGGTCTCGTGCGGATTGAAGCTGACGGTGATTACTTCATAATCGTCGCCCAGGTTCAGCGTGATTTGTTCCATGCTGTGCGTAAGGCCGTTCAGCACCATGTTGCAGAGCATGGGGCATTCGTAATAAACCAGCGCGAGGACTACCGGCTTCTGGCGAAAATATTGGCCCAGGCGGACGGTTTGGCCGGTTTCGTCTTTGAAGGTAAGTTCGAGGGGGATCTGCGCGTTTAGATTTTGGTCGATGCCGACGCCTTTGACCATGGCGGGCAGGCCGTATTGTTGGGCGGCGGCGGGGATGCAGAGGGCGATGGCTAGAAAACCAAAAACCAGCGTCGGCATGAGTGCCGACGCGGCAGGCAAGAGTGCCTGCGCCACGGTGGCAGGTACAGATACTGGTGCAGGGATAGGAGCGGTGGCGTTACTTCGCTGCATTTTGCTTCCTTAAAATATCTTGCAGGTAATCGTGCGTGGGGAGTCCCTTTTTGGCTAGATCGTCGATGGCTTGGTCGATGGGGATCCTCACGATACCCTGGCCCTTGTCCACCCATGCGTAGGAACTGAGGACGTGATCTTCCCGTGCGTGGACGTCCAGCAGTTGTTTGAAAGGTTCCACTTCAATGCGCGGCTCGGGTGGAATCTGTTGTTGATTTTGCTTGGCGGATTCCTGAGTTTGATAGGTGTGACTGAAGAACTGGAAGATACCAATTACCAGCAAGGCCACAAGAAAAGTCCCGACCAGCAGAACACTCAGCGATACAACGATGAAGGGGACGCTTACCTCGCTCTTTTCATGGCCGGAGCCGTTTGGAGTTGAATGCATGGAGTGTTCCATATTAATGGGCGCTCCTCGCGACGGAATAAGTATTGCGTGGGTCGTTCGGGACCAGCATGGGCCGTTTCTTCAAATTCCAGATGAAGTAGGCGAGCCAGATTCCTCCGATTCCGAGTAACGCGGTGACGTCCGTCCAGTAGACCGCAAATTCTCTTTGGCGGAATGCGGGCACCACATACCAGAAGATATCCAACATGCGGACGCAGATGATCCAGATGGCCAGCGCGCGCAGACGCTGGGGATTCTTCTTGACGAAACGCATTAACAACAGGAAGAAGGGCACGCAGAAATGGAAGATCGAGATAAACCATCCTAAATAGCCCCAGCCGCCGGTGAAGCGGCGAATGTACCAGGGAATTTCGTCCGGCAGATTCTCGGCCCAGATGATCAGGAACTGGGCGAGTCCCATGTAGGCCCACAACATGGTGAAGCAGAGCATGAGATTGCCGAGGTCGTGAAAGTGCGCGGTTTTGAGGAAGCTGGTGAAGGGTTCGTGTTTCGAGAACAGAACTAACAACGCGATCATGAAAGCGAAGGTCAGCAGCACTTCGCCGACGGTGAAGAGCCAGCCGTAAATGGTGGAATACCAATCGGGCTCGAGCGACATGATCCAGTCGATGAAAGCGTAAGTAGTGGTTAGAACGAAGACCAGGAGGGCTGGAGCGCTGCGGCCCTTGATTTTCTTGAAGAGGGCGGGATCGCCGGTGCGATCGTGCTCATTGGCCATACCCAAAATGCGCCAACCCATGGCGATCCAGACGGCGAAATAAAATAACGTTCGTCCGATGAAGAACGGTACGTTCATGTACACGGCTTTATGGCCGACGGCGAAATGTTCGGCGCGATAGGTGGCGTCGGTCCATTTATAAAGCGACCCGGTGGCGAAGAGGATGGGAATCACCAGGATGAGGAACATGGGCAGAGTCTGCAGTCC
>DASYNU010000264.1:0-44970 GCA_036008345.1 Bryobacteraceae bacterium
TGAACTATAGCGTCAACGTGTCGGATCGCGCGTCCATCGACACGCTGCGCGATGCGGTGTTGGCCCGTTTCGGAAGAGTGGACGTGCTGGTGAATGCGGCCGGACGGACCAAGCGAACGCCGACTAAGGATCTTCCCGAGCAGGAGTGGGAAGATATTCTGGATACGAACCTCACGGGCATTCTACGGTGCTGCCAGTCGTTTTATCAACCATTGGTCACTAGCGGGCGCGGGCGCATCATAAACATCGCTTCGCTGAGTTCGTTCGTCGGTTTATACGAGGTCACGGCGTATTGCGCGTCCAAGGCCGGCGTGCTTTCGCTCACTCGTAGCCTGGCGGTGGAGTGGGCCAGGGTGGGGATTAACGTGAACGCGATCTCGCCGGGCGTATTTCGCACCGATCTGAACTCGGCCTTGCTGGACGGCACCGAGCGCGGGCGCGAGTTTCTGATGCGCACTCCCATGCAGCGCTTTGGAAAACCCGAAGAGTTGATCGGAGCGGCGGTATTGCTAGCTTCCGACGCGGCCAGCTACATCACGGGGCAATCCATCGCAGTGGACGGCGGATTTCTGGCGTCGGGCGTGAACACGTAATCCTAGGGGGTTCGTTGCTGCCGTGCATCGCCATGAGTGGCGACGCGGCACGCAAGAGTAAGTGCGCTACAGGCCCAGGCGCTGCTCGAATGCGCGGAATTCTGTTGAGTTTCGCATGGCCGCGAAAGCGGGATCAACCGCTATGCTCAGTACCTGAAATTCATGTAAATCCGCCGATCGCTGAAGCCATTTCAAGGTGTCCGGCTGGTCGCCCATGAACGCGTAGACCAAGGCGAGCCACTCCATGGCGATACCGGGGCTCGGGAACTTTTCTTCGAACGGACGGATCAACCGCAGAGCCTCACCCTTCTGCCCTTCCTTCGCCAGCGCCATCGCCTCGCACACCTGGGCTGGAGGGAAACGCTGTTTCAGCTTCTGAAAAATCGGCAGGGCCAGTTCCGGACGGCCCTCTTCGACGTAGGTGAGGCCGATGAGCTGCTGGGTCCATAGCATCCTTGGATTTTCCGCAGCAGCTTTTTGAGCTATCTCGCGAGCCTCGACGAATCGCCCCTCCAGAATGCGCGCCAGGGCGAGATTGCTCTGGGTCGCGGTCGAGTATGGGTCTAGCTCAGCCATCCGCGAGAAATGCAGGTCGGCCTCCGCAAAACGCCTGTGAAAGAGTAGGAAAAAAGCGTAATCGCGATGCGCCGCGGCGCTCGAAGGGCCGGCCAGCGCCAGTTGAAGTTCCCGTTCGGCGCGTCCCCAATCGCGATAGTACTGCATGGCCAGAACCGCAACCAATGAATGGGCAGCCGGCAATCCTGGATCCAGTTGGAGCGCTTTCTGCGCCAGATTTTCAACATTCTTAAGCTCCGCTTCAGTTTGAGAAGAGGAGCCCCTCGCGATACTTTGATTGAATTTCGCATTGGCAAGGCCAAGGTACGCCGGGGCGAAATCCGGGTCCTTGTCGATAGCATGTTGATAATCCAACTCGGCCTGCGCCGCGGATTCGGGCGTTACTTGTTGCAAATCGTAGCGCCCTTTCATGAAGAACTCGTTCGCCTCCGCGCTTGGGACATGCGTAGTGGATGGAACCCCAGCGGCAAGTTTTAAACCCGAGGCGATACCGGCTGCCAGCTCCGACTGGACAGCGAACAAATCGGACGCTTTGCGTTCGTACGTATTCGACCACAAAAGAGACCCGTCCGACACGCGTTCCAAATGCGCGATGATCTTGATGCGGTCTTCCGATCGTGCGACGCTGCCTTCCAGGACGTTCGCAACTTTGAGCAACCGGCCGGCTTCACGAACGTCCACTCTCTTGCCTTTGAACTGAAAAGCGGAGGAACGGGCAATCACTCGCAACCCTTTGACGCGGGCCAGCGAATCGGTGATTTCGTCCGTCAAGCCGTCGGAGAAGTACTGGTTGGCCGGATCGGGGGTCAAGTTCACGAAGGGGAGAACTGCAACCGAGGGCGCCGTTTGAACCGGAAAGAAGCTGCGCCACAAGATGACGGCCGCGGCGACACACACAAAACCAGCCGCCGCATAAAACCAAACTCGGGATCTCGCGGCCGGGACTGGTTCGGGGGGCGGGATTTGAATTGGCGCGCTCTCGATCCCGGCCGGTTTTCGTCGAAATACCGGCACATAGGTGCCGACCGGCAGTTCGATCCGTACATCGGCCACCGCGCCGCCATTTTCGTAGTACTTAGCCAGGCGCTTGCGCAACCGGCCCGCCTCTTGCCGGACGACGGGATCCAGCCGAGGGTCCCAGGAAGCAGGACGGTCGAACACTTCTACGCCTAGGACGTTCTCCTTAAGGAGCGGGGCTTCGCCGCGAAGAGCGGTTTCTACCAGATAGCGCAGGAATCGGGCGGGACGCTCGGTCTTGCCAAAGGCTTCACTCGCTACCACTTGGTTAAGCGCCGAGAGGACGGCATCGCGCGGAATTTCAGGGGCAGCTTCAGCATTCGCCCTACCGAGATCTTGTTGCGCAGGCATTTTTCAGGAGAGCTGGGCCCCTCAGGAACCTTCAGACTACGCGTTTTTTCTGAACGCTGCCACCCCCCAGTAATACTATAACTTACCGCCTGCGGTGCTACCGTAGCACTACCCCTTACGCCTTGTATTCATTGGCGGATGGCGGTTATCGTCAATCTTCCGCGCAACGCGGAAATTCTGCCTTACGGAGGAAAATTATATGAACTTTTGGCGACTCGTTCCCGCCGCCATTTTGGTCTGTGCTGCAAGTGCGGTACAGGCTGACACTATCACCGTTCTCAACCCCAGTTTCGAAGCCCAGGTTTTTGGCACCGGCACCGGTACACCTTATCCATACGGCACGATTACCGACTGGACGGCGACAACCGCCTCTCCAGACGGCTTTAACGGCAACGTTAGCGATGGCGGTGCTTTCGGTGTCTACAACCCCACAACCGTCTCTTATCCCGGCGGTGTTCCCGACGGCGTGAACGTAGCGTTTCTTCAGGGCGTCGTGAATAGCGTTTCGATCTCCCAGACCCTGAGCGCCACCCTGCAGGCCAACGATACCTACACGCTTACGGCGTGGGAAGGTTTAAGAGACGACACAGGTGTCCTCGGCCCCGGCCTGGGATGCAACGGCTCTAACATTACGCTTGAGGCGGGTGGGACGCTGCTGAATTCTCTGCACAACGAGACAACTGTGACGTGTCCGAGTACGCGTGGCGTTTTTCAGGAATTCACCGTGACCTTTAACAGCGCCGGCGTCGATCCGGCTCTGCTAGGGCAGAATTTGGGAATCGTGCTGACTGCTAACGGGTCCGGGTCGATATTCGAACCCTCTGAGATCGACTTCGATAAGATTTCGTTGACCGACACGCTGGTTTCGGGCAGCGGAGGGTCTACTGTTCCGGAGCCATCGATGGGTGTTGTGATGGCTGCTGCGATGGTAGGGATCTGTGCTATTTACCGTCGGCGCCGGTCGGCGAGACCGGTCTCTTCACTACAATAAAAAGGTGTGCCCCGGCCTGGCTCCAAAAGAGTGCGGCGAAGCGTAAGCGGCTTGGCGTCCTGGCCTTAAATCTCGTTACATGTTGCGTGGCGATGCAGGTTTCAAGCATCGCTGCGCAGGACTTCAGTCTCAGTATTGTTGCTCGCACCCGCGATCAATAACAGAGGGCTAATCGTATACACGGCCAGATTCTCTGATATCCCGCCTCCGGAGTGCCCTGGCGTGGCCGCTGCCGCATTGTGTACGTCGGCCATTGTTTCGGGCAGCAGTCTCTTAGTCATACCTGGATCTGCCATTGCAGGGCACACCCTTACCTGGATTGGCGACCCTGTATCTCTGAATGACGCTGGAACCGTGGCCTTCGCTGCCGGCACTCGGGCTTTGGATAAGCGCGACGCGCGCGGACAGCACGCGATTTTCAGCCAAAATCAACTCATCGCTAAACCGGTTGACACCGTGGACGGTTGTGAGATTTCTCAAATAGCATATAGCGAGAGCGTTCTTCTTGATCCTCATCCATTCATTGACAAAGTGGGCCACGTTTTCTTTTCTGCAAGTTCTCTCAGGCCGTGCCGGGGAGGCGCCATTGTTTCGAATGTTTTTACGCAGAAGCATGGCGTTGACTTTGGTGGGAGAACTGCCGGCTATTTCGGCGTAAGTGGCAGAGGACTGGCCAGTGCGTTGACCGATTCGGGAATCTATAGCCAGCGCGGATTAATTCTCCCGTATCGCGCCCCCGTTGAGGGGCACGTGGTGGGCGGCTTTGGTCCACCTGCAATCAACGACGCGGGAAAGATCGCCTTTGCAGGACAGTTCGATTGTTCTTCGACAGGATGTCTGAATGCTGTAGCGAGGGAACATCATCAGATCGCAAAAGCCGGAGACATGGGCGGTGTCACCGTCACGGAATTCTGGACGCCGGTGATTAACAACCGAGATGTGGTTGCGTTTCGGGCCTTGGAATACGCAAGTTTCGTCTGGAGAAACAATCGCACCCCGCAATTCTCCAAGCTCACTAGTCACCCACCGCTTCCAGCGCCGAACGTATAACTCAATGCCGTCGCCAGCAGTGCCGAAGGTTCCCATCCTGGGAACTGTGCGATCATAGCCGCGATGGACATCACCAAAATGCTGACGGAACTCCGCGAAGAACGTGAACGGATGGAGCAGGCGATCCTTGTGCTCGAACGGATCGCTAGTGGCCGGAGTAGAGGCCGAGGTCGTCCGCCGAAGTGGATGACCCAGGTAAAGCGGAGGGGACGGCCACCGGGGAGTAAGAATAAGGCGAAGGAGAGCTAGTCTCTACGCCGGAAGACTACATTTCTCTTAGATACTGGCCCAAATCGGTTTGGTCCAATTCAGCTTCAGTCATCTCGCGTGCCATTCGCCGATTGTCTCCTTTGGCCCAGTGTCGTTGAAATCCTCATAGAGATCGAGGTTGCGAAACTTCTGCCTCTTAAGCTTCTTTACAACGCGTTCGGTCCAATAATTCTCAATCGCGCGTCGTTCTAATAGGTCGTTCTAATAGTGTGATTGCCAAACCGGGTGACGGTGACATTATTAAGGGCAAAGACTCTAAAGACGGTCGGTAGACCTGTGGTGGCCGGCTATATCGGTCTGAATGACGATGGCGGTGTTGTGTTTCAGGCTACGTTCACGGATGGCAGTCAAGCTGTCGTTTTGCATACTCCGGTCAAGCGGTATCATGCCGCGCTGAAATGATTCCCACGGAAGCAAGCCGAGCCAGCTTCGTTCACTATAATGAGACTGGTGGGCCGCGGTGAGCGTCTCGCGGCGGTAGATGCCCGGGTGGCGAAATCGGCAGACGCAAAGGACTTAAAATCCTTTTTCCGGCAACGGGAGTGTGGGTTCAAGTCCCACCCCGGGCACCAATATTTTGTTTTCAACGAATTCGTGTCTGTGCCTATTGGGCTTGAATGAATCCCAAACAACTCCTCCATCTCGAGGGCACTGTCATCCTCGTTGCCAGCCTCTACGCCTACCAATGGAACCACGGCAGTTGGCTTCTGTTCGCCCTGCTCTTCCTGGTACCGGATCTCTCGATGATCGGCTACGCCATCAATGCACGTGTCGGAGCAATTACGTACAACGCAATCCACACTTACGTTGGCCCTTTGGTGTTGGGCGCATACGCTCTGTTCACTGGCAAACATCTGCTGTTGTTGTTGGCGCTCATCTGGATCGCTCACATTGCCTTTGATCGTATGCTCGGGTTCGGCCTGAAATATACGACTCGCTTCAAAGACACTCATCTGAACCCAGAGCGTCACACGGCTGGGAGTTTCAGATGAAGAAAATTCTGGTCTGGTTGATCGTCGCCGTCATCCTGGTGATCGGTTTCGCAATCTACCGGTCCCGGTCACGAAACCATCTGGAGGTGACGCCGGAAGCTGCGAGGGAAATCGAGCGGGCGAAGAGGCGATGACGGCTAACCCACCGTCACGCTGACTCAGTCCAAGGCGCTCTTCCACAGCTGCTTTGGGATTTTCAAACTTGCAAGACTTGACGCACTTCTGCAGGTCGCAAGCGATACAGACTTTCTGCTGTCCGAGAGTGCGCCGGGGGGCGTCGATGAGCTGGGCGACGGACCGCTGCCGCCTTGCGCGCAGAGAATTGGGGAGTGAGTGTCAGTCGCCCGGCGCACGCCACGGCTAAGCATCTTGCGTTGAAGTTGTTCATTCTCGCGTCTCCTAACTTCTTAAGCGCAAACTTTCGGCGTTTTGGGACATGATAGCGAGTTACAGCATTGCAACGCAGCCCCAGGGGATCGCGATGCTGAAGTTGTGTCGCGGACAACCCACTAGTAAATAACTTTCAATGAAAACTGAATCTGCCGCGACGTTCCCGCCGTGCGGCTGATTTCGCCGAAGCCTGGGCCCAGCACGATATTCGACGGCAGGCCGAAGTTTACGAAGTTGAATATGTTGAAAAACTCGGCGCGGAACTGGAGTGAGGCCACTTCGCCTTGCGTGCGGGTTACGAGCGGCGTGTCTTTGATTAGCGCCATGTCGAAGTCGTGAAGGCCTGGGCCGCGGAAGGTATTTCTCCCGAGGGTTCCGAAGACTCCTTGATTTGGTCCGGTACCGCCGGGGACGTTGATTGGAATATAAAAGAACGACGCATTGTTGGCGCCCATTCCGAAATAATCTTCGCGCACCGTGCGGCTAGTGGAAAGATCCGGCGTGCCGATCTGATCGGGCCGGTCCGTACCGTTCGCTCCTACGCCGGTCTGCTGCACGCCGGAATAAACCGTGAAAGGAAGGCCGCTCATGAAGGTCCCGATGGCCAGCAGTTGCCAACCCGCGGTCAGCTTTTTGCCGAGAAGCCGAAGGAGCGGCGCGCGGTCCGCGTGAAGATCCTGGAAGAGGCTGAAAGCGAGCACGTTCTTGATGTCGTAGTTCGACACAGCTTTGTCGGCGCGGGTATCGAAAGGATTTTCGGGCGCGGTCTGCACCACGGCGCCTGAATATCCCGAGACGAATCCGCCGAAGACGGCGCTCGCGTCGTCAACGGATTTCGACAGCGTGTAGCTGGCTTGGAATCCAAGCCCGGAAGCGGTCAGATCCTTTTGCGCGGACACCTGCAAGGAGTGATAGGTGGAATGAGAACGATTGGTCATCAAGTTGATTGGCCCATAGCCGCCGGTAATTGCTCCGGATGAATTGAACTGGGTGTAGGGCGCGAATCCTGGGCCGGCGCCAGCGAACCCGTTGGGATAATCCGTTACTGGCAGCTTGATTCCAGCCGTGCCCACATAGGCGGCGGTTAGAGTTGCGCCGCCGAGTTTCTGTTCGACGCCGGCGGTCCAGGTGCCGATGTAACCGTTCTGGAAATTGGGCGCGATGCCGGCGATGGCTAGAGGGGTGATCTGATGATTGGGCGAAAGCGCGGCGAGTTCCTGCTCAAAGCGCAGCACATCCATGAGAGTGTTACCGGGAACTTGTTTCGAATTGCCCGACGCGAATATCGGCGATCCGGTGGGCGTGTAAACCGTGGGCAACTGCTGAGGCGTGATGCTAAGGCCGAAAGGAATAGACTCGCCCGGTGCGGCAGTGAGGCGCGGATAGACCACGAAGGGCGTGCTTCCGGTGAGATAGTCGTCCTGATAAAGGTTAACCAACAATGTCGAGATGCCAGCGCCGGCGCGCAGCAAAGTATTTCCGGCCGCGTGCCATTCCAGGGCAAGACGTGGGCCCCAACCGTTTTTGTCGAGCGAATACGGCGGTTGGGGATTGATCAGCACCGTAGATCCAGGCTGGGCGCCACCCAGAACGGGAGCGGAGGTTTCAAGGTTTGACTCGCGGATTCGCGACTCGATTTCATAGCGCAGGCCGTAGTTGAGCAGCAGGCGAGGCGAGATTTTCCAACTATCCTGGAAGAACACGTTGTACGCATCACGGTGGATGGCGGAGTCGCCGATGCGCGGGCCCTGCGCGAATAGCAGCGGCGCAACGGCGGTGGTGTAGGTGAAGGCGCTCGCGGTGAGAAGTCCTGTGAGCGAGTCCGGCAGAAGACCGCCCACTGGAATATTGTGCGCGCCACTCATGGAACTGATTGCAACCGGCGAGTACGCCGCGCCGCCGCCGAATTGGTAGAGACCGTTGGGGCTGATTCCGAACAGTGAGGTGTCGCGGTTCAATCGAACTTCGCCGCCGGCTTTGAAGCTGTGCTTTCCGCGGGTCCACGTGATGGTCTGGTGGAGCTGCAACAAGTTGCCGAACCAGGCGGTAACGGATCCAGCGGCCGCGTTGAAGGCTTCGTACAGGCCGTCTCCGAATGTCAGCGCGGGATCGGTGCGATCGAGGGTCGGAAACCCGGGCGTCGCGCGCGTGAAGCTCATTGAAGACTGCAGCGTGAGCGATGCCGACGGCGTTCGGGTGTAAGAGATGGCGGCGTTACGTTGTTGATCGGTAAATTGAATCGCGAAGTTCGGATCAATGGCCGTTTGGCTGGGATTGGTGGTGGGCCCAACAGTGTTCTCCATGGTGAAGCGCGCGAACAGTTGCGATTTGTCCGAAATGCGATGGTCCAGGCGGGCTGAAAACTGGTCGGAGACCGTGGTGACTTTTGACGATGCCGCATAAGTGCGTGGGCCGTAGGGACCCTGAGTATCGTTGGGCAGCGGATAACGCGCCAGAAGTTTCGCGATTTGCGGGTTCACCGGGACGATCAGCGTGTCGCCCGGGAAAGCCGTCGTGTCCAGACCCGCGCGCTCGGCAACGGACGGAACAGGGATCACTTCAGTGGCGCTCAGCACTTGCCGGAAACCTTGATATTCCACGAAGTAATAAGTTTTGTCGCGGCCGGTGTAGAGGTGCGGAAGAATCAACGGGCCGCCATTGGTTACGCCGAATTCGTTGCGGATAAAGGGCGGGATGCGGCGTGGGTCCGCGATGGAGCGCTGGTCGAAGAAATTGCGCGCATCCAGAGCGGAGTTGCGAAGGAACTCGAATGCGGAGCCGTGTTCAGCGTTGGTTCCCGACCGCGTGATGATGTCGGTGAAACCCGCGGCGCCGCGTCCGATTTCGGCGGGCATCCAGCCGGAACTGGAACGAATCTCCTGGACAGCATCCACGTTGAAGTTAGTGAACGTGGCTCCGCCCATTTCGGGATCGGTACTGTCGGCGCCATCCATGGCAAATACGGCCGCGGTCCCGCGCTGCCCATTAACCGCGAACTGCTGGGTGAAATTTGCCGCGCCGTTGGTGTCTGTCATGGTGCCCGCTGCGAGCAGCAGCAATTGACTGAAGTCGCGCTTATTGAGCGGGAGTGAAGAGACAGCTTTGTTCGACAACTGCTGGCCGCCCGTGCTCTGGCGTGAGCCTTGACCTTCGAGAAGAGCGATGGTTCCGTCGGTAGACAACTGTAGAATTGCGTCGAGTCCCGCGCCAGGCAGTTGCACTTTGCGGGAGTAGAGGGTGCCACTGTGTTCGACCGAGATTGAATATTCGCCTGGCGTGACCGCGGGAAATGTGAAGCGGCCGTTGGGTTCTGTTTTGTTTGTAGAAGTGGCGTTGCCGGACTGCAGATGCACTTCTGCGCCCGCGATTGGAAGGCCGGCGGTATCGCGAAGGATGCCGGTCCAGGGTTTAGTGTCCCGCGGCTGGGCCGGCGCCAGCGCGCACGCAGCGAGAATGACGAGTAAGATTGTTGAATCGAGCTTCCCAACCATGCTTCAATAATAGTTACACTCCTTCCCGAGTACTGGAGGTCAATCCGAATTGAATCAGGCAATCCTCGCCCTGGAGGACGGAACAGTCTTCGAGGGCAAGAGCTTTGGTGCGTACAAAGATAGCTTGGGCGAAGTCGTGTTCAACACGGCCATCACGGGCTATCAGGAAATTTTCACTGACCCGTCTTACTCCGGCCAGATCGTGGTGCTCACGAATCCGCAAATTGGCAATTACGGCGCTAACCGGGGAGACCTGGAAGCTGCGCGCCCTTACATCGAAGGGCTGATCGTGCGCGAGTTCTCGTCTATCGCGAGCAACTGGCGATCCGAAGAAAACGCCGACCAGTTCCTGGCGGAAAGCGGCGTACCAGTTGTTGCCGAGATCGATACGCGCGCGCTGGTGCGGCATCTTCGCACACGCGGCGTGATGCGGGGCATTCTGGCTGCGGGCGGCGGCGATCGTGCGGAGTTGATTGAACGCGCCCGGCGCTCGCCATCCATGACGGGGCTGGATTTGGCCACGCGCGTTTCCACTTCCACGAGCTATGGCTGGGATAAACCGGTGGAACGCTGCTCGCCATCGGAGCATGTGTCCGCACAGGTGGCTCCGTGGTGTCATGTGGTGGCCTACGACTACGGAATCAAGCGCAATATTCTGCGACGCTTGGTGCAGGTGGGCGCGCGGGTGACAGTGGTACCGGCACTCACGTCCGCCGAAGACGTGCTTGCGCTAGCGCCTGATGGCGTGTTTCTCTCGAATGGCCCCGGCGATCCGGAGCCGCTCCAATATCAAGCGGTACAGGTTCGAAAGCTTATCGGCAAAAAACCGGTGTTCGGCATTTGCCTGGGGCATCAGATTCTCGGGCTCGCGCTGGGCGGCAAAACCTATAAGCTGAAGTTTGGGCATCGCGGGGCGAATCATCCGGTGCTGAATCAAGTGACGCAGAAGGTGGAAATCACTTCTCACAATCACGGATTCGCTGTCGACCCCGATTCGCTCAACCAAAGCGAAGTGGAGTTGACGCATATCAATCTGAACGATCAGACGCTGGAGGGTTTCCGGCATCGCAAGGAGCCCGTGTTTTGCGTACAGTACCATCCCGAGGCCGCGCCGGGGCCGCATGATTCCCTCTATCTGTTTGATGACTTCATGAAGATGATCAAAGACAATGGCCGCAAATGAACGCGAATGCACGCGAATGAAGACATCTCTGATTTGCGTTCATTTGCGTTCATTCGCGGCCAATAATTAGATGCCTCGACGTACCGACATTCATCGAATCCTGGTAATTGGTTCCGGCCCCATCGTCATTGGGCAGGCTTGTGAGTTTGATTATTCGGGCGCGCAGGCTTGCAAGGCACTTCGGGCTGATGGCTTTGAAGTGGTGCTGATCAATTCGAATCCGGCCACCATCATGACCGATCCGAACCTGGCGGATCGCACTTACGTGGAGCCGCTCACTGTCGCTTTCGCTGAAGAAGTGATTCGCAAAGAGCGTCCGGATGCGCTGCTGTCTACGGTCGGTGGGCAGACCGGGCTGAATCTGGCTGTGGATTTGGCCGAGACCGGCGTGCTGGATAAATATGGCGTGGAGCTGATCGGGGCGAAGCTCGAATCCATCAAGAAGGCTGAGGACCGGCTGCTGTTCAAGGATGCGATGCGCAAAATTGGTCTGGATACGCCGCAATCGCAGCTTGTGAACAACGTGGATTCGGGCATCGCATTCGCCAATCGCATCGGGTATCCGGTGATTCTGCGCGCCAGCTTCACGCTAGGTGGATCCGGGGGCGGCATCGCCTACAATCGCGAAGAGCTGCAGGAAATCCTGGAACGCGGCCTGGATCTTTCGCCGGTGCATGAAGTCCTGATTGAAGAGAGTGTGCTGGGCTGGAAGGAATTTGAGTTGGAAGTGATGCGGGATCTGGCGGATAACGCAATCATCGTCTGCTCTATTGAAAACTTCGATCCCATGGGCGTACACACGGGCGATTCCATCACAGTGGCTCCGGCGCAAACGCTCACGGATCGCGAGTATCAGATGATGCGCGATGCGTCGCTGCGCTGCCTGCGCGAGATTGGCGTGGATACCGGCGGGTCGAACGTACAATTTGCGGTGAATCCTCAGGATGGGCGGATGGTGATCGTCGAGATGAACCCGCGCGTTTCGCGCAGCTCGGCGCTGGCTTCGAAGGCCACTGGATTTCCCATCGCAAAGATTGCCGCCAAGCTAGCGGTTGGGTATCGGCTGGACGAAATCAAGAACGATATTACGAAAGTCACTCCTGCCTGTTTCGAACCCACGCTGGATTACGTGGTGGTGAAGATCCCGCGCTGGCAGTTCGAGAAATTTCCCGGCGCTGAACCGGTGCTGGGCACGCAGATGAAATCGGTGGGCGAAGTGATGGCTATCGGGCGCACCTTCCGGCAGGCGCTGGCCAAAGGCATACGGAGTCTGGAAACCGGAAAGCCGGTGGCATCCGAAGTTTTCGATCCTACGCTGATCCGGCAGCGTTTGATCACACCGAATCCCGAACGGCTGGGTTACATTTTCTTCGCGTTGGAGCAAGGCTGGACGGTGGAGCAGATTCAGGAGATTACGGCGATCGATCCGTGGTTTCTAAAACATCTTCGCGAAATGGTGGATCTGGAAGCTAGCCTGGGAAAAGAGCAGCTTGAGTCCCTCTCGCGCGAGCGTTTGCTCTATGCCAAGCGGGAAGGGATCTCCGATACGCGGCTCAGCCTGCTGTGGCATTGCAGCTCGCAGGACGTGCGCGCGCGGCGCAAGGAACTGGGAATCGCCGCCGTGTTCAATCGCGTGGACACGTGCGCGGCTGAGTTCGAAAGTTTCACACCGTATTTGTATTCCAGCTATGAATCGGAGAATGAATCCGCACCGTCCGATCGCAAGAAGGTGATGATTCTCGGGAGCGGCCCCAATCGCATCGGGCAAGGAATCGAATTCGATTATTGCTGCTGCCATGCTTCTTTCGCGCTGCAGGAGTTCGGCTACGAGTCGATCATGGTGAATTGCAATCCCGAGACGGTTTCGACGGATTACGATACCAGCGACCGGTTGTACTTTGAGCCGCTCACGCGCGAAGAAGTGCTGAACGTTTACGATGTGGAAAAACCAGACGGCGTGATCGTTCAGTTTGGAGGGCAGACTCCGCTCAATCTGGCGCTGCCGCTGAAGGCCGCGGGTGTGCCGATTATCGGCACCGATCCCTCAGACATCGATCTCGCCGAGGATCGGAAGCTGTTCGGAAAATTACTGGACGATCTTGGCATTCCTTCGCCCGCGAATGGAACGGCTACCAGCGCTGAGGAGGCCTGCGCGGTGGCGCGCCGCCTGGGGTATCCGGTGCTGGTGCGTCCCAGCTACGTGCTGGGCGGACGCGCCATGGTGATCGCTTATGACGAGGAGACGGTGCGCCGCTACATGCGGGAAGCTGTAGTGTTCTCGCAGGAACGTCCGGTGCTGATCGATCGGTTTCTGGAAGACGCCACGGAAGTGGATGTGGATGCGCTGGCTGATAAGGAAGGCTCGGTGCTGATTGCCGGCATCATGGAGCATATCGAGGAAGCGGGCGTGCATTCCGGCGACAGCTCCTGTGTTCTGCCGACGCAGGGACTTTCGGAAGCGGTGCTCGAGACCATCCAAAACTACACCACTAAACTTGCGCGAGCTCTGCGAGTGATCGGCCTGATGAATGTGCAATACGCGATCAAGGACGGGCAGGTTTACGTGCTGGAGGTAAATCCACGGGCTTCTCGCACAGTTCCTTACGTGAGCAAAGCTACTGGTGTGCCGCTGCCCAAGATTGCGGTTGGTTTGATGTTGGGCAAAAAGCTCGCCGATTTTTCCGGGATGACCGGCGGCCAGGTATCCGGAGTGCTGCCGGTGCCGCAATGTTTCGTAAAGTCGCCGGTGTTTCCGTTCGGGAAATTCCCCGGCGTGGATCCAGCGCTGGGACCCGAGATGCGATCCACCGGCGAAGTGATGGGCGTCGGCGAGAATTTCGGCGAGGCCTTCGGCAAAGCGCAACTCGCAGCCGGGACTCCGTTACCGGATAGCGGGACCGTGTTTATCAGCGTCAACAATCGCGATAAAGGCGCCGCGGTGGAAGTAGCTGCCCGATTCATTGCGTTCGGATTCCAAATTGCGGCCACACGGGGTACCGCAGCGGTGCTGAAGGCGGCGGGAATTGCGGTGAAGACGGTTTTCAAAGTCAACGAGGGGCGCCCCAACGCGGTGGATCTTCTGAAAGCCGGTTCCTTACAGTTGATCATTTACACAACTACCGGTGGGCACTCTTTTACCGATGAGCAGGCCATCCGCCGCAGCGCGGTTGCGTATCGCATCCCTTGCATTACCACCATGAGCGGCGCGAAAGCTGCCGTCGAAGCCATTTCCTCGCGCAGAGCGGCTCCCATTCGGGTGTGGAGCTTGCAGGAAATCCATGGCAGGGTGGCTGGGGGCTTGGGGTTGGGAGCTGGCTAGCATCGGCTGTCCGGGGTCCAGGACTGGCGCGCGTTTTTCGTCCGAGTTGACGTGACGGCGGGACCGATCGCCGAACGGCGCCAACGAAAGCGACCATTCTCCGAGCGGGCGACGATCCGCTCGGAGCCCGTTAGCGGACACAAGCGCATTTATCGTTCCCGATCCGGCAATCTTTCCGCGAGACGGATTGCTTGCCAGTTGCCCCTACTCGGCCGCGAAGGGTTATTTTCCGGCTCGAACTCATCCCCCCGGCTGCGGTAGCATTTATAAAACCATGGGCAATATCGATCGGAGAAGCTTTCTGGCTGCTGGCATCACCGCTGCGTCCAGCCTAAACCACCTGCTCGCCGCACCCGGCAGGATGGCGGTTGATGAGGTCCTCCGTTCAGGCATCGCCCAGCGGAAGATCCCCGCAGTGGTGGGAATGATCGCAAGCGGGAGCAGGACACTTTACGCCGGTGCGTTCGGTCGACGGGATTCCTCTGGAGTACCTGTGCAGGTCGACAGCATATTCCAGATCATGTCCATGACCAAGGCGGTTACCACCGTTGCCGCCCTGCAGTTGGTAGAGCAGGAGAAGGTGGATCTGGATGAGCCCGTTGCCCGGCACCTTCCGCAGTTTGAGAAGGTACAGGTTCTGGAGGGATTCGGCTCCGACGGCACGCCGTCCTTGCGGGCCGCAATCACCGCGCCAACTTTGCGCCACTTGTTGACCCATACCTCCGGACTCTGTTACGACGTTTGGGACGAAACGATGTTCCGCTACACGTCCAAGAATCCGGAATCGCCGGCAGTGCCCGGTCCGCTAATGTTCGAACCTGGAAAGCGATGGCAGTACGGGCGCGGTTTGGATTGGACGGGCCGCCTGGTGGAAGCCATCAGCGGAATGACCTTGGAGGAATACTTCCAACAAAAGCTTTTCCGGCCTTTGGGTATGGAAGACACAAGCTACATCATTCCGGCGTCAAAGTTCGAGCGGTTGGTGAGCAACCATCAGCGGGGGCAGAACGGTGAATTAGAGCAGGAAGACCGCAAGCCGCCTCTGCCTCCGAAGTCGTTCAACGGGGGCGGCGGTCTTTACTCAACTGCCTCCGATTACGTTCGGTTCATGCAGATGATTCTCAATCACGGTAGGGGACCCAATAACACCCGGATTTTGAAGGCCAAAACCATCGAGAGCATGGAGGTGAACCAGATTGGCGCGTTGACGGCCGGTAAGATGAAGACATTCAGACACGACCTGTCGAGCGACGTTGATATCCAGCCGGGCCATACCGAAAAATGGGGTTTAGGATTCTTGATCAACACCACGCCCTATGTGGGAGGGCGGTCAGCGGGAAGCCTGGCGTGGGCTGGGCTTTACAACACGTTCTATTGGATCGACCCGAAGCGTGATTTTTGCGCCGTAATCATGATGCAGTTCCTGCCGTTCGTCGATAGGGAAGCTGTTGGCCTATTGAACGATTTCGAGCGTGTTGTGTACAGTGCGACACCAGGCTGATCGCGAACCGCGTCGTCCGATCAGGCCCGGGAAGCCGGCTTGTGACCGTTCAATCGCAGTGCTGTGGGTGGATGCCGCCCCACTCGGAGAATGCTGGGAAGCGGTTTGCTCTTTCGGCCTTCGGATTCGTCCTGACGAACGCCGTCCAAGGAAGCTACACGAGCGAAAAGTGGGTGTCCCGGCCTCTGTGCCGGGCGTATTGCCAATACGGCTGGCCCTGAAATCCGCCTCAGCTTAACCGCTTGGAGATTGGATCAGCCGGCTCGCCGTCGATCTAAGAGAGAGCACTGTTTCCGAAACAGTTTGACCCACAAATGTCGATTGACAGATGGGTTATCATGAACGATTGCAGTTTTAGAGGAGTAAATGCAATCTAAAAAAACGGGTGCCCACGCACCAAACTCTTCCGCCGTTCGCCGGCTCGACCTTGCGCGGTTCCGCAAGAAAGCGGGAGTCTCGCTGGATGACATCGCTGAAGAAACCAAGATCAGCCTGCGTTTCCTTCGTGCGATTGAAGAAGAGGAATTCGAGAAGCTGCCGGGCGGCATCTTCAGCACAAGTTATCTGCGCCAATATGCCACAGCCATCGGCTACGATGAAGCTGGCCTGCTGGCGCATTACGATCGCAAGATGAATCCGCCGTCTGCTTTGAAAACACCGGCGGATGCAAATGGGAATCAAAGCTTCCTGGACCGGTGGCTGAAGATTCCGGCTGAAGCTCAACGCTAGCGGCGCCTTTAGCTCAGCAGATCCTGCTTCCACAATCGGCGGCCGGCGACGGATGTGTGAAATCCCCAGGCGGCCAGCGCGACAACGCTCCCGAGCAGCAGCAGATCGTGGCCGAAGTACCAAGCGGACGTGGAGGCGGTTACCTGCGTGTAGTTGACTAGCTGGCCCACGAAAATAAACGCTGACAGCGCCAGCAAACCAAAGCGAAACACCAAACCCGCGATCAGGACGAAAACCACTATGGATGCCACCGTGTCTTCAATGGGGTGGCTGCTCTGTAAGTACTGCAGGGTGGAGAAAATCAGGATGAAACCGGCGGTCGCCAGCCACTGGTTCCGCAAAAGCACTCGCAATATAAAAATTACGAAAAAGAACAGCAATGTATCGCGGATGCCATGTGGAAAGCTTCTGAAGAATACGGCGAGCGTGCTTCTGAGTCCCATTAGAACGTCGGTGGACCCCGGCGGATCGGTAGTGGCCAGCGCCAGATTGGCAATTTGATTGATTACTCTCACGGCAACGGCGAGCGCCGCTCCGGCCAGGACGTCGCGGCCGACAATGGGATCGCGCCAATGACCGGTGAGAACGGCGCTCCAGGAAATCATGGTTTGCGGCCACCGTCGCCGGACATGCGGCTCCAATGCGAGATACATGGTTCGCACCACGAAGGCGTAGAAAATCGAGGTGGCTAGCGCGATGAGGAACATTCCGAACGTAGCGAATGACGCGTTCAGGTGCGATCCGAAAAGCCACAGCCCCATTTGCCCGAAGCCTACCCAAATGGCTAGCCGGCCTGCGCCCGCTTCATCGCCGCCGCCTTTTTTGACGTTGCGGCGCATCAGCAAAATGGTGCCGATGGCAATCGCGAGCGAAATGCCGATGAAGATCGTCAGCTGGCCACGTTCCGAGTTAGTGGATTCCCGCTTCGGCATCCGGTCCGTTCCGGTCCACGGACCGATGAGCGAAAATGCAACGGGTCTGCCTCGGAATGCGGCAGCCTCCACGCGCAGCGGCTGCGAGCCGCCCGGCCATGAACCGGTCCAGGCCACGCGGGTGTCGGAAGTGGCGAGCCAGGTCCACAAGGATTCGGTGGAATGGAACTGGGCAAAATCCAGGCCAGCCGCGGTGAAGAGCGGATTCCAGTCGGGCATTGGATTCTGTGTAGCGGGCTGAAGTTTCTGATCCGGGATTCTCTCGAAATAAAGTAGCCGGCCTTGGGCATCCAGCTTTAGCGAAATCATGCCGGAGAGAATCGGTGGTGGATCCTCGGTATCCACAATTCCGGGTGTCAGCAGATCGTCGTGGAATTCAAAGCCGGTGAGCGGGTAAGGACTTTCGCGATACCAGAATTGAAGCGGCAA
Source organism: Bryobacteraceae bacterium (assembly GCA_036008345.1). Lineage (GTDB taxonomy): Bacteria > Acidobacteriota > Terriglobia > Bryobacterales > Bryobacteraceae > Palsa-89. The sequence goes on from DASYNU010000264.1 coordinate 17,815, forward strand.
AGGACGTTGCCGCATAACCTCGTTCCAGCGCGGCTCCGGCTTGCCGTTGCCTTGCAAATAACCCAGATAAGCGTAATCCCAGTAATATTCGTAAGCAGTGTCGGCGGGCGTTTCGGTGAAGCCAATGTGTTGGATGATATCGCGGGCTTTTTGGGACAGCACGTCCGGCGAATACCGGGGCTGGATGCGTTCCAGCGCGCTCGCGCGAACTCCCAGTACATAATAGGCGGCTACGCCCAAAACCACCACGGCCAACAAAGGAATCGCGAAGCGCGGCGCCAGGCCAACGCCTTCACCCGCCGCGGCCACCATTTCGGGTGACGGTGTTTCGCCCGCGGCCAGCGCAGCCTGCAGCGGATCGCCGCCCGGCAATCCAGCCGCAACAGCGAGAGCGGACGATGGCCGGCGGGATGGGTCTGGATCCAGGCAGCGCAGAATCACGCGCTCCACAGCCGGGTCCAAATCGCGTACCAGGCTAGAAAGACTAATCGGTGTCGCCTTAGTCTGGGCTTGCATCAGTTCGGCCAGGGTGGTGGCTTCGAATGGCCGCTTGCCCGTAAATATTTCGTAGAAAACCAGACCCAGGGAATAAATGTCGCTGCGCGCCGTCACTTCCTTGCCGGCCAATTGTTCGGGCGCCATATATTGCGGAGTCCCGTTGCGAACTTCGGGGCCGGAAATCTGGTCCGCCAATCCGGCCAGGCCGAAGTCAGTGAGCAGCACCTGGCCGCGGCTATCCAGCATGACATTGCTGGGCTTCAAATCCCGATGCAGGACGCCCTTTTCATGGGCAGCGGCCAGACCAGCACACAACTTTCGGGCAATCTCCAGCGCTTTATCCGGGGGCAGGCGGCCGATGCGGCGAAGCAGCGAGCCAAGATCTTCGCCATCCACGTATTCCATGGACAGAAAAATGTGTCCGTCGATTTCGCCGACGTCATAGACGCGGCAAACATTGGGATGCGACACCTGGCGCGCCACCCGCACCTCGTTTCGAAAACGCGAGAGTGCGTTCGGGCTCGAGAGCGCGCCTTCGGGAAGGAATTTGAGGGCTACGGGTTGATCCAGAGTCAGATCGTCGGCGCGGTATACCTCGCCCATTCCGCCTTTGCCGAGCAGGGAGACGATGCGGTATCGCGAGGCCAGCAGCGTTCCGGGCACGAATCGGCTGTCAGAGTGCGAAGAGGATGTCCCGAGGCGCGACGAACCGCTACTGGGTGTTCGTGCAGCGGATCGCGGAGTGGCCGGGATGGAAGTTGCCACGGTGCGGGTAGCGAAAATACCCGCGTCGACATTTTCTCCGCAAGTGGAACAGAAGCGGCTGTTCTCGGCAATCTCACTCGCACAGGATGGGCACTTGGTCATGGCCAATCGCATTTCATGATCGCACACGGCGAGTCGAGGCAATTTGTTGCGGGGTATTACGAGCGGAACCTGCATGTGTCACAGGTTGAGCGCGGAAACCGTCTCCCTCACCGGTCGCGGTTCGGTAAAACCCACTTCCCGGACCGCGAGCGTAAGCGACCGGTGCTTTTGATTTTCTTAGGAATTCTCGCTCGTCCCAGGGAACCTAACGCGCTCCAGTGGTGTCGTAAGAATGTGAAGCGCCACCTTGCGCTATTGGTGCAGGTTGCCGGTCTGGCTGCCACGGGATATGTGGTCTGGACCGCGGCCGTGGTTCCCAGATTGGGACGGCAGCCGTTGGCAGCGGTGATCTGGGAGGCGCTGCAACATGCTCTATTCGCCTGCTTCGCGAGTGCGGCCATCACGCTGGTTCTATATCTGGCGATCACCCGATCCGGCGGTACGGATGCACTGTTAGCCGCGCTCCGCACCTCGGCCGTCGCGGTATGGTTCGCGCCCGCGACACTGCTGTTATCGGAACTGTCTCCACTTGCTCTCGGGGCAGCTTTCGTATTAGTGATCAGCACGACGCGCCTGCTGTACCTGCAGTGGCAGGCAATTCATGCTGGACAGCCCTCCGACGAATTCGTTCCGGAGAGAGAGCTTTTTGAACCGCCGCCCGCGCCGCTCCGGCTGAAGGATCTTGCGCCGGCGCTGATTGCATCTCTCGGTTTGGAGGCGGGCATCGTCGCAGTGCTGATGGGCGATCCGCTGTTGGGCGCGGTTCTATTTTCGCTGGCTACGGCGATGCTTACGCTCGCTTCGCTGGCCGCGGGCGCATATGATCCGCCGGCGCAGCGCAGTTTGCCGCGCTCCATTCTCGGGCTGGCGCTGACGGTGATTCTCGCGGCTGGCTTCACGGTGGGCGGCCTGGCCGATCATATCCAGCGGCACGGCTCAGGGTTGCATTGGGGATCGCCAAACCGTTTCGGGCCAGTACAAAGCGCTCGAGCGTTGCTCGAAAGGCTGCTGCACGCGAACGAGTCCGGCCGGCCGAAAGGATCGGTCACACGAGTTTACGCGCTACCCACCGGCAGCGGCAGTGTGGAAATCAACGACAAGAGTTTTCCAGGCGTTGTGCTTTTTTCCGAGCCAAGGCCGCGGGCGAAGCTGGTAGAACCGCTGCCCGGCTGGGCGCGCAACACACTTTCGTCCGTCCCCAGCGTGCCTTCCATAATTCCGTTCTCCGGCGAATATTGGATGTTTCGCCCGCCGGACACAGCGCCGCCCAAGAAATCGTACACGCGATGGGGGAACCCGGAGACGCTCTCTTTTCTTACCACCGATCACGCGACCATGTCCATGCAAGCGCGGCAGAGACTGGAGCATCCCATGGATCTCAGTTGCTGCGCGAAATTCAGATCGCGATTTCGAGTGCTGACAAGTATCCGGGAACGGTCGCATTGGAGTTAATTTTGATTGACGACGGCGCACCGCAGAGCCTGGGAGCGGCCGCGGTGCCGTTTCATCCAGAGGCGGTGCTCAGGTTTCCGATTCCGCTGGGGTCCGTTCTTCGCCAGTTCAATGAGCTGGAGGTGGTGTTTCATCGGGACCGCGTCAGGATTGACCGCAGTGCGCGGATTTCCATCCAGCGATTTGTGCTGGTACCGCGCTAGACCAGCCGGAGGCCTGTCCTACTGTCAAGATCGAAGAGCGGATACCGGTGGAATACGGACTGCTCGGCGAGCCGGAATCCAGCATGCCAGTAAGGCAACGAATGCAAGCGCTATAGGTACGCCTACAAATGTTATGGGATCGGCGGGCGAAACGCCAAACAGCAGGCTGGCCATGAGGCGCGTGGCGCCTTGCGCGGCCGCGAGACCGAGCGCGACTCCCGTTAGCGTAAGGATGACGCCAGGCCGCAAAGCCAGCAGCAGAATGTCGCGTGCTTCCGCGCCGAGAGCCATTCGAATGCTGAACTCCTGCGCTCGCTGGCTGACCGCATAAGCCATCACGCCATAGATTCCAATGGATGCCAGAAACAGCGCCAGTGCGCCGAACACGGCCATCAAGGAGAGTGAGAACCGGCGGCGAGCGAGCGAAGCAGCCATCATTTCGGGCATGCTGCGAACCCCATAAACCGGCAGTTCGGCATCCACGCCATGTACAATTCGTGTGACAGCCTGCCTGAGCCCGGCGGAATCGGCGCTGCGCAGAAAAACAGCCAGTTCGTTGGAGCCTGCGTCCTGATAGAGACTGCGATAGAAACGCGGCGCCACGGGCGTATCCAGGCCATCGTCGCGTACATCGCCCACCACACCGACGATCTGGGAGTCTTTGCCAGCATAGTTCATTCGCTTTCCGACATCGGGACCTGACAAATACCGCTTGGCGAAGGCTTCGTTTACCAGAACCACGGGCTTGGTCTTATCCGTGTCCGCTTCCGTAAAGAATCGCCCGCGCAGCAATGGCGTCCGCACGACCCGGAAGAACTCCGGGCTAACCGAGGCAAATTCGGCGGAGGGCTGTTTTTGGACGGAATCGGGCTGGTCCGGTAATGAGAAAGCGTCGAGAGAAGAGAAATTACGCACGAAGGGAACGCTATTTTCGCCTCCCATTGCCGCAGCCTGGACGCCCGGCAGCATCCGCACCTGCCGCAGCACCTCCCGGCTGAAAGTGGCTAACGGGGGAGCCGTCAGATACCGGTTGGCCTTTGGATTATTGGGAACCGGAATCCAGATGCGAGTGACAAGAAGGCCGTTAGGATCGAAACCGGGATTGACGCGGAGGGCATTCCAAAAGCTGTGCAGCAGAATTCCGGCGCCGCTCAGTAACACCACCGACAAGGCGACCTCGGCAGCCACCAGCGCGCCTCGAAATCGATTCTGGCGCGCGCTGGGAGTGCCTCCACGCGTGCCTTCTTTCAAATCCAGATTGGGATCGGTGCGGGAAGCATGCAGCGCCGGAGTCAATCCGAAAAGTATTCCGGTGAGGAGCGAGAGAGCGCAGGCCAGGCCGATCACTCGAGCATCGAAGTGCACTTCGGTGAGACGCGGGAGATCGGCCGGCATCAAAGCAAGCAGCGATGTTTTGGTTAACGCCAAAACCAGGATCGCGGCCAGGCCGCCGGCCAGCGATATGAGGGTGCTCTCGGTCAGCAACTGCCGGATCAAGCGGGCCCGCGAGGCGCCCAGAGCCTGACGAATGGCCAACTCGCGTATGCGGCCCGACGAGCGCGCAACCAGGAGGTTAGCCATATTGACGGCAACCATCAGCAATACGAATCCAACCGCGGCGAACAGCACTATCAGGGTGGGCCGCACGCTGCCAGTCAGGCTTTCCTGCACAGGCGCAAGCCGCAGCGACCACCGGGCGGCGGCCGGATATTCCTTCGGATAGATCTCGGTCAGCTGCGCGACCAGGGCGTCCAAACGTTGCTGGGCCTGTTGAATGGTCAAGCCTGGTTTCAAGCGGGCAATAGCGCGGATACCCAGACGCTGAGCCCGCACGGGCGGCATCGGCATGGGATCCGCAGCCAGGCCCGCGGCAAGCCAGACTTCCACGTCGCCGGCCAAGGTCTGGCCAGGATGCCGAAACTCGGGCGGCATCACTCCGACAATGGTGTAGCCGTCTTCGTCCATTCGAATCCGGCGGCCCAATATATGCGGGTCGCCACCGAACTGCCGTTTCCAAAGCCCATCGCTGATTACCGCGGATTCGCTGTAACCGGGCACGGCGTCTTGAGACCCATACACCCGCCCCAGCGCGGCATTGACGCCGAGGATGTGGAAGTAATCGAAGCCGGTGCCGAGCATCTCGATGCGCTCGGCGTGATCGCCCCCGCTCAACGCGTTGCTGACCGCCCAGATGGCGCTGATGCGGTCGAAAGCGCCGGAGCGATCGCGCAGATCCTGCAATTCCGGCACGGACATGCCGACGTCCTGGGCGCCTGAGCCGTTCAGATCGTCAAATACGCGTACCAGCTGCTCGGGATGCTGGAACGGTAGTGGCTGTAGAAGCACCGCGTTCACCACGGCGAAAATGGCGATGTTCGCGCCGATGCCGAGCGCCAGCGTCAGTACAGCGATGCTGGTGAATCCTGGAGTTTTCAAGAGGTTTCTATAGGCGTAGCGCAAGTCCTGCAGAGTCTGTTCCAGCCAAAGAATGGATCGCTCCTCGCGATGGAGCTGCTTGGCTTGCTCAACGCCGCCATAAGCCCGCCGCGCTTCGAACCGCGCGTCTTCCGGGCTCATGCCGCGCCGCCGAAACTCATCTTCGAGCAGGGTTAAATGCGCGGAGACTTCGCGATCCAGGTCGCGGTCAGCGCTGACGCGGCGGAAGAGGTTTCTCAGTTTGGCAAACAAACGTCTCGCGTGCAGCATGGCTCACTTAGGATCGAAGGGCTGCCACGGGGGGAATACGAACCGCCCGGCTGGCCGGAATCCAGCACGCCAGTAGGGCGACCAACGCCAGCGTAACCGGTACGCTGACAAACGTTATAGGATCCGCCGCCGAGACACCGAACAGCAGGCTAGCCATCAGGTGCGTGGCCCCCTGTGCAGCCGCGAGTCCCAGCGCCACTCCCGTTAACGTTAGGATCGCGCCCGGCCGCAGCGCGAGCAGCAGAATGTCGCGTGCTTCCGCGCCGAGAGCCATTCGAATGCTGAATTCCTGGGCTCGCTGGCTAACGGCGTAGGCCATGATTCCATAGATTCCGATGGACGCGAGAAATAATGCCAACGCGCCAAAGACTGCCATCAAGGAGAGCGAGAACCGGCGGCGAGCAAGCGAAGTCGCCATCATTTCCCGCAAGGTTCGAACGCCATAAACCGGCAGGTCGGGATCCACGGCCTGCACGATTCCGGTGACCGCCTGCTTGAGCCCGCTCGAATCCGGCTGGCCGCGCAGGAAGATAGCCATCTCGTTGGCGGTACCTTGATAGAGCGGGCGGTAGAAGCGGGGCGAGGCATTGGTATCCAAAGCATCGTTGCGCACATCCTGCACGACGCCGACGATCTCCCAGTCGGCGAATCTTTGGCCCACACGAAAGTTGATGCGCTGGCCTACAGCGGGGCCGGTCAAATATAGTTTCGCGAAGGATTCGTTGACAATGACCACTAGCTTGGATTTATCCGTATCCGATTCCGTGAAGAAGCGCCCGCGCAGCAAAGGCGTTCGCAAGACTTGAAAGAATTCCGGGCTGACCGAAGCGGACTCGGCGGCACGTTGCTTCACGGCGGAATCGGGCTGGTCTGGCAGCCAGAATGCAGTTTGATTCCTGGTATTAGTCACCAAGGGGACGCTGTTGTCGCCTCCCATTGCGGCTTCTTCAATTCCAGGCAGAGTCCTGGCGCGGCGCAATATCTCGCGGGTGAAACCGGCTATCGCGGGCGCTGTCCGATAGCGGTTCATCGCGGGATTGTTCGGAAAGGGGATCCAAATGCGAGCCACCAGCATGCCTTGCGGATCGAAACCGGGATTCACCCGGAGCGTATTCCAAAAGCTATGCACCAGGAGTCCCGCGCCGCTGAGCAACACGACCGACAAGGCGATCTCGGTGGCCACCAGAGCGCTCCGAAAACGGTTCTGCCGCAGGCTGGAAGTGCCACCCCTGGTACCCTCCTTCAGATCGCGATTCGGATCCGTGCTGGAGGCGTGCAATGCCGGGGTTAAGCCGAACAGAATTCCCGTGGCGAGCGAGAGTACACTGGCCAGGATCACCACTCGGGCATCGAAGTGTACCTCCGAGAGACGGGGAAGGTCGGAGGGCATCAGCGCGAGCAGCGACCCTTTGGTTAGCGCTAGAACCAGCATCGCGGCCAAGCCACCGGCTAGCGACAGCAGTACGCTCTCGGTTAGCAGCTGCCGCACTAAGCGCGCCCGCGAGGCGCCCAGGGCCTGGCGAATCGCTAACTCGCGCATCCGAGCCGACGAGCGCGCCACCAGAAGGCTGGCCATATTGACCGCGACCATCAGCAGGACGAATCCAACCGCGGCCAACAGTACCACCAGCGTCGGGCGAACACTGCCCGTGAGGGTCTGCTCAACTGGCTCGAGCCGCAAGGACCATTTCGATGCTGCCGGATATTCCTTCGGATAGGTTTGAGCGAGTTGCGCTGTCAGGGCGTCCAGATGTTGCTGAGCCTGTAGAATGGTCAAGCCCGGTTTCAATCGCGCAATGGCGCCCGGCAGGAGGCGCTGTGCACGTACCGGCGGCGATGGGAGCGGATCGGCGGCGAAGCCGAAGGCGGCCCAAAGTTCGACGTCACCAGTTAAAGTCCGGGCGGGATGCCGGAAATCGGGCGGCATGACGCCGACAATGGTGTAACCATCCTCATCTACTCGAATCCGCCGGCCCAATATACGCGGGTCGCCCCCGAATTGCCGCTTCCACAGTCCATCGCTAATCACGACCGATTCGGTGAAGCCCGGCTGCGCGTCGCGCGGTCCGTATACGCGTCCTAGGGCGGGCTGAGCGCCGAGAAGCTGGAAGTAATCGGAGCTGGTGACGAGCAATTCAATGCGCTCGGTGTGGTCGCCGCCGCTCAGCGCCGAGCTTCCCGGAAAAAGGGCGCTGATGTGATCGAAAACGCCGGAGCGATCGCGCAAGTCCTCGAATTCCGGCTCGGACATCCCGATGTCCTTGCCCCCCGCGCCATTCAGATCGTCAAACACCCGGACCAGCTGCTCGGAATGCTGGAACGGAAGCGGCTGCAGAAGCACGGCGTTCACCACGGCGAAGATGGCGATGTTCGCGCCGATGCCGAGCGCCAGGGTGAGTACGGCGACGGTGGTAAATCCGGGAGTTTTCAAAAGGCTTCGGCAGGCGAAGCGCAGGTCCGCGAAGGTCTGTTCCAGCCAAAGGATGGAGCGCTCCTCACGATGGAGCTGCTTGGCTTGCTCCACGCCGCCATAGGCGCGCCGGGCTTCGAAGCGCGCGTTTTCGATACTCATTCCGCGGTTCTGGAACTCGTCTTCCAGCAGTGTCAGATGCGCGGACACTTCGCGATCCAGTTCGCGGTCAGCTCGGCCGCTGCGAAAAAGGTTGTTCAACTTGGCAAACAGACGTTGCATGGCTTAAGACTCCTCAAGCAACAGCTTTTCCACCAGCCCGGAGAGCTGCCGCCAGCGCTGGGTTTCTTCCTCCAGAGCCTTTATTCCGGCTTTGGTGAGGGCGTAATATTTCGCTTCCCGGCCGTTTTCCGTCTTATCCCACTTGCCCTTAATCCAGCCCTGCTGCTCCAGACGGACAAGGGCCGGATAGAGCGTGCCCTGGTTGAGCTTCAACAAATCCTCGGAGACTTGCTCCAACCGGGCGGCGATGCCGTAGGCATGCTGTGGGCCTAAAGTACGAAGCGTGCGCAAGACGATGAGATCGAGCGTGCCTTGCAGTACTTGGATGCGTGACTTAGCTTCACTGGACAATCGAGTGGAACCTCCAGAATCAGTCTCTCTTATTTTTCACTTGATTGTCAAGTGGAGATCCGGCTACACTGTCCGCATGCTCCAAAAATGTTTTCTGTTACTCACGCTGCTGGCCGCCTGCGTTTCGGCACAGTCTCGCGTCTATGAACTGCGGACCTATCACGTCTATGCAGGCAAGCTCGAAGCTCTCAAGGCTAATTTTAGAGACCACCATATCGAAACCTTCAAGCGCCACGGCATTGAAAGCATTGGTTATTGGGTGCCGCAGGATCCGGAGCTCGCCAAGACCACGCTGATCTACCTGCTGGCGCATCCCAGCCGCGCCGCCGCTGACAGAAACTGGGCGGAGTTCCGCGAGGACCCCGAGTTCATAAAGGTCGCGGCCGAATCAGGCAAGATCGTGGAGAAAGTGGAGTCGGTGTATCTGGATCCGACGGATTTTTCGCTGTTAAAGTAGCGGCGAATAATGCCTGCATCCTTTGCTATCATGTAGGCATGAAGACGCAGGCAGCAAAACAGTACACCATCCGTGGCATTCCGCGTGAGGTGGACCGCGCCCTGCGTCAAAAAGCGGCGCGGCAAAAGCGCAGCCTCAATCAGGTGATTGTGGATGAATTGACCGAAGCCACTATCGGCGCTAAACGCAAAACGGATTTGTCGGACGTTATGGGCGGCTGGGTTCCGGATCCGGAATTTGACGAGGTTCTAGCCACGCAGCGCCAAATTGACTGGGACAAGTGGAAGTGAGGGTCGCGCTCGACACGAATCGGCTAACCGATCTGTTCAAAGGCGATACGTCGTTGGCCGCGTGGTTGGAAACCTGCGAGGAAGTCTGGATTCCGCTCATCGTTTTGGCGGAAATCAAGGCGGGCTTTTATGCAGGGTCCGAGCAGCAGCGTAATCAGATCCTGTTAAGAAGGCTGTTATCAAAAGCCACCGTTCAGATTCTTTTGCCCGGACGCGAGACGGCTGAGCAGTATGCCCGGCTGTTTGTGCAGCTCAAGCGCGCCGGCACTCCGGTTCCTGACAACGATCTCTGGATAGCCGCGCTAGCGTTGGAGCACGATCTCATGCTAATAACCAGAGACCGGCATTTCCAGCACATTCCTCAGTTGTTGTGCGGGTAAGCCACGGAACACCCGGCGCCCTTCCTCCGTATTAAGATAAGCGACCAGGAGGCGGCCTATGTATTGCAATCACTGTGGCGGCGAAGTCCAGCCGAATCAACGGTTTTGTGGTTCTTGTGGGAGACCGTCGGTAGTGCCGGCGGCGCCTGCGGCACCCCCGCCCATGTCTCCGTCAGCCGGACGGGTGGCACGTCACGTAAAGACGCTGGCCGTTCTTTGGATTGCGCTATCGGCTCTGAATCTGCTGAAAGCCGGAGGCAGGATGATCGGCGCGCGTGTAATTGGCGCATGGGGACACGAATGGTTTGATGACGGAGGATGGGGATTTCCGGTGAGCGACATTCTTCCTGCGGTGCTTTCTACTATGGGAATGATTGCTCTGGTGCTGGCGGGGATCGGTTTCGTGGTCGGATTCGGATTGATCGAACGCCGTCCCTGGGCGCGGACCTTGGCCATAGTGGTGGGTATCATCGCGCTGCTGCATCCGATTTTGGGAACGGTGCTGGGAATCTACACGCTGTGGGTGCTATTGCCCGGCGATGCCGAAGCGGAGTATCGCGGGATCGCGCGGGGCTAGCGGTTCGCAGGCGAAAGCGCCTGCGCCACAGCGGCGGCTAAGCCGATCGCTTGCGGCCGATCATGATGAAGAGCGCTCCGTCCACTCCGCCGCGCGCCAGCATATCCAGTTCCGTCAAAATCCGCGTGGTGCGGCTTCCCTTGCTGTGTGGCACAAATAGTTTTTCATCGGCATCAAACGGCGCCGGCCCGATCTTCGGGACGCTGCAAAGAAAATCGAACCCATTGGATTCAAACCAGCCCAGAACTTCGTCGTAGGAATGCTTGCTCTCGCAGGGATGTTTGTATTGATCCATAAACCAGGCGCGCTTGCGGGCGCTGTTGTAATTGCGATTCCGCATGTGGCCGTCGAAGAGGCTGCTCCAACCGTCGCCGAACACGTTGAAGATATAGCGTCTGAAATCCGTAGTTAGCCGGCCGATTTTGTTATAAAGACCGACAATGATGTAACCGCCGGGCTTCACTAATCGGGATATGGAACCGAAAGCGCCTACCGGATCGCCGGTGTGGTGCAGCACGCCGTTCGAGACCACCAGGTCAAAACTTCCGGAGAAAAATGCCGGGCGAAACAGGTTCATTTGTAGGAACCCCGCGTTGCCTATTGTGTAGCGATTGCGGAAATCTTTCGCCAGGCGCAGGGAGTTGAGGCAGAGGTCGCTTCCGAACACGGTGCGGTTCCAAGCTAGCCCAAGAAAATTCGTCAACTGCCCGGTGCCGCATCCCACTTCGAGGACGAGTGAATCCGGGGGGATCTGTTCATCCAGCAAGCGGGCAAATACGCCGCGCCGCGCTTTGCTCGCCAGGCTGTCGCGCGAATCCAGGTCATCGTAGTTGGGAAATGGGTTGGTTTCGTAGAACGCCTTCACGATGTCGGTGACATCCCGCTGATCGCCGGGGTCGTGCGAGTGGAACAGACGAGGTATATCCTCTTCGATGGGAAACCGGCGGCTGCACGCTCTGCACTGAACGTCCGCGTCTCCCCAAATCAGATGATCGCCGCAAGCCGGGCAAGCGAAGATATCCCGATGTTGGGAGAAGGCCGCGGCAAGACCCGATTTCGGAGTTGTAGCTAAGAGTTCCATATGCTTAAAATTGGTTGCGCATGCTGTCGGGCGCAGGACCCGGTGGATCGCGCAATATCCAGTAGCTCTCCGCGTTGGGCTCCAGCTTGAGGCGCAGAGGATCTTTTCCGAGCAGCCTTGAGATAAATCCCGCCGGAACGAATACCAAGAAAAACATGATCGAGGTGGTGATCGGATTGACAACTTTATGCAGCCACAGGGCCAGCCGCGCCCAGACACGGCTCAGTGGATGCAATAGCCCAGGCGCCACCAATCCGATCAGTAGGAAAAAACCGCTCACCACCACCCAGCGCCATTGGAAAGGCTGATGACGGCGCATCGGCAGCACGGCTAAAAGCGCGAAAAATGCGCTGAAAGTGAGGCCCAGCGATCGATCGGAAAAGCCTTTCGATTGGTGGCTGCGGTGCAAGTCCTCATGAATTGTAGCCATGATATTTAACTAGTCCGGAGTGAATCGGTTTTCATATTGCTGTTTGAGCGCCGGGTTCTGATCCTCCTTGCGAAGGAAGCAGTTGCCCACCGCCAACACGTCGATTTCGGTGCCCATGAAACACCGGAAGGCGTCTTCGGGTGAACAAACAATGGGCTCGCCGCGCACGTTGAAGCTGGTATTCACAATCACGGGACAGCCCGTTCGCTCATGAAAACGGCGCAGCAGCTGGTGATAGCGCGGATTGGTTTGTGCATGCACGGTTTGAATGCGCGCTGAATAATCCACGTGAGTGACGGCTGGAATCTCGCTGCGCGGGACATTCAATTTCGCGATGCCAAAAAGTTGTTGCTCGGCAGGTGTCATGGCCTTGCGCCGATGCTCCAAAACGTCGGCCACCAGCAGCATATAGGGGCTTTCGCCATCCAGCTCGAACCACTCGCCCACGTGCTCGCGCAGCACCGAGGGCGCAAAAGGACGGAATGACTCGCGGTATTTCACCTTGAGATTCAGCACGGACTGCATGCGCGGCGATCGCGCATCGGCCAAAATGGACCGCGCACCCAGCGCCCTTGGGCCGAATTCCATGCGTCCCTGAAACCACCCGACGGCTTTTTCATCAATGAGCGCGTCCGCGCAAGCATCCAGCAGCGTGGAATCCTCGAAAACTTCATAACGAGCTCCGGCTGCGATGAGGCGGCGTGCAATCTCGGCTTGAGGAAACTCCGGGCCCAGAAACGCTCCCTTCATGCGATCGCAGCAGCCGCTCGCGTGCCGGGGTTGATTTTTGAACTGATGGTAGGTGGACAAAGCCGCTCCCAGCGCGCCGCCGGCATCCCCGGCAGCCGGTTGGATCCAGATCCGATCGAAATGGCCATCGCGTTGCACTTTGCCGTTAGAAACGCAGTTCAACGCCACTCCACCGGCCAGGCACAAGTTACGCATGCCGGTTTCCGATGCAAGCGAGCGCGTCATCCGCAATACCACTTCATCCAGTACCTGCTGCACCGACGCCGCCAGATCCATATGGCGCTGCGTCAGCGATTCTTCAGGCCTCCGGACCGGACCATCAAACAAGCGGTCAAACTCACCGTTGGTCATGGTCAAGCCGGTGCAGAAATTGAAAAAATCGAGATTCAAGCGGAATGAGCCATCCGGCTTCAAGTCGATGAGATGGTCGAGAATCTTTTGCGCATAGCGCGGCTCGCCATACGGCGCGAGCCCCATCACCTTGTATTCGCCGGAATTCACCTTGAAGCCGGTGTAATAGGTGAATGCCGAATACAACAGCCCGAGTGAATGCGGGAAGTGGATCTCCTTGATCACGTCGATCTTGTTTCCGCGCCCCAACGCAACCGATGTGGTGGCCCACTCGCCGACGCCATCCATCGTAAGGATCAACGCTTCCTCGAAGGGCGAAGGAAAGAACGCGCTGCCGGCGTGGCTCAAGTGGTGTTCGGTGAACAGCAGCTTTTGTTCCCAATCGAATCCGGGCCCCAGCCGCAGCAGCTCATCATGCAGCAAACTTTTTTGAAACAGCTTCTCGCGGATCCACAACGGCATCGCCATTTGGAACGACCGCAGTCCGCGCGGAGCATAGGCTATGTATGTTTCCAGCAGCCGCTCGAACTTGAGGAACGGCTTGTCGTAGAAGACGACGTAGTCGAGATCGGCAAGTGCGACGCCCGCCTGCGCGAGACAAAACTCCACGGCGTGCGAAGGAAAACCCGAGTCGTGCTTTTTGCGGCTGAAGCGCTCCTCCTGGGCGGCTGCGACGATATCGCCATCGCGCACCAGGGCAGCTGCACTGTCGTGATAAAAGGCGGAGATGCCCAGAATTTGCATGCGGCGCGGCTTTAGAACAACGTGTAAATGAAGGGCGCCACGGCCGTGCTTTGCGCCACCACTAACAAAACGCCGAAAAGCAGCATCATGATGAGAATGGGCAGCAGCCAGTACTTTTTGCGGGTTCGCAGGAAAGCCCAGAATTCTCTTAAGAACGGTAGCATCGACGGTCTCTTTGCCTCAGCGTATATATCGGCTGGACCCTCGCTACGCTATACTGCTTACCGTTATGGGAAAACCTATTTTTAGGCCGCGGATGGACGCGGATGAACGCGGATTCGAACGCAGGTCGTTTATGCAAGTCGTTGCGGGCACTCTGCTTGCGCTTCCGGCTGCCGCTCAGCGGGATTGGACCGGCAAAGAGCCGATTCGTTATCCGGACCCCGATATCGTGGTCCTGGATCCGCGCTTTGCCAAGCTCAAGGCCAACAATGCGGGTATCGAACGCCTTTACACCGGGCTCCGCTGGGCGGAGGGTCCAGCCTGGAACGGTGCCGGCCGTTACCTGATCTTTAGCGACATCCCCAATGACCGGCAGTTCCGTTGGCTGGAAGAAGACGGGCATATCAGCACTATTCGATCGCCTTCGCACTACGCCAATGGCAACACCTTCGATTATGAGGGCCGCCAGCTCGCCTGCGAGCATGATACGCGCCGCGTGGTGCGCTATGAACATACCGGAGCCGTGACGGTGCTGGCCGACAACTGGCAGGGCAAGCCGCTGAATGCGCCCAACGACATTGTGGTGCATCCAGACGGAGGAATCTGGTTCAGCGATCCCGGTTATGGCATCACCAGCATCTATGAGGGTCACAAGGCCGCTCTCGAAATAAAGGAAGCGGTTTATCGTATCGATCCGAAAACCGGGAAGATGGAGATGGTCACCGACGAAGCTTACAAGCCGAACGGCCTCTGCTTTTCGCCTGACTACAAGAAGCTGTACCTTTGCGATACCGGCGCCACGCACTATCCGCAGGCCCCGAAAATCATCAAAGTTTTCGATGTAGCCGATGGCCGGACACTGCGCAATAGCCGCCAGTTCGTCAATATGGAACTGAGCGGTAAAGGCGCGGGCCTAGCCGACGGAATTCGCGCCGATGTGGACGGCAACATCTGGACGGGCGCTGGCTGGGTGGGTGCGGGCTACGATGGCGTCCACGTATTTTCGCCGGATGGCACGCGCATTGGAATGATTCTGCTGCCGGAGATTTGCGCGAACGTGTGCTTCGGGGGCACCAAACGGAATCGATTGTTTATGGCGGCCAGCCAGTCGCTGTATTCGGTGTATGTGGAAACCACCGGGGCGCACATCGCCTAAATTGGCCACGGATGGACACGGATGCACACGGATCAAAAATTCAATTTTGAAATGTAGTCGAAGCTTTGGCGCAGGCTTTCTACCGGATCGCCGGGGGTCTGATCCTGTTCGACAAAATAGTGCTGGACGCCGGCGGATTCGGCGGCGCGCAGGATAGGCGGCCAATCCAGAACGCCGTGGCCAACTTCCTTGAAGGTGCTGGCCGTGACTGATTCTTTAAACATGACGGGCGTGCCTTGCGCTTTGTCCTTGAGATGCAATAAGTGAACGCGCCCGGATAACTTCTTCAGTATTTCCACCGGATCGTGTCCCGCGACGCTCACCCAGAAGCAGTCGATTTCGAAGCTGACCAGGTTTTTGTCGAGCGTATCCACCAGAACCTGAAAACGCGTGGTCCCATCCATCGGCTCGAATTCGAAAGCATGATTGTGATAACAGAAGTCCAGGCCGGCGGCGTGGCATTTTTCTCCCGTCTTGTTCAACTTTTCCGCTAGGGCTTTCATTTTGTCCAGCCCGCCACGATCCGGCGGGTTGACCCACGGAAACACAGCGTAGGAAAATCCGTGCTGCTTCACTTTGTCGACGGCACGTGCGATCTCGTCGTCGGTGCCTTTCATGATGGTGCCCTCATTCAAGTGAATGCTGACCGGTTTCAGACTGGTGGCTTGGAGCGACGGCCAGATCTTGTCGAGATTGTCGTAGGTCGCCTCCACTTCGCGATAGCCGATGGCTTCGATGGCTTTCAGGGTTTCGGCCGGTTTCTTCGGAAGTACATTGCGGACTGTGTAGAGCTGCACTCCGACGGACTTCAGTTGTTTGGCGCTGGCTGTGTTCGCGAGCAACGCGGCCGCGGAGCTGGTTTGAAGGAATCCTCGTCTCGAGATCATCCTCACTATTATGTGACAATCAGCGCCGAGCTTACGAACGCGTCAAAAATCGGTTCGCGGGCGAAAGCGCCAGTGCCACTCAATCGTAGAATCCTTGTGCACCAAAGTGGGGCAGACGCTTTCGTCTGCCAACGCCGCGCTCATATCGATTTTTTCACGGGTTCGTCAGCGCCGAGCTTCAGCGCCCCGGGTTACCGTCACCTGCAAGGGCTCCATCCATTGCGCAAACAGCTCGTGCAGCGCTCCGTTGGGATGGCCATCGGGAAGGCGCAGATTCTTATCTTTCAGCTCCGGCCGGTCATAATCGAGGAAAGCGATGCCCTTGGATTCAAGAAACTTCCGGTAGTCCTTGCGATCCTCAGGCAACACGTCGGAGAGGATCACCGTGAATTTCCCACCTTGCCCGCGGACGGTCTCATCCATCTTGACCAGTAAGCTTTCAGTCAACTTCCGCTTGTTCCGGACGCGCCGCAAAGATTCCAGGATGTCGCAGTAATCTTGCACCAACGCAACGGTGCGCAGGTGATGGCTCGGCCACCACACCAGGTTCCCCTCCGATCGCCCTTCGCGCAGCCCGTTTCCGGAGAGTTCGGCGTAAGGATAGAAGCAACCGTTCGGGACCCTTTGGTTGATCCGCAGCCAGTTTGGATCGGCGGCATTCCGCCCTTCGTGAAACCAGTTGAAGAGATAGTACACGGACGCGGGTTCGTGGACCCATTTCTGGATGGCAAGATAGGCCTGGTAGGTTGAAAAATCTCCGGCGGCGAAGTTCGAAACCTGAACCTCGGGATGCCGCCGCTGCACCACCCACGGCAACGTTTCCCAATCCGAGAGCTGATATCCCTGAACGAAGGAGTCGCCGAAGAACATCACTTTCGGGCGGGTGTCGCCGGGCGCTGGTTCCTTCTCAGCAGTGGCGCGCCGTCCGCCGCTCCAGTTGGTGTAGCGGGTCACGCTCGGATGCTCCGGCCACACCAGATTGAATGTGCCCTGCCGCGAGCTCCAACCCAGATCGGCATCGCAGGCGTATTGCGGCGAGGGACCACCCCACGGCTTGTCCATGCCCCACCAGCGCGGATATCCTCCGAGCCACAGCACGGCTTCAGCCCCGGCCAACGAAACCACGGCCGTGATCAATCGAGCAGCGATCAGGACCGAGCGTTTGGGCTTTTTGGATGGCGGCATACCGGTTAACTATCGGCCAAAACATCTGAATGTGTTAGCTCAGAAACCTGGCGGGTTAACAATCCGCCGCAGCATTCCATCCCAATACCGCTTAGTTTTCCCGGTCGTGGTGGGGCAGGGCCATGCCCTGCCAGCTGGGTGATTAGCCGGTTGTTGCACGCAGTGAACGAACCAATGGTTTGCTGCGAGCCTGAAAGTCACTTGCTCGAAATCCCGGCAAGGCACGGCCCTGCCCCACGCGGTAGAAACCTGGGCGTTTCAAATCCACGTAGACGACCCTCAACTCGAGGAACTGAAACGGTGGACGCACGACTTCTCCGCGTTCCAGCAGGCCGAAATCTTGGGAAGATGCGTGCCTAGCTCGGGCCATCTTGTCGGGCTTATGCGACACTTTGGCGCTGGTACTTGTAGTGGGATAAGTACTTAACCTGAGCTGAACTAAGCGTCTTTCCAACCAGTTGTACTTCGCCGCCAAGCTGGTAATACAGATGCATAAGAGATCGCGCCATGTCAGCTTTTCCCCTACACTACACCAGAAAGATCTCTCGTTTGGCCGCCCTGGGTCTCTTTTTGATCTCAGTTCAGATCGCCCGGGCGGATAATTCCAAAATATCGCCTGACCTATTACCGCTGCTCCAACAACCTTCAAACAGCATCAACGTAATCGTGCAGTACAACTCACAACCGTCGGGCGGGGGGGGACTGCTAGGCCCCGTCTTCAACTTGCTGGACGGCCTTGTGAACATCGTTTTCTCGCTTATCCCGGCAGTAGCGGCAATCCTTCATCCAGCCGATGTCATCTCATTGTCGAATCAGCCGAACGTGGCGTATATCTCGCTCGACCGGCCGCTCGCCGCGTCGCTGGACTATAGCGCGGGCGCCGTCAACGCTCCGGCAGCCTGGAGCGCGGGATTGGACGGCTCGGGCGTAGGTATCGCGATTATCGATAGCGGAATCTATTCTCACCCGGATCTCAACGGCGTCAACTCCGGCCAGTCGCGCGTAGTATACCGGCAGAGTTTCATCGGTGGAAATCAGTTTGACGATTTCGGCCATGGGACCCACGTGGCGGGCATCGCGGCCGGTAATGGAGCCGATTCGTCGAAGACGGGCGCGTTCCACACTTACCGCGGCATAGCTCCCAACGCTAACGTTCTCGACCTCCGGGTTTTGGACGCTAATGGATCGAGTAGCGACAGCGTGGTGATCGCGGCCATCCAGAAAGCCGTGCAACTGAAGAATCGATACAACGTGCGCGTGATCAACCTTTCGCTCGGCCGCCCGATTTATGAGGGTTGCACGCACGATCCTTTGTGTCAGGCGGTGGAAGCTGCGTGGAAGAACGGGATAGTCGTAGTGGTGGCGGCGGGCAACCTGGGACGCAACGGATACGGCACAATTCTCTCGCCTGGGGACAGCCCCCATGCGATAACTGTCGGCTGCATGAAAACGGAAATGACCGTGACCCGCGCCGACGATCTAATTGCGAGTTATAGTTCCAAGGGCCCGACTTACATCGATCTGACCGCGAAGCCGGACTTAGTGGCTCCTGGAAATCTGGTAGTATCGCTGCTCGCGCCCGGATCGACACTCGAGGCTGAATACCCTGGCAATGTCATACCGCCATCGCAGTATACGACCTCGAGTTCCGTGGGCGCGCCCGCCTATTTCCGGTTGAGCGGCACCAGCATGGCCACGCCGGTGGTATCAGGCGCGGTGGCCTTGCTACTGCAAAGAAATCCGAACCTGACGCCCGACACGATTAAGGCGCGTCTCATGAAGACTGCGTCCAAGAATTTTCCAGCGACCAGCACAGCCTATGACCCGACCACCGGGCAATCCTACACTGATGTGTACGACATGTTCACGGTAGGAGCCGGTTACATGGACATCGCGGCGGCGCTTGCGAACAACGACTCTGTGTTCACATCAGCCGCTTCGCCGCAAATGTATTACAACCAGGCGCAACAGACCGCATACCTGGTTCCGAATTTCTTGTCCACCTGGTGGCTGGGTTCGACATGGAGTCCGCAAGTAGTGTGGGGCAGCACGGTACTGAAGCCTGGCTCCACCGGATCGCCGGCGGTTTGGGACAGTGCAGTGGCCTGGGGAACTTCTGGGCAGTGGGGTACCGCGGTGGCCTGGGGTACTGGCGGGACATCCGGCACGGCGGTAGCTTGGGGCACGTCCGGGCAAGGAGAACAATAAAGCAGCAACGGCAACATGCCGAAAGAAGCGATAGGGCTCTATGCGTCACCGATTTGCCTCTTTCCCGGTTAGCTCTCTCTATGTTGCCGCGAACATTGCGCTCGGCGCCGCCGTGGTGATGGGGGCCCTTCTGAATTGGCACTCCCACGACCTGCTGCGGTCGCTGGCGTTTATTACGACGGCGTTGCTAGCGTCCACTTTGAAGGTTCGCCTGCCCGGGGTTACCGGCACAGCGTCGGTACTGGCGCTTTTCGTTCTAATTGGCATTGTAAACCTCAGTCTGTCTGAAGCCATCACTATCGGTGCGCTCTCGATGCTCGCGCAATGCACCTGGCGCACCAAGCTACGGCCCAAGCCGGTGCAGGTAGCATTCAGCGTGTGCAGCTTCGCAACGGCGATCTATCTGACCTCGATTGTCTACACGTATACGCGCGGCCGTTTTCCGGAACCCGTCAGCTTAGGGCTGCTTACGCTCACATTCTTCATCGCCAATACCTTCCCGGTGGCCGGCATTATTTCGCTCACTGAGGAAAAACGATTTCTGACGGTATGGAGTGGGTATCGCTGGCTGCTTCCCTGCTATGCGGTGGGAGCGTCGCTCGCATGGTTGATCGGGACGTTTCCCAGCGCCGTCCAATGGGAGCTCCCAGTTATCTGTTTGCCTCTGGTGTATCTGGTCCACCGCTCCAGCCGGACCCACATAGTGCAAGTGGAACAGGAGAAGAAACACGTGGTGGAGATGAACGGCCTGCATTTGCGCACCATCGAAGCCCTGGCGCTCGCGATCGACGCGAAAGATCACACCACGCACGATCATCTGCAGCGCGTGCAACTCTACGCGGTGGAAATCGGCAGGGATTTGGGATTATCGGAATCCGGACTGGATGCTTTGAGAGCCGCGTCGATGCTGCACGACATCGGAAAACTGGCCGTTCCGGAGCACATTATTTCAAAGCCTGGCAAGCTCACGCGCGCCGAGTTTGAAAAAATGAAAATCCATCCGGTGGTGGGCGCCGAAATCCTGGAGCGCGTGCGCTTTCCCTATCCGGTGGTGCCGATTGTTCACTCCCATCACGAGAAATGGGATGGCACCGGTTATCCGGACGGTCTGAAGGGGACCGAGATTCCTATCGGCGCAAGAATCCTGGCGGCGGTAGATTGCCTGGACGCGTTGGCGTCGGACCGGCAGTACCGGCTTGCGTTGCCGTTGGATGAAGCCATGGCGAGGGTCGCGGCCGAGGCAGGAACAGCCTTCGATCCGGCCGTCGTGCACGCCTTGCAAGCCCGCTATCAGGAACTGGAGGCGCGCGCCAACGGATCCCGAACTGAGGCGCCGCCTTCGCTTTCGAAAGATATAAAGATCGAAAGAGGCAGCGCGCCCGCGGCCGGTTTCGAAGCCGAGCCTGCCCAGAGCCTGCATCCGGTAGCACGCGCCAGAGTGTCGGCGAATGCAAGCGTGGATATTCCCGCCGCCGGGCCCTGCAAACTGAGTTCCCAGGAAGCCTTGGCGGTCGCGGCCATGCGGCTGAGACTACTGGTTCCTTACGATGCGATGGCAATCTTTGCCGGTGGAGATGGCCCGCTGCGTTCCAAATTGGCAACGGGCGAGGATGCCGGCGCGCTGGCTTCGCTGCGCATCCCTGTGGGTGAAGGCTTAGTAGGCTGGGTGGCGGAAACCGGAAAACCAATCCTGAATGGAAATCCGCAAGTGGAGCCCGGATACGCGCGGACCGGCGCGCCTGCAGGGCTTTCGTCCGCGATCGCTTTACCGTTGGAGGAGGGCGGGCGAATGGCCGGCGTACTGGCTCTATATCGAGCCGGCAGCGACGCCTTTTCAGCGGACGATCTGGCGGTATTGTTGCCGATGTGCCCGGCCATCGCGTCCCTTCTGCTAGAGCTGGAGGCGCTGGCATCCGACACGCGGAACCTCGCGGCGTCGATACAACGCGAAAACGAACAGGCCGCCGTGGTCCGCATCAACGCCGATGCAGCCGCATGATAAATGGGAGAATGGACCAATGCACAACCGTTTTCTGTTCGCGATTCCGCTGGTAGTTGCGCTCAGCGGAATCTCGGTTCTGCACGTTTATTGGGCGTTGGGCGGCAAATGGGGGAGCGCTTTCACGGTACCGACGGTGAGTGGGCGGCGCATGTTCGATCCCAGCCCTGCGGCAACCTGGGCCGTCGCCGGCCTGTTTGGATTAGGCGTGATTCTAATCTTGGGTAAGGCAGGCTGGATCCAAACCGGCCCACTAAACTGGGTGATCGACCTCAGCATATGGGCGCTCAGCCTGGTTTTCCTGCTGCGCGCGGTTGGAAATTTGCGATCCTTCGGCTTCTTCAAGACCATTAAGGAGACGCCGTTTGCGCACTGGGACACTTGGCTGTATTCGCCGCTCTGTTTGCTATTGGCGACGCTCGCGGCCGGATTGGCGTCGTCGCCGCGCCAGCGCTAACTCCGTTACTGAGCCGCGACCATGAGAATGCGTGAAGAAATCGGCAAAAGCACCGTCTCCCTCACGGTCGCGGTTCGGAAACACTCTCTCAACATGAGACATTCTTTCCGGTGCCTTTCACTTCGGAAATTTCAGGTCCACTGATCCATCGTCATTCGAATAATTCAGCGTAAAAGCGTCCTGCTTGCGTGCGCGGTATCGGAAATACACATAACCCGCCACGGGTGTTCTCGTGGGACCCTCAGGCAGCGCCATCTGGCGGATTTTGTCTTCGACATCGCTTTGTTTGGAATTCGTGGGCTGCTGCGCGGGAGGGTCCGGGCGCGGATAATTGGAGACGGCAACTCCTTCATAGGTCCCCACGCCCGTGCGAGGCCGGCCCGTGACAGGATCCGGTTCACGCGCGACGATCACGCCGGTTTCAGTCGTAACATTCGGCCCACGGTTGCCGATCGAAGGATTCTTTGCCGAAGGCCAAGCGGTGGTGAAATCGCGAGGCGCGGACGCGCGGACTATCTGCTCACCGGCTTTCAGCTCGAAATCGAAAAGGTCCACCTCCAGCGACTTGCCGTCCTGGGGATAAACCGCCACCTCCACCACCACGTACTGCTTGGCGATGTCACCTGAAAATATCTTCTTCACCTGTTCCGGCGGGACCATGGCGGCGGCGATCACAGCAGTCTTGGCGCTATCGTGAACCGGGTAATCGGTAGGCTTTGGCCGAGGCGACACGGCGGTATCGTCGGCGGCAGCAAGCGATGCCGCCAAAATCAGTGGAAGGCGGAATGCACGCATACGGCGCCTCTTCATTTCAATGCTGGACGTGAACCGCTCGAGGCCGGTTTCTAACTATTCATACCTTAGCGCGATTATAGGATCCACGCGCAGCGCCCGGCGTGCCGGGATGTAGCAAGCCAGCATAGCTACCACCACAAGAACAATTGCTACCGCCGCAAACGTGATTGGATCGGCTGAGCTAACAGAATAGAGGAGCTTGGTCATCAATCGCGTGAGCCCGAAGGACGCAAGGATGCCGGTCCCGACGCCTGCGCCCGCGATCTTGACTCCCTGCGCCAGAATCATGCGCAGCACGCCACCCCCATCGGCGCCCAGAGCCATGCGAATCCCGATTTCGTGCGTGCGCTGCGCCACCGAATAGGAAATAACGCCATAAATTCCGATAGCCGCCAATATCAGCGCCAGAGCGCTGAACAGCCCGAGCAGGATTAGCGTGATGCGCCGCGTGGAGATGGAACTCTTGACGAGTTCTTGCATGGTGGCGATGGCGAAAATGGGCTGGTCCTTGTCGATGGATGCGATCGCGCCGCGAATGGACGACGTGAGCGCAGCCGGATCGGCGGCCGATTTTACAACCAGATCCATATTTCTCAAGACAGATTGGCGCAGAGGAAGATAAACTTCCAGACGCGCGGGATTCGCCAGGCCGTAGAGCTTGGTATCGGCCGCGACACCGACGATTGTGATCCATTTCGGAGGATCAGTCGATGGGTGCCCGAACATGAAGCGTTTCCCTAAAACATCTTGATTCGGAAAGAACTGCCGTGCAACGGCGGCATTCACCATCCCAACCAGTGGAGAGTTTTGCTGATCGGCGTCCGTGAATTCGCGGCCACGCAGAAGAGGAACGCCGAGCGTTCTTAGGTAACCGGGGCTTACGCTGTGGCCATCCGGGTGGGGGAAACTGCCCGGCTTGGGCAGCGCCATGCCCTCAATCGTAATATCCGAACGCGAGTGTGAGTCGGTGAGCGGAACTACCGTCCCTAACGCCGCCGATTCCACGCCAGGCAGCGCGCGGACGCGGTAGAGAACTTGCTGCCAAAAATTCAAAATAGCCGGGTCCTTTGAGTATTGCGCGCTACGCAGCTGCATTTCCATGGTGAGTATCCGGTCCGTTTTAAATCCCGGATCGACGGCCAGCAGACGATAGAGGCTCTTGACCATCAGCCCGGCGCCCACCAGAAGAATCAGCGCAACGGCAACTTCGCCGGCGGCCAGAAGACCGCGCAAGCGATTTTGGCCCGTGCCGGAACTAGCTGATCTGCCGCCCTCTTTCAATTCCGGCTGCACATCGGGCTTGGTCAGATTCATGGCCGGAACCAGTCCGAACACGAATGCGGACACCACCACGGCGGCCGCGGCGAAAAGCAGCACCATCCCATTCATATTCACGGCCCCGCCTGACATCCCATCCATCGGGATCAACCGGGCCAGCCCGCGTATTCCGGCAATCGAAACAGCGAGACCCAACAGTCCCCCGAGAAACGCCAGAACGAAACTCTCGGCCAGCATTTGGCGGACGATGCGTCCACGAGTTGCGCCCAGCGCGATGCGCAGTGCGATTTCGCGCGTGCGTGCAGCGCCACGCATCAAAAACAAGTTGGCGACGTTGGCGCAGGCGATGAGCAGAACGAACAGCACTGCGCCGAAGAGAATCAAAATAGCGGGGCGAATTTCGCCGACGAATACTTCGCGAATGGGCCGCAGCGCGGCGCTGAACTGGTCGTTGGGTCCAGGATACGAGATTGCCAGGCGCGCAGCGATTGCCTGCATTTCGGCCTGGGCCTGCGCGAAACTCACTCCCGGTCCGAGCCTGCCGATGGCCGCCATGTCGCCGCGATCGCCTCGGCTATTGGCGTCGGAGTTGCCTGTGAGCCAAACACCAATGGGCACCATGATGTCCGTTTTGTCGACGCAGACGAAGTCCGGCGGCAGCACTCCGATAATGGTGAAACTCTTGCCGTTCAGATTGATGGTGCGCCCGAGAGCGCTGGCGCTACCTCCGAGATGCGACTGCCAAAGTTGGTAACTTAGCAAAGCAACGGGAACCGTGCCGGCCTTTTCCTCGGATGCGGCGAAATCGCGCCCTAGAATGGGGCGCACGCCCAACATGGAAAGAAAATAGGGTGAAACAGCCTCGCCGTTGATGTTTTCCGGCTGGTCAACGCCGGCCAGGTTGAAAGAGACGCCGGCAACCGCAGCCATCTGCGAAAACGAGCGGTTCCCGGAGCGCCAATCTAGAAAATTTGGGTAGGAAACACTGACCTGGCCGACCTTCGGCGTGGTCTCATTGAGGACAATCAGGCGATCAGAATCCTTGTACGGTAGAGGACGCAGCAATACGCCATAGACAACCGAAAATATTGCGGTGTTCGCGCCGATGCCGAGCGCTAGCGTGAGCAGCGCGACCGCTGTGAATCCGGGAGACTTGCGCAGCATGCGCAATCCATAGCGAACATCCTGGAATAGTTCTTCCATAAAGTGCACGCCGCGCGCTTCGCGGCATTCCTCCTTCACCTGGCCCATTCCGCCGAACTCCAGCCGCGCCCGCCGCAGCGCTTCTTCGCGCGAGAGCCCCGAGCGCTCATACTTCTGGACACTGAAATCAAAATGCAAGCGCAGTTCATCATCCAGTTCGGCTTCGACCGTTTTTCGGCGGAACAACGCGCGCAGACGGAACAACAGATCGTTCAGCATACCCCTTCTACTTCTACATGAAGAAGATACAACACTTCCTGTCGAAGTGCAAGGGGGACACGGTGCGGGCGGGGTTTCTAGACCGGTTCGAAGTGCGCGAACATCTTCTGAAATTCCAGAATGTTGGAGGGCGTTTCGTAAGTGCATACCACTTCGAAGCGCTTCCATAAATCGATTACCGCGGAGTTCGAGTGAGCGCCGGCGATAGCTTCCTCGGAAACCCACTCAAAGATCTCGACGATGATTCCGTCCGCGGTGCGCATCACAATGGAAGATCGTTCCGTAACCAGACCCTGGGCACGGAGCGGTGGAAGGTGGTTTCGAACCAGCTCCAGCAAAGCCGCCTCGCAACCTTGGCGTGGCTTATAGCAGGCTACCGAGATCGATCGCATGCGACTAACATATCACCCGCTGGTCACGCCCCGGCGCGATAGGACCGATGGCTATTTGTAAGTTAACTCCGCCAGTCTCTCAGCAGCTGCGCGTGTCGCAAACGGGACGTTTCCAACCAGTTCGACAGCAGTGTTGCGGAGTACCTTAAGAACTGGCGAAGAGATGGTTGCCACTTTTGTTAATCGGTCCGTCAGGTCTACCACGGAATGAGCCACCTTCAGCCGCTCCGTCTGCCATGTGTTCAGGGTCGCCTGCTGGCCGCTTTGGAGCGTTTGGCGCAACGCATTTGCGAGCGAGACCGCGTCCTGAATCCCGGTATTCATGCCTTGCCCTCCCGCCGGGCTATGCACGTGGGCGGCATCGCCGGCTAGCAGGATGCGGCCTTGACGTAACGCGCTCGCCACGCGGTGCTGGATGTGAAATCGGGAGGACCACAGCATCCGCCGAATCGTCAGGGCACCATTCATAGGCCCGCGCTCGTCTAGAATCGATTCAAAGTCTGCGATGGAAGGTTCCGCAGCAGCCTGCTGTTCGGTCGCGACGATTCGGAAATGATCGTCCGGTAGAGGAGCCACCACAACCAGGCCTTTTTCGGAATAAAACAGAGTGACCTCGTCGCGGCTGATTGGCCAGTGCATCTCGACGTCCGCCAGGATGAAGCTCTCCTCATAAGCGCCGCCCTCAAAGGGAATCGCGGCCTGTTCACGGACCACGCTGTGCGCTCCGTCACAGCCAATGACCCAGTTAGCATGAATCGTCCTCGTGTCTTCACCGCATTTCACTTGAAGCTCGACATCGTTTTCCCCAGGGCGAATGGCGATCACTTCAGTGGGGCGTTCGACAGCGCCGCCGAAGCCCTGAAGACGTTGCAGCAGAATATCCTCCACGCGGTTCTGCGGGCACATCAGCGTGAATGGATACTTAGTTCTGAGATCCTTGAAGTTGACGGTGGCGAGAATGCGGCTCCGCTCTCGGATACGGAAGATCTGAACCTCGAGGCCGTGCCGGCGAAGCTCAGACGTGGCGCCCATTGGCTCCAGAACTTCCAAGGTACGCGCATGCACCACACAGGCCCTCGACGTATTTTCGCCGGCCGCCAGCCTGTCCAAGATCAGCGGGGACTCGCCGAGCCGATACAATTCCGCGCCCAAAGACAATCCCGTAGGCCCCGCGCCCACTATCACCACACTGTGATCGATTGCATTCATGGTTGCATCCTCTCGATCTCGGGTACGTGCAAGCGGGCAACCAGAATTTATGCAGAGACCCGGCGCAGGCTCATCTACTTGCGAGGATGAGTCCGGACAGCGGAATACCCTAAGGATGTAAATCTTGCGTTAAGGCGTAATCTATGGCTATGTAACTTGGTGACGCCGGTCCAGGAA
>DASYNU010000265.1:0-27793 GCA_036008345.1 Bryobacteraceae bacterium
CGATGTCAGCGATTTTGATGGGTTCGCCAGGCTGCTGAAGCGCTAGATCGAAAATGGCGTGGAGCGCGTAATCGCCCTTGACAGAGACGTTCATGCTGGAATCATCAATCCCCTTATTCCCACTAGAGATTGTACCGCCCGTCAGTTGACTTTCAAACATCGCTTCACATAACCTCAACCGCATGCATGTGAAAATTCTCACGCTGGCCGTGATCGCCGTATTGCCCGTGCTCGGTGAACTGAAGTCCGGTCCGCCGTTGCCGCATCACGTGGTAATGGATTGGGCGCAGCTTCCGCCGGGCTGGAATTTCGGAGAGTGCTCGGGCGTGTCGGTCGACAAAGACGACAATGTCTGGGTATTCAATCGCGGCGCGCATCCGGTAATTGAATTTGATAAGTCCGGCAAAATGCTGCAGGCCTGGACGGAAGTCCCGGTCACCGCCGCGCATGGCTTGAGAGTGGATCATGATGGGAACATTTGGACCGTCGATGTGGCTGCGCATCGCGTCATGAAATTCACGCCCAGCGGCCGCGTACTGATGATGATCGGACAGGTGGGCGGGAGTCCTGGAACCAACGACACTAAGGACGGGTTCAATCGCCCCACCAATCTTGCGTTCGCGCCCAACGGTGATTTCTTTGTTTCCGACGGCTATGTGAATTCGCGCGTGGTCCGATATAACAAGGACGGCGAGTACATCACTCAATGGGGCCAGAAAGGAACCGGTGACGGCGAGTTCAACCTGGTGCATGACGTGACGCTGGATAGCCAGGGCCGCTTATACGTGGCGGACCGGAACAACCAGCGCGTCCAGATCTTCGACCAGAACGGGAAATTTCTGGGCAAGTGGACGGATGTAGGTGCGCCGTGGGGCTTGGATTATGTGGCGAGAGAAAACGCCATCTACATGTGCGACGGAGTGAACAATCGCATCGTCAAGCTGAATCTGAATGGGCAGATATTGGGGGTGCTGTCATCCTACGGGAAGGTACAAGGCAAGCTGGATTATCCGCACAGCATCGCGGTGGACAGCGCGGGGGCCATCTACGTGGCGGAGATCAAGAATTGGCGAGTGCAGAAATTTGCAAAGTGATCAAGTGTGCTGGGATTTCTCGATCAATGCCAGCACCTGGCTCCATGGCATCGGCCCCTGATGCATGGCGAAGACCGTGTCCACGTTGAGATTCGCGCGCTTGACCGCTTGGGCCACTTCATGCATCAGCTCAGGATCATATAAACTTCCATTGTTGTTCAGCGCCAACGTGTCGCTCGCGTAGAGCAAGCGGGATTCCGGGAAGTAGACCATGTACTGACGCTCGGTAGACGCGCCGCGCAACGGGTAAAGCTCCACGCGATTTTCGCCGCTGCCGAGCTCCTGCTTGGCGGCAACAATTTTCCAGTTTGGGTTCTTCGAGTGCTTCGATTTTTCAAGCGCATCGGGGTATAACGTGTGCGGGGCGCCGCTCATGCGGTCGAGCAGCGGCCGGTTCAGATCGAGAATATAGATGGGAAGGTTTTCGGCTACGGCGAACCGGACACCTCCGGTATGCGGCCATGAATCTGAAGTGGACAATACGGCCTTGACCGCCATTCCTGGATAGCGTTTTCTAGCTTCTTCGATCACTCCCCGGGTGTACGCCTCCGAAATCGGCGCTTCTAGAATGACGATTCCGTCGGATTGCTTCACGATGGTGGAGTTCCATGCTCCTGGGAAGAGATCTACGCCGGGCGCAAGCGTGGTGGCCTTTTGAGCACGAAACGGCCGATTCCAACCGGGCGATGCCGCGCTTTGTTTAGCGACTTTCGGGTCCATCGCAAATGCTTTGGGGTCAACGGAAACATTGAACTCGACATTGAGCGCCTGAGTGGAACTCCAAACGACGCCGTTGCGCTCCTCCACCAGGTTGGTGGGGAACGCGACGCCCTGGGACAGCTTGAAGTTGTCGAAATAGATGCGCTGTTGGACATCGCCCCAGAAATACCAGAAGTCGTGAAATTCCTGCGTGGTCTCGACAGCATCGGGCAAATGGTTGAATGGATTGAGCAGTACGCGTACGGGAATCTTCCCCCAAGTGAAAACCACAACTGCGTGGGAAGTGGATCGCAAAGTCTCGGGCGCGCCGAAGTGTAAGTCCGGCGCATCGGAAGCGGTGATAAGAACACGCGCGGGGCCCAACGCCAGCATTTGCCGGGCGGTATCCAAGGCGCTCAGAGAGCATGGGGAGTCTCGGTCCTGGGAGCGAGTCACACCGCCCTCGGGCCCCACCACCACGATGGAATCGGAATCCGACTGGTTGTGGTCCGACTCAGGCCATGTCGATTTCATTTCCTTGAGCACTCCCTGGTTCGCAAGATCCATGGTCACCTGGCCGCGCTCATACGAAGCGACGAACGGCGCCTGGCGGTAGGATTGTTCCACCAGCAGCGTGTGGCCGATGATCTGCAACCTTAGACTCTTCACTTGCTCCAGACGTTCGCGTCCGCCCATCGCATCCAACGCCAGGCCCACGCATTGTTTGGCGTTTTGACTGGCGCAACCTGGGGCGCCGGTGGGACTCTTTTGAGCGAGAACGCTCGATACCATCCACAGAGCCGACAGGCACACAAAGATCTTTTGCATTTCTGTTTAGACGCGGCAATCCTGGAAGGGATAGACGCGGTTTTTGGCATAATGATTTATCCTGTCAACATTTATGAAAACCAAACTGACGTTTCTGATTTGCGTGCTACCCCTGATCGGCGCCGAGCCTGCGGGATATAAATATTGGAGCGCGGAGGAGTTGAAGGGATTCTCGAAAACGCTCGCGCCGAAGGTCAACGCGCAGAAGTTTGTGAGCCAAAGGTTGACCGATTATGGCAATCACTACACGATGGTCGCGCACCGGGAGGGGAACGGCGAGGCTGAATTGCACGAAACCGAGTCGGATCTCTTTGTGGTTACGTCGGGCACCGCGACGTTGACCGTGGGCGGGATCTTACAGAATGGCAAGACCACCGCGCCTAACGAGATTCGCGGGCCGTCTATCGAAGGCGGTACGAAGCAGAAGCTCTCCGCCGGCGATATCGTGCACATTCCGCCGAAGACGGCGCACCAATTGGTGCTGGAACCGGGCGGTGAGTTTACTTATTTCGTGATGAAGGTGAAAGAGTAGGGCAGTCCCCTCGCTGACGGATTCGTGAAAAAATCGGCATGCGCACGGGGTTGGCAGACGAAAGCGTCTGCCCCACATTTGACGCACAAGGGTTTACGATTGGGTGGCACAGGCGCTTTCGCCTGCGAACCGATTTTTTCACTTCTCGGGAATGTAGCCCCGCGCGTCAGCGAGGGGACAGTAATTCGGCATCCGCCCGTCGGATGTAATTGGCGTCGATCTCCGCGGGATCGCGTGCGCGTCCGCCCTGGAACTCCATCCAGGCGATTTGACCGATCGCAGCGGCCAGCGCGCGCGGCGCCGTCACCACTGGAACGCCCGCGTCCACGAAACTCTGAAACGGTGAGAAATCAGTGGAGATGAATTCGAAATCCGACGGTGGCAACGTCTCGAGCCATGCCGGAAATTTCATCACAGCTTCTTCCACCACCGCTTCGAGCGTAGCGCTGTACACGGCCCCGTAAACTTCACCGCGCCGCGCATCGAAGACCGTTGCACGGAATGTCGCCGTCCCGAAAAATGCCAACACTCGCAAATTTGAAATTGCGACCACAGGCTTCGAGGCTGCCTCTGCCAGACCCTTCACCGCAGCCAGGCCGATCCGGACTCCGGTGAACGAGCCAGGCCCCGAAGCCGCCGCAAAGCAATCCATCTCACTCACCGAAACACCATGCCTCGCAAGTAATTTCTCGATCTGCGGAAACAAAATGTGACCGAAACCGTCGGGGGAGTGCAGCAGCACTTCTTCGACAACGCGGTCGCGATCGGCAAGCGCGATGCTCCCGAATTCTGAAGTTGTATCGATGGAGAGGATCACTTGGTGAGCTGGTACACCTTATCGGCGGCGTAGGCTTTTCCATTCGCATTCAAAGCGGTCAGATGAATGCTGAGCACAGCCGGGAAATTTGCGGCCATACTGGACGGAATCACGAATGTACCTGGCGCGCCCGTGCCCAATATGCGGGAGCCTCGTCCGTCGGCAGCCACTTCGCCGGTCCAGAGATACATCATGGAGCGCGTCGCGCGCGTTTCCCGCGTCAATTTCGCCGAAAAGTGGACCGGCTTGCCTGCCGGGAGAGTGTCGCCGGCAGGATCGACGATGGCGTACGGTACCTTCTGCGGATTTGTCTCGAGCTCCTGCACCGGCACGTCGCGCGAGTCGAACTTAACGGACTTGAGCATCGATTCTTTACGGCCTTCTCGACCTACCAGCAGCACCCAAGGATGGCTGGAATCCGGAACCTGGCCCGTGAAGTGTTCGCCTCGGTATTTCTTCTGTTCGAGATACTCGCCGGTGGCTGGATTGAACCAATATACGTCGTATCCGTGTTTCTCCACCGACAATTCGATGGGAGCGCCGGGATGCTCAATGTAATTCACGTATTCGATTTCTTCCAGCGCCACCGCGCGGCCGCCGTCGATGTCGAAATACGGCTCCAGCTCCCAGTGGCGTGTGTCGGCCATGAAATCGAACCAATGGTGGCACAGAGCCACACCTTCGCCGCGAAACTCGGGGTACTCGCCGTCCATCGTGGAATTCCAAAGATGCTGGGCATCGGTGACGCCGACGAACGGAACCTGATAGAGCTGATGCTCGACAGATCCAACCATATCATCTGTCGAAGCTTCGATGATGAAGTCCATCCAACCGTCGGCCACGAGCGGCGCGGAAGTGATTTTGGCATTCGAAGACCGGGGATGCTCGTAAGGATCCAGCTTCTTGAGATCGAGGCCAAGCTCCTTCAGCAATGCGCGGCCGTTCGCGAATTCTTCAAATTCCTCCAGGCCCTGCCAGGTGAGATTGAACGGTGCGTAGCGCGCCACGACATACCGAATGAAGCGCTCGCGCGATTGCCAATCGGGGAACAGGCGGGTGACATAGGCTGGATCGGAGGCCAGTATCAGATCGATGGTGAGACCGCGCTTGTGGATGGCAAGCATGCGGCGGTCGAGTTCATCGAAGTACGCCGTATTGGGTTGGTCCGGGCCAAGGTAAACCCGCTTGCCGTCGGCCGCCGTTCCGAGGATAGAGCCACGGAAGTGGGTGAACTTGTTTTCGACGGCTTCATTGAGCTTGCGCTCCAACTCCTCGGCAGAGTCGAACGCGAACCGATCGTCAATGTAGCCCATCCATAAATGCGCTTTTTTGTTATCGGTAGCCCAGTGGTGTACGTTGGCAGCCTTCACGTAGCCCGGCGATTCGGACGCGGCGGCTGTGAACGCGCCTTCCTTCGCGTCAAACGCCGGCAGGCTGCTGGTGATGTGGTAACTCCATTGACCGGCTTCGGTGGGAGCGAAGCGGATGGTCATTTTGCGGCCGCCATCCCAGAACGCCGGCATCGCGTAGGTGTGAAATCGGGGTGATTTGAAC
The DNA here is from genome assembly GCA_036008345.1 of Bryobacteraceae bacterium. Classification (GTDB taxonomy): domain Bacteria; phylum Acidobacteriota; class Terriglobia; order Bryobacterales; family Bryobacteraceae; genus Palsa-89. The sequence goes on from DASYNU010000265.1 coordinate 5,525, forward strand.
TCCACCTGGAGCTGTATATCGGCGTAAGGGTTGCGATGTGCGGCCAGATCGGAGGAGGACAATTCAAACGTCATCTCGCAAGGCGAATAGGCAGGCGTCCCGTCGCAGGGGGATTGCGCGAAGACTGGTGCGGCGATCAGGACAATGAGCGTCAGACGCGCCGGCATTATTTTCAGGGTAGCAGGCGCGTTGTGACTGCGTACAACTTAGAATGAAAGTAATGTCTTCGGCGGCCAAGGCGCTCACGGCGCGCCAATTCTTTTCGCGGCACGGGCTACTATCGAAATGGCATCCACATTACGAGTTTCGGCCGGGGCAGCTTGAAATGGCCGAGGCCATCGAATCGGCGTTGGCCGAAAAGAAGCATCTGCTGGTGGATGCGGGCACGGGGACCGGCAAGACGCTGGCGTATCTGGCGCCGGCCATCCTTTCCGGCAAGCGCGTAGTGATCTCTACCGGCACTAAGAACCTTCAAGAGCAGCTTTTCTACAAAGACATTCCGTTCTTGCAGAAACATTTCGACAGACCACTCGAAGTCTGCTACATGAAGGGCCGCAACAACTTCGCTTGCCGCCAGAAGATCTATGACGCTGAGAAGCAGCCAATCCTGAACGGCCTGGAAGAGGTCGCGGATTTTCAGATTATCCGCGAGTGGGAGAAAACCACCACCACCGGCGACCGTGCCGAGATCAAGACCCTTCCGGAATCGAGCACGGCCTGGCAAAAGTTGGATGCGCGCCGCGATTTGTGCAGCGGGCAGAAGTGCCAGCAGTTTGAGCGCTGTTTTCTCACACTGATGCACCAGCGCGCGCACGAGAGCGACATCATCATCGTCAATCACCACTTGTTCTTTGCGGATCTCGCCGTGAAGGACGATGATTACGGCGGCATCATCCCGGAATATGCCGCAGTGGTTTTTGATGAAGCGCACGAGATCGAAGACGTCGTAGGAAAATACTTCGGCGCCGGTGTCAGCAACTACCAGTTTCAGGAACTGGTTCGCGATGTCGCGGCCGTATCGCGAGCCAAGCAATTTGGATCGGGCGAGCTGGATCGGATTCTTGAAACTTTGGACGATCGCGCCGAGCAGTTCTTTGCGCTGTTCGGCGAGTCCGAGGGACGCGTGGGCTTCAAAGGCCACGTGGCATTCTTTGAGCGCCATCAGGACAAGCTCGACGACGTTTTACGGGCCTTGGAGTTGGTGGCTACGCAACTCCAACTGGTGAAGAACGCGCCGGAAGACGTCCTGCCGCTGCACCGGCGGGCTGTGGAACTCAAGTTTCAACTGGAATTTTGGAGCCGCGGCGACAACCGAAGTTTCGTGTATTGGATTGAGCGGCGCGGCCGCGGATGCTTTCTGCAGGCCACTCCCATTGATGTATCGTCGATTCTCGAGGAGAAGCTTTTCGATGCGCTTGACACGGTGATTCTTACGTCCGCTACGCTGGCCGTCGGCGGAACGTTTGAATTCGCCGAAAACCGGTTGGGCATCCGGCATACACGATCGCTGGTAGTCCCCAGCCACTTCGAATATCAGAAGCAGGCCCTGCTCTACGTGCCGCAACACATGCCCGACCCACGCACGCCGGCGTTCCCGAAGGCCGCCGCTGAGGAGATCACTCGGATTCTCAAGCACACGCGGGGACGGGCCTTCGTGTTGTTCACCAGTTACCAGCAGATGCGCATGGTGTACGACCGCGTGTCGCTCGAAATTGATTACCCGACGTTATTGCAAGGCACCGGGCCACGCAGCGCGCTGCTGGACGAATTTCGCCGGACGCCGCACTGTGTCCTGTTTGCTACTTCTTCATTCTGGCAGGGCGTGGATGTGCAGGGTGACCAATTAAGCTGCGTTATCATAGACAAGTTGCCGTTCGCGGTTCCGAGCGATCCGGTTGTAGAAGCCAGAATCCAGCGCATCCGGGACGACGGCGGCAATCCGTTTTACGAATATCAGATTCCCCAGGCGGCGCTGGCGTTGAAGCAGGGTTTCGGACGGCTGATCCGCAGCAAGACAGACCGGGGAGCGCTGGTGTTGTTGGACAATAGAATTACCAAGCAGCGCTACGGGCAGGTATTTTTCGATAGCCTGCCGAACTACAGCTTCACTACCCAGCTCAGCGACGTGGAGAAATTTTTCGATGTTTGAGATTTCGGTGGAACAAACTTTCGCGGCCGGGCACGCGCTGCGCAACTACAAAGGCAAATGCGAGAACGTGCACGGTCACAATTATCGCGTCAGGGTCACCATTGAGGGCGAGCAACTGGATGCCAACGGGTTGTTAGTGGATTTCGTGGACGTAAAACGCCTGATGGGAGGAGCGATTGAATACCTGGACCATCGCTTCATCAACGATCTGGAGCCCTTCGACAAGATCAACCCCTCGGCCGAGAACATCGCGAAATATTTCTATGATCGATTGCACGCAGGAATGAAGAACGAGGTGCCGGTGCGGATCGCGGAAATTCGGGTTTGGGAAACGGACACCAGCTCAGCGGTTTATCGGCCGTAGTTTTGCCAGGCTGAATGCCTGCCCCACAGTGCTAGCGTCCAAAGTACTCGGCGTTCTTTTGAGCGAACTCCGACCATTTTTCCGGCAGGTCGTCCAGGGCGAAGATCGCCGATACCGGGCACACTGGCACGCAGGCGCCGCAGTCAATGCATTCCACCGGATCGATATAAATCATGTTGTGCTCGGCGAACGTGGGTTCGTCTTTCTTGGGGTGAATGCAATCCACGGGGCAAGCGTCAATGCAAGCCGCGTCTTTTGTGCCGATGCAAGGTTCTGCGATTACGTAAGCCATTCTGACTCCAGAAGCGCCGCCGGACGTGGCGGCGAATGGGATTAAGCCTCATTATAGCCTGTCTCCCAGCAGAGTCGTGAACATCGCGTCGAAGTGCTTGATTTGACTGTCAGATGGCGAAATTTTGGGGCTGTTGGGCCATGCTATGCTTCCAGCAGGTGTCCACCAAGACCCAGATCCGGCCAGAAGATTATCTGCGCATGACGTTCGAGCATGACGCCGAGTTCGTCCACGGTGAGATTGTGGAGCGCGGCATGCCGGATGAAATACACTCAGCAATTCAGTTTTTGATCTTGCTGAAATTTGGAAGCTTGGTCCAGTCCTGTCCTCTGTACCCTCGGCCCGAGATACGGATGAAGGTTGGACGGGATCAATATCGCATAGCCGACATTGCCGTCTTCGCCGGATCGCATCCCGAGCCGGTTCCGGAAACGCCTCCCCTCGTGGTTGTGGAAATTCTGTCGAAGGATGATCGCTACTCTGACGTCATGCAGAAGTTGGACGAATATCGCGAATGGGGAGTTCCTCACATCTGGGTGATCGATCCTTCCACGAAACGATTCTCGACGTACACCGAGCTCGGGCTGCAAAATGTCTTGTCGCTAGGGCTTCCCGATTATCCATTTCAGTTGACGCCCGCTGAACTGTTCGCCAACCTGTAATTCCCGCAAGATTGTTCAGCTACACAAGAGCAACCTGCTCTTCAGTTGGCTCCGCTCAACAATACCAGGGCTCGTCCATATATGGAATGGTCGCGCGCGGCATCAAGTCGAAATTCTCCGGAAGCGGCCGCTCCGACACCAGGTCCCACATCTTCCGAAAGATCTCCCGGCGCGATGCCTTCTGCGGGGCGATCTTCAAAGCTTGCTCCGCCAGCCCGTCCACACCGGCATCCGGATGCTTCCAGCGATAAAGTAGCGCTGGTTCGTCGAAGTCCGTAACAACAGAACGGATTTCGTCCAGCTCCAGCAGCCGCGAGCCGCGCGGGATCAGTAATCGCAGCGCGAGTTGAATGGGCGCGACATGTTCCACCAGATCCAGCTCAACCAAAGTCTCAAGCAATTCCCGGTACGACTTGCGCGTGGTCCAGGGCGTGAACGCAATGAAGGTGGGCGCAAGCGTGAGCCCGGCGGATCGAAACTCGCGGACTACATCCACGAAATCGGTGCGGGTGTGCCCCTTGTCCAGCTTTTCCAAAACCGCATCGTCCACCGATTCCACGGCGCTGGTTACAAACAGGCAGCCCGTCTCCTTCAAGCGCGCCAGCAGGTCGCCATGCTTGCGCAGGTGCTCAATCTTGATGGTCGCGTCGTAGGAAACATCCGGAAATTCCCGGTGCAGCTCATCCACGATGCGCATCGCGTGCGTTGGACCGTTGAAAAAATCGGGATCGCCGAAAGTGATGTGCTGTGCGCCCACCGCAACCTGCTGGCGAATATCTTCCAACACTACATCCGGCTGGACCACTCGAAATACGCCTCGATAAACAGGGACCACGGGACAATGCCGGCACAGATGTTTGCATCCGCGGCTGGCCTCGGTGTAGCCGGCAGTCTTCGCGGTCCCGTTGATCCGCAGATGTGCGTATTCTTCGAGCCCCGGAAGCGTGGAACGCAGTGGCGCCAAGAACTGAAGACGATCGAGCGAAATCAACGGCCCTTCGGCCATACCGTTCGCCAACGCAACCAGGCCGGGCTCGAACTCGCCGCCCAGAATGGTTTCGACGCCCAGCTCTCGCAGATACGCATCATTCAAAGGCGCATAAAGCCCGTAGCAACACAGGTGCGCTGTAGAGTTTAGCCGCCGGATCTTCTCGATCACTTTCACCGCCAGCCGAGTGGCTGTGTGCATGGGCAGGTAGAAAGCAACCAGATCGGCCGCGCGTACTTTGTCGTCGGGCAACGGCGCCACGCAAAGGTCTACGCAGGCAACCTCGTGCCCATCGGCGGCCAGCCACGCTGCAGGCGATGCCAGCCCGAACGGCTGGCGGCCCATCTCGTAAGTGGAGATCAACAGAACCCGCATATGATCCGTTCTCATTATCCCGCGACGGTACAATGCCGCTATGAGATTCCGTGCGCCCTACGCGTTCCTGATAGCCGCAACCATCGCCCAGGCGCAGGCCCCACCCAGCGTTCGCGGTTATTGGGACGATGTGTTCCGCAGCGGCAAGGTCCAGTTCAACAAGAACGCGAGTAAGCTGTTGCAATACGTCACTCTCGACCGCAAGCCCCGACTCGCCGTCGACCTCGGCATGGGGGAAGGCCGTAACGCCGTGTTCCTGGCCGAAAAAGGCTGGCAGGTGACCGGCGTCGACATTTCCCCGGAGGCGGTCAAACAGGCCAAGGCCCGAGCAGCCGCCGCGCATGTGGCCATCGAAGCCATCACTGATGATTTGGATCATTACGAAATAGGCCGCGGGAAGTGGGACCTGATCGTGCTCCTTTATATGCACGCCTGGTTTCATGAATCCAAACATAATGTGCCCGAATTTCTCACTGCTGCGCTGAAACCCGGCGGTCTTCTAGTGATTGAAGGCTACGCCGGCGACAAAGGCAGCTTCCAATCCAACGAACTGCTGCGCGTTTTCGACAAACTGAAAGTCATCCACTATGAGGACGTAGTGGGCGAGGCGGACTGGGCGCCGGGCGAAAAGAGCCGGGTGATTCGTTTTATTGCCGAAAGACGGTAGTTTGGGTTGACATCCAACCCGAAAGGGGCGCATACTTGGGTCGAATGGCCACCCAAGAGAGCGGCGATCGTATTGTGCTGCTGCAGGGCACGCTGGACCTGCTGATCCTGCGCACTCTAGTGTTCGGCCCGCAGCACGGGCAGGGCATCGCGCGCGCTATCCGTCAGACGTCCCAAGATTCGCTGCTGGTGGATCACGGCTCGTTGTACCCGGCTTTGCAGCGCTTGGAAGACCAAGGTTGGATAAAGGCCAAGTGGGGCATCAGCAAGAACAACCGCAAGGCCCGTTTCTACAATCTCACCGCCAAGGGGCGCAAACAGCTTAGTTCGGAAACCAGCCAATGGCGCAGGCTGGTGGCGGCCATCGGACGCATATTGGGGCCGGAGGAAGCGGGAGGGTAGCCGCATGTTTTGGAGAAAACGAAAGCACCACGACTTTCAAGCTGAGATTCAATCCCATCTGGATATCGAATCGGACGAACTCACGGAGGAGGGAGCGAATCCGGGCGATGCGAAGTACCAGGCGCGGCGAGTGTTCGGTAACGTAACAAGTTCCGAAGAGCGGTTCTACGAATCCAGCCGCTGGCTGTGGCTGGAACAGTTCGTCCAGGACCTGCGTTACGGTTTTCGCATGCTACGCCGCAGCCCCGCGTTTACCTTGGTTGCAGTGCTCTCGCTCGCGCTCGGAATTGGCGCCAACACGGCAGTTTTCAGCCTGGTGGATGCGGTGTTGTTGAAGTCGCTACCGGTGCGCGCGCCCCAAGAACTGCGCATTCTCACGTGGGTGCACAGCGACAAGGAGCCGGATATTTCGCATAGTGGCTACAACACGATGGATGCGGTCAGCGGCCAGTTTGTTAGCGGTTCGTTTTCCTATGCCGCCTACCGGCAGTTCCGCGACACTGTTCCTCAGTTTTCGGATTTAGTGGCCTATGCTCCGAACCAGTTTACGGTCACCGCCGGCGGCGCCAGCGAATTCGCGGAGGGACAATTTGTCTCGGGCAACTATTTTACAGGCCTGGGAGTGCTGCCTTTGATCGGACGGCCGATTCTCCCTGAAGATGATGCCGCAGGCAGACCTGCCGTAGTTGTTCTCACCTATCGCTACTGGGAGAAACGCTTTGCGTTGGATCCGGCTGTGGTCGGCCGCGCCATCGTGGTCAATCAAAGACCCGTGACGGTGGTCGGCGTAATGCAGCTGCCTTTCCAGGGCCTTTACTCATGGGAAGCGGTTGACCTTTTCGTTCCCATCAACAAAGTCGCCCAGCTGCGGCATCCATGGTTTTCGCTTAGCCAGCCAAACAGTTGGTGGGTGCAGATTTTCGGACGTCTGCGGCCCGGTGTGTCAGACCAAGCTGCGGCGGCGGCGCTCAAGGCGACGCTCGGGCACACCATCGAACAGTTCGCGAAGAATGCGGATGTCCCTACGGTGCTGCTGCGGCCGGGTGCGCGCGGCGTGGGCTTATTCCGCGAGTCTGTCTCAGGGGTGTTTGCAATCCTCGGCGCCGTGGTAGGACTGGTCCTGCTGATTGCTTGTACGAATCTCGCGAATCTCCTGGTAGCTCGCTCCGCCGCGCGTGGGCGGGAGATCGCAGTGCGGCTATCCATTGGCGCAGGCGTCGGCCGGTTGGTGCGGCAGTTGCTCACCGAGAGCCTGCTACTCGCTGGAGGAGGCGGGCTGCTGGGTTTGTTTCTGGCGCGTCCGCTGCTGCAGGTAATGCTGCGATTCGCAGATCGAGCGGGCGAGTTGGGTTTGGATCCCCGGATAGATCTACGCACGCTTGCATTCACCGCCGGAGTATCCGTGGTTTCGGGCATGCTTTTCGGCCTTCTACCTGCGTGGCGAGCAACTCGGGTGAATCCCGCGCCCGCGCTCAAAGGGACGGGAACAACAGGCACCTCGGGCAGTCCGCGCTTGCCTTTGAGCCGGCTGCTGGTCGCCTTGCAGGTCGGGATGTCGGTTCTGTTACTCGCCGGAGCCGGGCTATTCGTCCGGACGTTGCGGCAGTTGTCGGCTGTCGATCTGGGCTTCCGTGCCGAAAACGTGTTGACCTTCAAAACGGACCCCAGCAGGAACGGCTACGAAGGCCGCGTGCTTGCAGATTTATACGCGCGTCTGCGCCAGAACATCGCCGCCATTCCGGGTGTCGAGTCTGTGGGCATGTCGCAACACGGAGTGATGCAAGGCGTGGAAAGCGACGCATCGGTGCATACGCCTGGTTTCCGGCCGGCGGACAGAAAGGGTAACGCGCAACTGCTCCGTTGCTCTGCTTCCTTCCTTTCCACAATGCGAATCCCCTTGCTGCTCGGACGGAGCCTGACGCTTGTCGATGAGCGTACCTCGCAGCAAGTGGCTGTGGTGAACCAGACCTTCGCCGATCGTTTCTTTCCGGGAGTTAACCCGGTCGGGCACACGTTTTACCTCGGCGAACAACCTGGGGCGGAAGCCATTCAAGTGATCGGTGTTGCGAAAGACGCTCATTATACTGATGTGCGCTCCGAGGTGAAGCCAACTGTGTACCTGCCTTACACCGACAGCCTGACCGGATTGCATCAGATGACATTTGTGGTCCGGACAGTGTTGCCACCGCTAGCCATCGCCGGCGCGATGCGGCGCGTCGTAGCCGCGACGGACCCGGCGATCCCCGTGGCTGAGATGAAGACCGAACAGGAGCAGATCGCCGAATCGATCGCGACCGAGCGGCTCTTCGCCGGATTCGTTAGCGCGTTTGGCTGTGTCGCCGCGTTGTTGGCAGCCATCGGTCTCTACGGCGTGATGGCGTACGCGGTAGCGCGGCGAACCGTCGAAATCGGAATCCGGCTGGCGCTCGGAGCTCGCCGCGCCACCGTGCAGTGGATGGTGCTGCGCCAGAGTCTCTGGATGGTTGTGCTCGGCCTCGCGATCGGAATTCCAGCAGCCCTCGTATTGACTCGCTTCATTCAGAACAAGCTGTATGGGATACGGCCCACCGATCCAGCCAGTTTCGTTGTGGCGGCGATTCTGATCACAGCAGTAGGCGCGGCAGCCGCTTGGATTCCCGCACGCCGCGCCTCGCGCGTAGATCCCATCCAGGCTTTGCGCAATGAATGATTACATCTGTCCTTCGTCAGCCGAGGGCCCGTAAACGCCCGGCACTGGAATATCGTTCAGACGCAAATACACGCCGAGCTGGGCGCGATGGTGGATGGTGTGGTTCATTACGAAACCGCGTATGCAAGCGATGCGCGGCATGGTGAATAACGTTTTGCCACCCGCGAGCAGCGACCACGGCTTCAGAAGGTGTTCGTCGCTCGATCCCGCGATGGCTGCTCGCGCCGCCACCACATTTTTGTCGAACTTCTCAAGCAGCTCTTTGTTCGAAGCCAGCGGCTCTTCTTTATAAGGTGGGGCGCCGGGGGGTGCGATGTCGAACGAGTCTTTTTGGATGGTGTCCACCGTCCAGCCCAGCATGTTGACGATATGGGTGGCTAACGACCCCATGGCAAACGATTTCGGGTGGGGTTTCCAGCCGAGCTTGTCGTCCGGTACGCGCTCCAGGGTCTTGCGAGTATTGACCATCTCTTGGTCGAACTCAGGCAGTAACGCATCTGTGATTTTCATTAGGGTTCTCCGTTAGGGATTGTTGGTGCTGCTGGATTATGATAGGCGAAGAATAGGCGAAAGTCAATAGATCTGTCTCAACGTTTCCGCCGCTTTCACAGTTAATATTAACGAACAGTGATTACGAGGGAGCTTACGCTCGGGATGGCAGATTTCCGGCTGAAGGCCGAAGATGCCGGCCAATCTGCCGGACTCCTGGAACGCGCCAAGGCAGGCGACCTGGATGCTTTCGACCAGTTGATGCGCGCGAATGAAAAACAGGTGCTGGGCACTGCGTTGCGGCTGCTGGGCAATCTGGAAGATGCGCAGGATGCGGCGCAGGAAGCGTTCCTGCGGCTGTATAAGAGCCTAAACCGGTTGCCGGATATTCAGGAAATCAAGCCGTGGTTGTATCGCGTGACGGTGAATGTGTGTAACGACATGCACCGCGCGCGGCGCAGGCGGGGTTGGGAACCGTTGAGCGGTGTTGAGCCGGCATCGAGCCAGCCAGATCCGGAGCTCGCGTGGGTGCATCAGGAGCGGGGCCGTTTGGTTGAGATGGCATTGAAGACGCTCCCTGAAAAAGAGCGCGCGGCCGTGGTGTTGCGGGATATGCAAGGGCTCTCGACGCGCGAGGTGGCTGGGATTTTGGGTTCATCGGAAGTCACTGTGCGGTCGCAGATTTCGGTGGCGCGCGGGAAGCTGAAGAAGTTTACGGATCGGTATTTGAGGAAGCGTTTATGAACTGCCCGGATTGGGAACAAGATAGCGCGGAGTTTCGAGAACACTTGAAGGTCTGCGAGCAGTGCCGCGAGTTTGAGGAAAATGCCGTGGCGATGCGCGATCTTAAGGTGCCTCCGGCTGCGTTCGCGGCTATGCGCCAGCGCGTGTTGAGCGAGATTCAGGCGAAGACGCGGCGGAGCATGTGGTGGACGTGGTCGGCCGTGGCTGCAGCGGCGTGCGTCGCGATACTGTGTGTGGCGTATCTTCTGCCGAGCGCGCAGAGACCGGTTCCTGTGGTTGCCAAGAAAGATCCGCCCAAGATTGAGTGGCCGCTGGTGCAGCCTGTTTCGCAACGCGTCCACCATAAGAGTTCGGGCCGGTCGCTCGCGCAAGCGGGGCCGGTCCGGAAGACTGAACCACTTGCTGTTGTCAAGATGCTGACTGACGACCCGAACGTGATCATCATCTGGCTGGTAGATCAAAAAGGAGATTCATTATGAAGAAGTTGTTTTCCACGATGTTGATTGCGTTAATGTGCGCTGGAGTGCTTCTGGCGCAGGATCGGGTGCAGAAGGTGGTCACCATCAAGAATGGAAATTTGAACGGAATCGTCCGCACGATTAAAGAGCTCGCACCCGGCAGCAACCTGCTGATCAGTACCGACAACGAACACATCATTCTCAGCGGTGCCAAGGAAGTCGTCACCGGTTTTGAAGAGATCATCAAGCAGCTCGATGTACCACCCGTGGCTCAGAGTAACGTTGAGATTGATGCGTACATGGTGGTAGCTTCTGCGCACGCTGACGGCCACAATCCCATTCCCGCCGAACTTGAACCAGTTGTCGCGCAGCTCAAAGGTCTGCTCTCCTACAAAAGCTTTCGTCTCTTAGACAATTTCGTGCTGCGAGCCCGGAGCGGGGAACGAGGGGAAAACAGTGGATCGGTACAGCCAAGCTCGCCGGCTCCGGAAGGAGCCAAGATCAGCTATCGCTTCGAATTCAACCGGGTTCGAGTCGATAAAGGCGAAACTGCGCGCTTGGTGCGGTTCGATAATCTTCACTTGAATATCAATGTTCCGGTTGGAGTCGAGGCCAACGGCAATTTGCGCTGGAGTGGTGCGGAGATCCGGACCGACGTCGACGTGCCCGAAGGCAAGAAAGTGGTGATAGGCAAGACCAGCGGAATCGAAGGAGCGGACAGCGCCCTAATCCTGGTGATTTCGGCTAAAGTAGTGGATTGAAATCCGCTCAACTGGTAGCGCCTCACACACTCGAAGTTGTCGAAACGCCGCTTGCTCCCGATCCCGGCCCCGGAGAGATTCTGCTCAAACTCCGCTCGGTCGGGATCTGCGGCAGCGACATGCATTGGTACACGGACGGCAATATCTATGGCTATCCTGCCTCCTATCCGCAGATCCTGGGTCACGAACCAGCGGGCGAAGTGGCTGTCATCGGATCTGGCGTCACTGGTTTGAAGCAGGGCGATCGCGTGTCCATCGAGCCGACGGTCAGTTGCGGGCACTGCGAGTATTGCCTGGGCGGTCACCACAACAATTGCGTGCGCGGATTGTTCATGGGTTCACCGCAATTGCCCGGCCTGCTGAGGGAATATGCAACCATTCCAGCTCACAACGCCACGCTGGTTCCGGAAAGCTTCAGCTACACGCAAGCTTCGCTCATCGAACCAGTGGCTGTGATCATGCACATGCTAGAGATGGTGGAGATTCGGGCAGGCGATAGCGTCGCGGTGCTGGGCGCCGGTCCCATGGGCCTGTTGGCTGCGGCAGTAGCACGCAAGGCCGGTGCAACGCAGGTGCTGGTGGCCGATAAGCTGCCGCATCGAATCCAAATGGCACTGGATCAAGGCGCAACTTCTGCCGTTCCCATCGGCCAGTTGCGCGAAGCGGTGCTCGACAAAACACGTGGGCGCGGCGTGGATATTGCCATCGACGCCGCCGGCGCGGCCGAAACCATCAACACAGCGCTCGCAATCACGCGGATGGGTGGAACCTTTGTCCTGATCGGCATCCCGAATCATGTGCCCGTGGGTGTGGACCTTTACAGCTTGCAAGCCAAGGAGATTCGTTTCCAGCCGGTGAAGCGATCGAATCACCGTTCGGAGCCTGCTATCGCGCTGCTGGCCGCCGGCGCCATTCCGGAATCCATCGTGACGCACCGTGTTTCGCTGGAACAGGCGCCCGAGGCTTTCCAGATGCTGGCCGAGTACCGAGACGGCGTGGGAAAACTGGCGGTCGAATTTCCCGCATGATAACTTTCAGCCCGTCTGGACACTACATGGCTAGGTGGGGCAAACACTTCTGCCTGCCAACTCCCCGTGTTCACTCGAAGACGGCTACCGCACTGGTATCCAGATATCGACCAGGAAACTTATCTCTTTGTCACTTGGCGTTTGGCTGGATCGATGCCGAGGAGTCGGTTTGGGCTGGGGTTGGCAGGCGGAAGCGCCTGCCCCACGCTCACCCACGGGCAATCGTTTGTCGGTATGGACCGCGAAATCGACAAAGCTGCCTTCGGGCCGGTCTGGCTGCGGGATTCGCGGGTAGCGCAAGTGGTGGCCGACGCGATCCTTTACGGCGAGAGCGGAAGGAAGTTTTACGAGCTTCGGGCCTGGGTGATCATGCCCAACCATGTGCACCTACTGCTACGGCCCAAAACCCCGATGCCTGCGATTACGCGCCGGCTGAAGGGTTCTACGGCGAGACAGGCCAAGCTGATCCTCGGCCGGACCGGAGTTGCCTTTTGGCAAGATGAATCCTTTGACCACCGAGCACGTAATGATTGGGAACTGGACCGCATCGTTCGCTATATCGAGACCAATCCTGTCAGTGCGGGATTCGTTTCTAACCCAGGTGGCTGGCCTTGGTCTAGCGCGCGGTTGGCAGGCGAAAGCGCCTGCCCCACAACTGCTCACGAAATCTAGGGATTTCAATTCCCAGCCATGAGCCGGTTTTTGGCTATCGATCTGGGCTCTGAAACTGGGCGCGCTATGCTCGGCACGCTCGAGGACGGCCGGCTCACGCTCGAAGAAATGCATCGCTTTCCCAATACTCCTGTACGCCTGCCGACGGGTCTGTATTGGGACACGCTGCGGCTGTTCCACGAAGTCCGGCACGCCCTTTCTATCTGCGGCCGGGAGCGGAAGCTCCATCTGGACGGCATAGGTATCGATACGTGGGGTGTCGATTTCGCACTGTTGGGCGCGGACGGTGCGCTGATAGATAATCCGCGCCACTATCGCGACGCCCGTACCAACGGGATGCTCGAGAAAACCTTTGCTGTGGTGCCTCGCCAGGAGATCTTCGAAGAAACCGGCGTCCAGTTCATGCCGATCAACTCGTTGTATCAGCTGCATGCCATGCGGCTCAGCGGATCTCCGGCTCTTAATGCGGCCACGAAGCTGTTGTTCATGCCGGATCTGTTCAATTACTGGCTGACGGGCGAAATGCGCGCGGAGGTGAGCATCGCGAGCACGTCACAGTTCTACGATCCGGTGAAGAAACAATGGGCTCGCGAATTGTTTCAAAGACTCGATTTGCCTGAGGGCATACTTCCCGAAATTATTCCGCCCGGAACACTGCTGGGGACGCTGCTGCCGGAGATCGCGGAATCGAGTGAGCTTGGGCTGAACATACCGGTTTATGCCACCGCGTGTCACGACACAGCTTCCGCGGTGGCGGCCATTCCGGCGGAACGCGAAGGCTGGTGCTATATCAGCTCCGGAACGTGGTCGCTGATGGGAGTGGAAGTGGATGCGCCTATCATCAATGAACAATCACTCGCACTCAATTTCACCAACGAGGTGGGCGCCGGAAACAAAATTCGATTGCTCAAGAATATTGCCGGCTTGTGGCTACTGCAGGAATGCCGCCGCGCGTGGTCACTCGGCGGTCACGAATACAGCTACGAAGAGCTTTCAAAACTCGCGGCAGCGGCGCCTCCCGCCGGGACGCTGATCGATCCGGATGCGTTCCTGGAACCGGGCAACATGCCGCAGCGAATCGCCGATTATTGCCGAGCGCGTGGCCACGCGGTCCCCGGTCAGCCCGGGAAGATGACGCGCTTGATTCTCGAGAGCCTGGCGGCTACCTATCGCAAGGTGCTCGCGAACCTGGAGACGCTGCTCAATCGGCCGATTAACCGTGTCCACATCGTCGGAGGCGGCTCGCGCAATCAGCTACTCAATCAGCTCGCGGCCAATGCTACCGGCCGGATGGTAATCGCCGGACCCTCGGAGGCCACCGCGGCCGGGAACATCCTGGTACAAGCCATCGGCGCGGGCGCCGTCTCGGGATTGTCCGAAGCGCGCCAGATCGTCGAACGGTCCTTCCCGCTTCGAACGTTCGAACCAGAGTGACCGCGACCGTGAGAATCCGTGAAAAACTCAAAAGCACCGGTCGCTTACGCTCGCGGTTCGGTAACGATCGTTTGTAGCCCAGCCGCGACCGTGAGAAGCTGTGAAAGAATCGGCAACGGCACCGACTCCCTCACGGTCGCGGTTCGGTAACACTCTCTGAACATGAGACTTTCTTTCCGAGCCGCGAGCGTAAGCGACCGGTGCTTTTGATTTTTTCACGGATTCAAAGGGAGTCGGTGCCTTGGACCGATTTCCCACGGGTTCCAAGCAGCCGGTGCCTTCGCCAAACCGGGTAAAATAGAGATTCACTGATTCTAAGTTTCTCCACAACGCAACCAGGAGCAGGAATGGCAATTAAGCGTATCGGAATACTCACCGGAGGCGGCGACGTTCCCGGTCTCAATTCGGTGATCAAGGAAGTCACCTACCGGGCGACCGAAAATTGCTGCGAAGTCTTCGGGATTCGCCGCGGATGGGAGGGTTTGACGGACGTAAATCTGGATGACCCGGAGAGCAAAGCTCGTTACGTGTTGCCGCTCACACGCGAGAATACCCGCACCATCGATCGCTACGGCGGCACTGTGCTGCATAGTAGCCGGACCAACCCCTCCAAAATGCCCGAGCTTCCCGATTTTCTGAAGGGCCAGGATTTTCCAAGCAAGCAAGTCACCAAGGGTGGTAAAACTTCGACGGTTTACGACATCAGCAACCAGGTGCTTGCGAATCTCGAAAAACTTGGCCTCGATTCCCTGATCGCCATCGGCGGCGACGACACGCTCAGTTATGCGGCCAGGCTGCACGCGCTCGGCGTTAAAGTGATTGCGGTTCCGAAGACCATGGACAACGACGTGCGGAACACGGAATACTGCATTGGCTTCTCCACCGCCATCACCCGCGCCACGGATGCTATCAACCGCCAGCGAACCACGGTTGGATCGCACGAACGTATTGGAATTTTCCGCGTGTTCGGCCGCGATGCTGGGTTCACGGCACTGTACACTGCCTACGTCGCCTCCATTCGTTGCTGCATTCCCGAACACAAGGTGAATCTGGAAAAGCTGATCCAGCTGCTCATCACCGATAAGAAGCACAATCCCAGCAATTACTGTCTGGTGATTCTTTCCGAAGGCGCGGAATGGGAAGGTTACCAGGTGCGCGAGTATGGCGAAGCTGACGCCTATGGGCATCGCAAGAAGGAAAACGTGGCGGAGGCACTGAGCGATGAGATCAAGAAGCGCAGCGATGAAGAAACCATTGTGAGCGACTTGACCTACGATCTGCGCAGCGGCGCTCCCGACTTCGTGGATAAGTTGATCGCCTCCACGTTCGGGACCATGGCCTTGGAATCGGTACTGGATAACCAGAGCGGGCTGATGGCCGCGTTGGTGAACGGCTGTTACACCATGGCTGCAATGCCGGATCCGGCGCTGGGCCCACGGCATGTCGACATCACCAGCATGTACAACACGGAGCGCTACCGGCCCAATTACGCCAACAAAACCGGGTTGCCGATTTTCCTGACGCGAGCCTGATGCCAGCTTTCTGGAGGCGGCTGGTTCAACGAGCGAAGCCGCCTCTGCTTCCCGAAATCATTCAGCATTTCAACCAGGCGGCCGCGGACGAGGAACACTTTCCCTCCAGCATCGATCCGCGCATCTACCATGTCCAATTGCTAATGGAATATTTCGGCGAACTGAACGGCCGGCGCGTATTGGATGTAGGCTGCGGGAAGGGCCGCTTTGCACGAGTGCTTCAGGAGCGCTATCCGCGGTCAGATCTCGTCGCGTTCGACCTCGCAGAGGCCATGTTGCGCTGTGTTCCTTCCCAAGTGCATGCCTGCGCTGGATCCATGACGGCGTTGCCGTTCCTCGCCGAGAGCTTCGACTGCGCCTACGCGACAGAATCACTGGAACACGCCGTAGACATTGATGCAGCCGTCGCAGAAATGTGCCGCGTGGTGAAACCGGGTGGACGGATCGCCATCATCGACAAGAATGCGGCGCAGTGGGGCCGGCTCAAAACTCCAAGTTGGGAGAAATGGTTCGACCGGAAACAATTGGAACGGATCTTGGAAAATCATTGCAGCAAAGTATCGAGCCGCGAGATTTCCTACTGGGAAGACGTAGCTCCCGATGGTCTGTTCCTGGCTTGGCTGGCGGAGAAATAGTTTGTCTGAAGAGTGCTACCGAACCGCGACCGTAGGAGTCCACGAAGAAATCAAAAGCACCGGTCGCTTACGCTCGCGGTTCGGAAAGAATTGGCATGTTTAGAGAACGTTACCGAACCGCGACCGTGAGGGAGACGGTCCCTTTGTCGATTTGTTCACGGCTTCTAAGCCTAAGGGAGCCGGTGCTTTTTTTACGGCGGTGACCGGTTATGCAAGCGGGCGTATCCAGCAAACGATTGTTACCGTGGTTGGTCGCAGTCGCGTTCTTCATGGAGTCGCTTGACACCACCATTCTGAACACGGCAGTGCCCACCATCGCAGCCGCTCTCAAGGTGGCGCCGCTCAGCATGAAGGCCGTGCTCTCCAGCTACACATTGAGCCTGGCGGTCTTCATTCCAATCAGCGGTTGGACGGCGGACCGCTTCGGGACGCGCCGCGTATTCGCATCCGCCATCGGATTGTTCACCCTCGGATCGCTCCTTTGTGGAGTATCCACCAACATCCATGCTTTAGTGGCATGCCGCGTCCTGCAAGGTTGCGGAGGCGCCATGATGGTGCCCGTGGGACGGCTGACAATTGTGCGGACCTTTGCCAAATCCGAGCTGATTCGCGCCATGAGTTTCGTCGCCATCCCCGGCCTGATTGGCCCGATGCTGGGCCCCATCGCCGGCGGGCTGATTGTCGGATATCTGCATTGGCGCGTTATTTTCTTCGTGAATCTTCCCATCGGCCTCATCGGTCTCTGCCTGGTTTATCTGCATCTGCCTGACTACCGCGAAAGATCTAATCCGCTGGATTTCACCGGCCTAATTCTCTTCGGCTCCGGCATCGCGCTGCTCTCCTACGTGCTGGAGGTTTTTGGGGAACATACGCTCAGCGCGGCTGCGATTCTGGGACTAATGGCCACGTCCATTCTGCTGCTCACTGGCTATGGATTGCATGCCGCGAGGACTGCGTTTCCCTTGCTGAATCTGGCCCTGTTTCGCATTCGCACATTCCGCGCGGCGGTTAGCGGCAGCTTCTTCACTCGCCTGGGAATCGGAGGCATCCCGTTCATTCTTCCGCTGCTCTACCAGGTTGGTCTCGGATTTACTCCCATTCAATCCGGCCTGCTCATGATGCCGCAGGCTATCGCCGCGATGAGTTTGAAAATGACCATGCCTAGGATACTGACCCGCTTCGGCTACCGCGCCGTACTGATTTCGAACACCGTAATCCTTGGCGTGCTGATTGCCCTTTTCTCGGCCATCGGAACCGGCACTGCGGTCTGGCTGATTGTGGCGTTGGCCTTCTACTTCGGATTCTTCAGCTCGCTGCAATATACCAGCATGAACACACTGGTTTATGCAGACATCGACGAGCAGCAGGCCAGCGGCGCAAGCTCCATCGCCAGCACTATGCAGCAGATGTCCATGAGTTTCGGCGTGGCCTGGGCGTCGCTCGTGACCGCGTTCTTCATTCCTGACCGCTTTCATTCCAGCGCGCCGCAAATGATTCACGGCATCCACTCCGCGGTTATCGTTCTGGGTGGAATCACGGTCCTATCCACCATCGTTTTTCGCGAGCTGAGAAGCGCGGATGGCAGCACCACCAGCCAGCACAAGACTCTTCAACATTCTGACGCTTGATCCAAGGCTCCTCTTGCACTCCGACAAGAGATGATGTATCCTTCCTGTAGAAGCAAAAGGGAAGACATGTCCGCCAACCAACGTATCGAACTTCCGCAAGGCACTCTAGACCTGCTCATTCTGCAGACACTGGTCTTGGAACCTCAGCATGGCTGGGCCATATCCGAGCGCGTGCAGCAGATTTCAAGCGACGTGCTGTGCATTCAGCAAGGCTCGCTCTATCCCGCCCTCCACCGTTTGGAACGACGCGGCTGGATCAAAGCCCGCTGGGGCGTTTCTGAAAATAACCGGCGCGCCAAGTATTACGAGCTCACCAAGAGCGGACGCCGGCAGTTGGAAGCCGAGAAAGACGCCTGGGTAAAGCTGACGGCGGCCATGGCTCAGGTGCTTGGAACCGCTTAGGTGCATCGAACATGCTCCGCGATGTCATTTTTCGGCTACGCTCCCTGCTTCGCCGCGGCAGAGTAGAAGCGGAACTCGATGACGAGCTGCGCTTTCACTTCGAGCAGCAGGTGGAGAAGCACATTCGTTCCGGCCTGACGCATGCCGAAGCCGTCCGGCGCGCTCGCTTGTTCTTCGGAGGAATGGATCAAGTGAAGGAGGAGTGCCGCGACGCGCGCGGCGTGCAGCTACTCGAAACTCTACTTCACGATGTTCGTTACGGCTTGCGGATGCTGCGCCAGAAGCCCACTTTCACGCTGGTGGCCGTCCTGACACTCGCGCTGGGCGTCGGGGCCAACACTGCGATTTTCAGCATCGTGAATGCCGTGCTGCTGCGCTCTCTTCAGTTTCCCGAGCCCGGCCGGCTGGTGAGAATCTACTTTAATAACCCAGGCACGGGAATGCACGGCGTTTTGTACTCAGTACCGGAACTGGAGGATCTGAGAAGGTCGGGAGTATTCGAATACGTAACCGGCGCGGAGCGTGGAAGCATCGATTTGACGGGTGGCGCGGAGGTGCAGCGTCTGGAGATGGTCACCGCCAACCCCAACTACTTTTCCATGCTGGGCGTGACTCCCCAAATTGGAAGGTTGTTTGGCCCCCAGGACGATACTCCGGGGTTCGCACCGTCGGCGGTCATCAGCGACAGCCTTTGGCGGCACAAGTTTGGCGGGGATCCGAACATTCTCGGCCGCACCATCCGCCTGGACAACGACCCTTATGAGATAGCCGGCGTGCTTCCGCCGGGGTTTCGTCACCCCGGCCGATCGCAATCCCATGACGTGGAGGTATGGCTGGCCTCCGGATTCAGGGCCGCTTCCGATCCTGAGCCAGTGCGTAGCGCGCGGTCTTTCCCTGGGTCGCTGGGACGTCTAAAACGGGGCATCACGATCCAGCACGCACAGGCGCGGCTCACGGCGATGGCTGCTGAAATTCGCCGCGACTTCCCCGCGGATTATCCTGTGCAAGCCCGCTGGACGATCGAAATTCGACCGCTTCAGGAAGATCTTGTGGGTAGAGCCCGGCCAATGCTGCTGGTGCTTTTTGGCGCGGTCCTGCTGATCGTACTCATTGTCTCGCTGAACATCGCCAATCTCCTTTTGGCGCGCGCGTCGGGCCGTCAACAGGAGATGGCTGTGCGATCGGCTCTGGGCGCCAGCCGTGAGCGTATTGTGACTCAGATGCTGACCGAATCCGTCCTTCTGTCCTTTTTTGGGGGGGCCTGTGGAATTGCGATGGCATTCGGCACTTTGCAATTCATCTTGCACTTTGTTCCGCCCAGCATTCCCCGGCTTAGTGAGGTGAACATCGACTGGGCGGTGCTGGCGTTCGCGCTCCTGATCTCGCTTCTGACGGGACTGCTGTTCGGACTGGCTCCGGCCCTTCACGCAGTGCGGTCCACTCTGTCCTCCGGAATGCGGGAAGGGGCCGGCGGCTCCGGCTACAGCGTCAAGACCGGCCAGTTGCGGGACTCACTGATCGTGTCCGAGCTGGCGCTGGCCGTGGTTCTGATGATCGGAGCCGGATTGTTGGTGCGGACGTTGCAGGACTTGCTTCAGGAGAATCCAGGGTTTAATCCGACCCAGGTTGTCACGGCCAGCGTCAATCTGCCGTTTCCAAACGATCCGAAGAACGATCCGTATCGCACCGTCGCCAAGCAAACCACTTTCTACCGCGAGTTAGGCCGCCGCCTGAATGCGCTCCCAGGCGTGGAACTGGCCGGATTCAGTTCAAATCTGCCCGCCTCCGTCAATGGGTTTAGCTTCACCCTGGGTATCGAAGATCGGCCTTCCAATTCCGGAGACGACTTACGCGCAAGGGACATCCTGGTGAGCCCCGATTATTTCAAGGTGATGCAGGCTCCCCTCGTCCGCGGCCGAGTCTTTACCGAAACCGATGAAGACGAAAAACCGCGGGTCGCGATTGTCGATGAATCCACGGCGCGCCGCTATTGGCCGGGCCGCAATTCGCTGGGCCGGCGGATTCGGATGGGACAGGGGGCCTGGATGACGATCGTGGGCGTTGTGAAGGATATCAAACAAGATGGGCTCGACATGGATGGAGTGCCGCACGTCTACGTTCCGATGTATCAGGAATGGGATGTATCGCCGGGCTACGTCTTTCGCGACTTCTGCATTGCGTTGCGGACGCCTCTTCGGAAGAGCGCACTGGAGCCGGAGATTCGCCATCAGGTGGCCAGCGTGGATCCGAAGTTACCCGTCTATGACGTAGCTTCCATGAATGAATTGCTCGACCGTTCGGTCGCCTCGCGCCGTTTTTCCGCCCAATTGGTGGGCGCATTTGCCGGTGTCGCTCTTCTCTTGGCGGCAATCGGAATTTATGGCGTACTGGCGTATATGGTAGGCCAAAGATCTCGGGAGATCGGTCTCCGGGTGGCGCTCGGAGCTACGCGCGAGGACATTCTCAAACTGATTTTCCGAAAGGGCGCTGTCCTGGCAGGTGCCGGAGTAGCGGCGGGCATGATTTTGTCCGCATTGGCTGCCTCCATGATGGCCAGTGTGCTCTACGGCGTACGTCCTCACGATCCGGCTATCTTTCTGGCTGTGCCTGTGCTTTTGCTTGCAGTCGCGGTGCTGGCCAGTTATCTTCCAGCCCGGCGCGCGACAAAAGTGGATCCGCTGGTTGCGCTTCGCGAGGCATGAACTTAGGAGCATAACTTCGATGAATCAAATGCGAATCGTCTTCCTGTTGGCAGCGCTGAGTAATGCATGGGGTCAGCAGCCTGTGTCCAGCATAGCTTCAGCCGTGGACGGCGAGATCAGCGCCGTTGAAAAGCAAATCTTGGATGTTGCCGAAGTCATGCCGGAAGATAACTTCAACTTCTCTCCGGAGAGCTTGAACATCCCAGGTGGTGGCTACAAAGGTGTACGCACCTACGCCGAACAGGTGAAGCACGTCGCAGCTTCTAACTATGCCATATGGTGGCGGCTCACTGGCGATAAGTTCCCGGACGACTTCATGGGCGGGACCGGTCCTGCGAGCGTCAAGACCAAAGCCGAGATCCTGAAGTTCCTGAAGGACTCGTTTGCGCTGGGTCACAAAGCCGCTGCCACGTTGACTCCGCAGAATATGCTGCAGAGCCCGGACGGGAGTAAATCCACGCGCCTGCGCCTGGCGATATTTGGCGTGGAACACGCATTCGATCATTACGGGCAGATGGTGGAGTATTTACGGATGAACGGAATAGTGCCGCCGGCCACGCGGGAGCGGCAGGCCCAGCAGCCGCCGGCTGGGCTACCTACAATGCGTTCTCGAGCCGAGGAAACGCTGGAGTGGTGGAACCATATCGGAAATAAGCTGATTGCCATGGCCCAGGATTTTCCCGCAGACAAGTACGATTTCAAACTGCAGAAGGACGAGCGCACCTTTGCGGAAAATCTCTTACACGTTGCGGCGGTGGACTACGATTTGATCGGTAGAGTCTCCGGATCGAGCATCGGGCCAGACTTCGGTAAGGACAAGCATAATCCGCCGCGAGACGCTTATAAGACCAAAGCCGACGTGGTGAAGCTGATCACGCAGGCAGTTACGGACGGAGCGGCGGTGATCGCGCAGCAGGGCGATGCGGGGCTAGACAGAACACAGCAATTTGGATGGGAAACCGGGAGGCACGCGGTCCACAATTCCTACATATGGACCGCCGCCATCGAGCACAGCACTGAGCATTTCGGCCAGCTGGTGGTGTACTATCGCGCGAACAATCTGGTGCCGCCGGAATCGCGGCGATAGTTAGCCGCGTTTGAGAATGGCTCGCTCCAATTCGTGCGAGCGGCGGGAGCCGATTACTATCACTCTTCCGCTCGCCATTTCGAGTTCCACTCCTTCGCTGCCGCCGGCGA
>DASYNU010000266.1:0-25132 GCA_036008345.1 Bryobacteraceae bacterium
CTACCCCACGTCGCTCATGATCACCGGCTTCGACATCCTGTTCTTCTGGGCGTCGCGCATGATGATGATGGGCTTAGAGCTGACCGGCGACGTTCCGTTCCGCGAGGTCCATATCCATGGCTTGGTGCGCGATCCGGAAAAGCAAAAAATGTCGAAAACCAAGGGTAACGTGGTCGACCCGATGGATAGCAACGGAAAATTCGGAACGGACGCCGTGCGCCTCTCCCTCATGATGGCCGCTGCGCCCGGCACCGATATCGTTTACACCGAAGAACGCTTGACCGCGACCCGCCAGTTCGCCAATAAAATCTGGAACGCCGCGCGCATGATCCTCATGAATATGGAGGCGGCTGGAATCGCGCCGTCGCTCGCGGATGCCGGAGGGGCGATCGAGTTAGAGGATCGCTGGATTTTTAGCAAGCTGCATCGGACGGCCGCCTGGGTCAACCAAGATCTGAAGCTGCATCAATATCATCAAGTCGCTCAGGCGTTGTGGGAGTTCTTCTGGCACGATTTCTGCGATTGGTATCTGGAAATCAAGAAACTTCGGTTCAGTGTGAACTCGGGACTCACGAACGACTGGCGCAATCTCCTGAGCGTTTTCAGCGCATACTTACGACTGCAGCATCCCATCATGCCCTTCATCACCGAAGAGCTGTGGCATCGCTTTGGGCAGGCAAATTCGATAGCATTGGCCGAGTACCCACAAGCCGGCGCGACCGACGAGGCTTCCGAACGCGAAATGTCGGGCCTGCAAGAGATAATCACAGCCGCACGGAAATTGCGCGCCGATCATGGCTTGGATCGCAAGCTCATCCTGCCCGGCTTGCTCTACTGCCGCAACGGTTCGAAGCACGTTGAGCTGGGCGTGATCGATAAGTTGGCCAACGTGAAGCTGGAAATTCGCACCGAGACTCCTTCGAAATTGTCGGGCGCCGTACGCTCCACACCGGATTTTGATTTGCTGCTCGAGCTTCCCGAAGTGGATTCGGAAGGTCAACGCGTCCGGCTGCGCAAAGAGGTGGCTGAGCTCGACAAACTGATCCTGGCCAAGGATAGCCAGCTTGAAAACGAGAAATTTCTGACCGGAGCTCCAGCGCATGTAGTGGATTCGTTGCGGGCGAAGCGCGCCGAATATGTCGCTCAGCGAGACAAAAGCGTAGCCGCGCTGAATGATCTCAAATGATCGACCTCGAGCGGGTTCGATCCCAACTCGCGGATCACAGAATATATTGGCACCCCACCATCGGTTCCACCATGACCGAAGCCAGCCGCCTGGCCGCTGCCGGCTGCGAATCCGGAACGGTAGTGGGCGCTGACGAACAAACCGCCGGCCAGGGACGTTACGGACGCGTGTGGCATTCCGAGCCCGGCGCCGGGCTCTATGTGTCAATAGTTCTGCGGTATCCGTTTCCGTCCGACGCCCTGCCGGTGGTTACGCTAGCCCTCGGCCTGGCCACCAGTGAAGCGATCCTCAAGGCATCGGATGTATCCCCGGACCTGCGCTGGCCCAACGACGTGCTGATTCAATCCAAAAAATGCGCCGGGATACTCACGCAGCTGGAAGGCTCGGCTATCATTGCAGGCATCGGTATCAATGTGAATCATGCAGCTTTTCCCCACGAGCTGAGTGCCATCGCAACATCGCTGCGCATTGCAACAGGAAGCGTGCATTCACGCGAGCGCCTGCTGGTGGAGCTGGTTTCGAACGTTACGAATTTCTGCTCGTTGCTGGAAAAGCAGGGCAGGGAACCGATCCTCGAAATGTTTTCTCGCGCCTCCAGCTTCGTGTACGGACGCCGCGTGTATGTCGATCAAGGCGACGCCATGCTGCACGGAACCACTGCCGGCCTGAATCCCTCAGGATTTTTGATGCTGCGCGGTGACGACGGAAAACAGAGTGTGATCATCGCGGGAGGCGTCCGGCCATGCTCCTAGCTCTGGATGCTGGAAACAGCAACATTACCATCGGCGCATTTGAGGGCAGAGCCTTGATCGGACGCTGGCGCCTTCGTACCATTCATGAACAGACCGCGGATGAATGGGGCGTGTTGATGCGCAATCTGTTTGCCCTGGCCTCACTCGACCTGTCGCGCGTGGATGGCATTATCATCGCGAGCGTGGTTCCCACTCTCGATGCTCCGCTAGCGGCCATGTCGGAGCGATACTTCCGCTCAACGCCGCTCTTCATTACTCCCGAGACCGACATTGGTCTGAAGGTGCTCTACGACAACCCAAGAGAAGTGGGCGCGGACCGCGTAGTAAACGGTGTGGCGGCGTTTCATCGCTATGGCGGACCCGCCGTGGTAGTGGACCTTGGAACTACCATCAACTTCGACGTAGTCTCGGCCAACGCCGAGTATCTGGGGGGCATGATCTGCCCCGGCATCGGCATGTCGATCAGCGGCTTGTTCGCCAAGACAGCGCGTCTCCCCATGGTGGATTTCAGGGCTCCCGCGCAGCTCATCGGCAAGAATACCGTGGACAGCATTCAATCCGGACTGTATTACGGTTTTGTGGGCTTGATCGACGGGATCGTGGAACGCGTGATCGCCGAGCTGGGCAGTTCCACCACCGTAGTTGCCACCGGTGGGCAAGCCCGCTTCATCGCGGCCGCGTCGCGCCTGGTGAAAGAGTTCAACGAAGATCTGACCCTCGAAGGCCTGGAAATCATATGGCGGCGGAACCAGAAGAAGTAGCCGAAGACGGAGCCTGGCGCGGTAATTACTTCAACTACTTCACTGAAATCGAGGAACGTTTTCAAAAGGCGCGTGGCACCAGCCTTTTCCTGATGTCGCCCCTCGATTGGGCGCTGGTGGAGACCTGGAAGAATGCCGGCGTCCCGCTTACCGCCGTCTTGCGCGGTATCGATGTAGCCTTCGAGAAGTGGCGCGGCAAAAAGAATCGCGTCCAAATGGTGAATTCGGTGGCTTACTGCGCTCAGGCAGTGCTGGCGGAAGCGCAAGTAATGGCCGGCGTGGCCCAGCCCGCAGGCGCCCGCAAACAGCAGGCAGCGCCGTTTAGCCTGGAAGAATTGGAAAGTTATTTGAGGTCGAATGTTGTGGAAATCCGAAAGCAACCGGAGTATGCGGATGTTGCAAGCGCCGTGGAACGGCTGGCCGCCGACGTAGCAACAGTCTATGCCGACCTGGAGGATTTGGAACGCCGGCTCACAGCCCTCGAAGACAAAATGATCGCCATCGCGCGCGTGCGGCAAACCGAGGAAGACCTGCTGCGGGCTCGCCGCGAACTCGACCTGCAGCTCCGCCCATACCGCGGCAAAATGACCGCCGAACAACTCACTATGTTGGAAAAGCAATACCTAGATCGCCAGCTACTTGAAGCAGCCGCCCTACCGCGTCTAAGCCTGTTCTATCTCCGCTAACCGAAGAACTGAAGAACCGAACAACCGAACAACCGAACAACCGAACAACAGTTTATCCTAGAGTCTGTGGATCTTCAGAGCGTTCTCTTTTTCGAAACACCGCCCGAGCTCTTTACCCGGGTATTCTCGGAACTGCGGCCGCGGACGCCGGTTCCCGCCGTGCGCGTGGAATTCTCGAAGTTCGCAAACGCCAATAGTTTTGTGCGATGGGATGAGGCCGGCTTGGCGTTTCGTATTACTGACGTTCTGGAGGGCGCTCCGGCGCAAATCCTGGAGGCATTAGCCCATATTCTTTTGTCGAAATTGTTACGCCGCCAAGCTCCCAAAATGTACTCGGAAAGATACCGGCGCTATCTCAATCGCAAGGAAATGCGGCGTACTCTCCAGTTAGTGAAGCAGACGCGGGGCCGAAAATATTTGTCGAGTCCACAGGGCGCCTGTTACGATCTGGAATTGATTTTTGAGGAGCTAAATCTCCGCTATTTTCACGGACTGGTCGCTCGTCCGCCGCTCGGTTGGAGCCGCAAACCCTCCCGCACCATGCTGGGGCATTACGATCCGTCTCACAACGTGATTGTTCTGAGCCGGCACCTGGACCGGCCCAGCGTCCCGCGCCTGGCGGTGGAATACGTTATGTTCCACGAGATGCTGCATTTGCGTTTTCCGGTGGAACATCGCGGCGCTCGCCGGTGTGTGCACACCGGCGAATTCAAGCGGGCCGAGAAGGAATTCGTAGGCCTTAAAGACGCCAAAGAAGCTTTGAAGCGAATCTGTGCCAGTTAAAAAGCCGCTGTTTCGAGCGAAGCCAGCTCCGTAACCTGCCGCAGCATCTCCCCGAGGGAATTTAACACCTCCGGTCCTTCCACACGGACGCCCAGCGGAGCCAGCGCCAGTTTACAGCGGATGGTGCAGACGGCCAGATAAAAATTGATCTGTTGGCGCCACAATGCGTGTGCGAATTCAGGCCGGTCAACGCTTGAACCAACCAGCATGAGCCGCCCGACTTTTATTAACTGATTAAAGTCTCCCACCATCAGCCAGAGATAATCGACAAACGCTTTGCGGCGTTCCGCCCGCAAGCGCTTACCGAGTTCCGGATTGTAGCCGGGTTGTTTTTGGAGAAAATCGAAATCGCTTTGATCCAGCAACCGCCGCATGGGCGCGTAGCTATCCAGAGAAAAGCCGTCTAGCCAATCGGCAACGACGGACTCGGGGTTAAAGCGTGAAGTGAGCCGGTGAATCACAAAAGCAAATGCAGCCGCAAAGAATACGACCGCAACTGATAGCGCAGCAAGTGTCACTTGTTAGGCCCCCTTTCCCGATCCAAATTCAGGATATCCAAGTTTTGGTTGTTAGGCAAGCCCCGAGTTGTGTTATTTAGCATGCTTATTTCGTTATTCAAAGAACTACATCACCGTTTTCCGGCGCTGAGTAGCGTGGAGTTGATGGCCTTTAATTGGGAAAGTAGACGCGCTTCATCTTCTCTCTTCCATTTGTGACCAATCACAACAGTGTGTAGCTCGCCTTGCCGGTTCAGGGCGATCGCCCAAAATAGGAGGCAAGCCGAAGAAACAACCAGCAGGACGGTACTGATTTGCGGCATCACATAGTGACCCAGAGTACGTACAAAAAGGGCAGTCGCCTTGGTAAGGAAATAAACCGAATAGCCAATGGAATAGACTACTACGTTGCGGTTCAAGGGAATCGGGTAGTATGCCAGGAAGGCACTCACCAGGAGGATGAAGATCACCATACTGAAAATGATTGCGCGCTCAATTACCAAGAAAGTCGAGACGTAATTCCTGGGAGTCTCCTCCAGGCGCAGCAGAAGTAGCGAACCCGCGGTCGCGACTGCGATCGTCACCGTGATGTAGCGCCGGGAAATACTGGCGATACCAGGCAGATCGCGAAGTAGCACACGATACAGTTCAACCAGGATTAGGCCGTAACAACAGGCAATGACGGCCTCGCTCCCGACCCAGAAATAGCGGTACGCATAGCTCTTAAACGGGAGAGCCGACAAGATCAATACTTGAAGCAGGTCAGCCAGCAGATAGCTAAAGAAGAATGGATAAGTACGATGGAGGCCCGCAAGCCACAGGCGGACAAGCAGGATTACCAGCAGCGTCGCTTGAGCGACGACGAGCACCAGTTGGTCGAGCGGGAGCTGGAGCATGGTCTAGTGGATAAACGATACCCAAGAGTGTAGCATCCAGCTCCCATCCGGTCTCACCCGGCCAGACGCGCAGCTTCTTTATTTCCGCAGTTGGGGTCGCAGGGCGGGGCTGGCATGTCCGCCGAGACTATCGTTCCTAACGCCAGCATCAAGCTAGCCAGCAACAAAAGCTTCCTCATCATAACGGGATCTCCTTGTCGGTTCGTGGATTTGAGTTCTTGAAACTCCTAGTCAGGCTAAGGGCTGAACCGACCGGACAAGGCTCCGCTCCAGACTCTTTCTGAAACCAGAACATCTTTGGTTTGCTGTGGGAGAAGCTTACGTTTTGGGATGGTTTATCAAATAGATCTGGTGTATTATCTTAGTGTTGAGATGAAGGGTACGGAAGCTAACGAAGGTTTGGACCAGCGCGCTGTGGCAGACGTCTGGCGCCACACGCTTTCCCAGATCCCGTCCGTGTTCGGAAGGTTGGTATACCTAGCGGGTCTTCGAAATCCCAACAGTGCGCGCTACGAACACCACGGACTAGCGCTAGTGTTCGGCCCGGATCATGCCACCCGGGCCCTAAAGAAAAGCCACCAACATGTCTTCGCCGAATGGCTCTCTTTCAACCTTGAGCAGCAGTTGGCGGACTTGAGCTTATATCTCTCAGATTTGCCCGAAGAAAAGAAAACGGTGCTCCAGGCCTGGACCAAGCTCAAACCATATAAGAATGTGCTGCCTTCCAGTGCCAAACCAGTGGAAAGACGGCTCTATCTGCAGGAGATGGAGACCATGATCGAGCTGCTCAAAGGCGCGTCCGGCGACGACGACCCTGGTCCAGATTCATAGCCACGCCCGTGACTTGGCCGATAATGTCGACATCTTTGGGATAACTATAAACTTGGGGTGGACACACGGAGACCGGATGCGCCTGCAGGATCAGCCGGTCGTCCGCCAGGTTGCACCATCCGCAGACGTAGCCCTGGCGATGTTCTAAAAAATAGATGGGCCTGTCGAATTCGTTCGCCCAGCCGGAGTTGATCACTTTGCGCTTGGTTTCATCGATCATTACCAGCGAGCCCGGCTGGAGCAGCGGATACATGAACCAATCCTCGGTACCGATAAACCCATACCGGTGATCCTTCAAATCCAATGCATCCAACAGCATCAGGGGCAGCTTCCCCCATCTCTGGATCATTCGGCTGAGATAGGTGGTTCGGCGGACATCAATTCCAGGATCAAGCGATATCGGAAGCAAAACCTCGCCATGCATACCCTTCGAGAACCCGATCAGATGACTGGTGGGGAGTTCGGCGAAGGCCGCGTCCGCCGGCATGTTGGCCAACGGAACGCCATACCATTCCAGAAGTTCTTGAAAATTAAGACGATAGATGCTAGCTAGTGAATAGAGCTTATAGATGTTCGGCAACAGACCATGGTTTTCAATCTCGGAAAGCCGGTTGATCAGGATGGAAAACTCGTCATTATGATATTTGTCGGCAATCTTCAGACTGGCTTGTTCGACGTCGCGAAAGCGCATACTCAGGCGTTCGCGTGTCCGCCTGAGCCTCTGTCCAGCGTCCTCCATGATATGATGCTTTTCCAGTACGCCCCGTGCGGCCCGGTATCGACAAGAAACCATTTGGGAAAATGGTTCCGCCAGGCTCGAATTATAGCCGTCGCGGGGCCAAAGAATCAAGCGACGAAAAGGAGTTTTGTTCGGCTTTCCGAACAAAGCTTGAGGTAAGGAGGCCTTTTGAGGGTAATAATCGGAGTCTCGGGAGCCAGCGGCTCCATCTACGGCTACCGGCTGCTCGAAAGGCTGCGGCAGGGGTTGGAGGTGGAAACGCACCTCATCCTTACCAGGTCTGCCGAACGGACGGCATTTCTTGAGAGCGGGCAGACCGTTGACCAATTCAAAGCTTTGGCGGATTTCACGTATCCGTTGGAGGATATCGGCAGCCGGCTAGCCAGCGGCTCCTTCCTCACTCAGGGAATGGTGATTGCGCCGTGCTCCATCCACAGCATGTCGGCCATCGCCACTGGTCTAAGCTCGAATCTTCTGATCCGTGCCGCTGACGTTTGCCTCAAGGAACGCCGGAAACTGATTCTTCTGGTCCGGGAAACACCTTTGCATCTCGGACATCTGCGCACCATGGTCGCCCTGACGGAAATGGGGGCCATCATTCTGCCACCGGTCCCCGGCTTCTATAACCAACCGAAGACCATCCTTGATATCGTGGACCATAGCGTGGATCGGGTGCTGGACCTGCTGAACCTCCCGTCTCCCAATGTCCGCCGCTGGGATGGCGGCCAGGGCGCCATCCAGAAAGGCCGCCGCAAAACAGGGAAATCATGAAAAAAGAGCGGGTTGGATTTCAAGGCGCCTTAGGAGCATTCAGCCAGGAGGCGGTAGTTCAACTTCTCGGCAACAAAGTAGAAGTTGTTCCTTTTCCGCGCTTCGAGGACGTCTTCCGAGCCTTGGCCCGGCGCAAGATCGATGCCGCGGTGATACCAATAGAGAATTCTTTAGCCGGCTCGGTGCATGAGAATTACGATCATCTTTTGCATTTTGACGTGCGCATAGCCGCTGAAACCAACGTACGAATCGTCCACAATCTGATCGCCCCTCCCGGGGTTCGTTTTAAGGACGTCCGCAAAGTCTATTCGCATCCGGTAGCGCTGAACCAGTGCCTGCGGTTTTTTGCGGGCCATCGGAGAATTGAGAGCACGCCTTTCTATGACACCGCCGGCAGCGTCAAGATGCTGATGGAAGAAAAAGCGCCGGATGCCGCCGCGATTGCTTCCTCGGTAGCTGCTTCCATCTACGGCGCCCACATCCTGCAGCGCTCCATTGAAGACGATCGCCGTAATTTTACGCGCTTCTTTTTGTTGTATTCAGCCAAGCGCACAAAGGTTCCCCGCCGCCGGGCCAAGGCCTGGAAAACCTCGCTGGTGTTCACCACGCGCAACATACCTGGGGCCTTGTTTCGCGCGTTGAGTGCGTTCGCGCTACGCGATCTCAACCTGACCAAGATCGAATCGCGCCCCCTGCACGGATCGCCCTGGGAGTATCTGTTCTACCTGGATTTTCTGGATAGAGAGGACGAGCCCCGCGTTCAAAATGCTCTGCGCCATCTGGCCGAGCTGGCGGATTTCATGCGCGTTCTCGGCACCTACCCGAAAGATAGCTAAGTGCCGATGAGCGCGCGTGTTATTCTGTTGCAAAGCGGAGTTTTCTCCAGGAGTTATTCAAGCGTGATCACCGCTCCCAAGACGCCAGCCCGGTACAAGGTTGCGATTCCGCTGCATGCCGTCAAGCTCGAGCCTCACCCTGGCAGTTCCCTCCGCGATCCCACCACCGTATTGATCGAAATTCCCACCGATTCCATCATCGAATCGGAGGGTCAGGTGGCTGGATCCGGATTGATCAACGTGCTGTGGAACGGCGATGCTTTCTCCGTTTTTTACGAAGACCTGCGCGAAAGGGCGGAGATCCTGACGGCGTAACCGCGCTCGTCGATGCCAACCCAATCAGAGCTTGAGCTAGTCAGAGCCTCGGCTGCCGGGGATCTGGAACGCATGCGGCTGCTATTGCGCCGCGGCGCGAAGGTGGACGCCCGGCTCGAAAACGGAGCCACGCCTCTGCTAGCTGCCGCGCTCGAAGGCCGGACCGAGGCCGTGCAGTTGATCCTGGCGGAGGGCGCCGATGTCCATATGCGTTACCAGGGCCACGCCACCGTTCTGATTCTGGCAGCCACCCAGGGGCATACTCCGACGGTCCGGCTGCTGATCGAGAAAGGTGCAAATCCAAACGATCGGGCAGACGGCGGCGTGACAGCGCTGCTGGCTGCGTCTATTGAGGGCCACTCCGATGTGGTTGAGGAGCTGCTATCCGCCGGCGCCGAGGTAAATATGCGCGACGAACAGGGCGTCACTCCATTGATCGCCGCGTCCGTCAACGGACGCACGCTGGTGGTTTGCGCGCTACTCGCGAGCGGCGCGGAAGTGAACGCCCGTAGCCACGCTGGACTCACAGCCTTGTCCACCTCCATCTTGACCGGGCCAGCCATGGGTTGGGTTCTGCTGGAGCACGGCGCGGATCCCAATTCCGTCGACGATCACGGCCGCCCGGCGTTGGTGGCCGCCTCCGCCGCTGGAAATGCTGATATATTGCCCATGCTGTTGGCCAAAGGCGCCCGCATCGAAGCCCGCGATACCAGCGGCAACACGCCTCTGCTAGTGGCGGCTTTGGGTGCGCATTCGGAAGCTGTAAAGGTGCTGCTCAAAGGTGGCGCCGACCCCAATGCGCCCGGGCGCGAAGGCATCACGCCGGTGATTGCCTCGGTGGTCCGAGGGCATGCTGCGATAGTAGATCTGCTGGCAAAATCAGGAGCCGACATCAATGCCATCGATTCCCGCGGCATCAGCGCGTTGCACGCCGCGGCTGCCATGGGAAACTCGCGGATGGTTCGCGCTCTGGTTCAATTGGGCGCCGATATCGAACGATTGACCGCCGATGGATTAACGGCACGGCAAGTAGCAGAAGCGTCCGGTCATCAGGACATCGCGGAGTTGCTCGTCCACTAAGGCACCGGTCGCTTACGCTCGCCGTTCGGAACATGCGCTACCGAGCCGCGACCGTAAGGGAGCCGGTGCCTTTAGCTATCAGCCGGCGGGATTGTAAAGCAAAACACGGAGCCCGCTCCTGGCTTCGATTCCACCCAGATACGGCCGCCGTATCGCTCTACAATTCGCTGACAGATCGCCAGTCCAATTCCGGTTCCCTCGTAGTTTTGTCCGTGCAGGCGCTTAAAGATCCCAAACACTTGCTGCGCGTATTCGGGCTCGATTCCGATCCCGTTATCCTTCACGCTAAAAAGCCAGTCTTGCGCGCGGCGCTCCACGGAAACATGGATTTCCGGCGTCTCCTCAGATCGGTATTTCACTGCGTTTCCAATCAGGTTCTGGAACAATTGCACCAGCCGGATCTCGTGCGCATGCAGGGTGGGCAGCGCATCCCATGTGACGCGGGCGCTGTTCTGCTCAATGGTAGCCTGCAAATTCAGCATCACTTTCTGGATAGCTTTCTCGCAATCCACGGGCTCTTCTGGTCCTTCACTCGACGACCCGGTTTGCGAATATGCCAGCAAATCCTTCAGCAGCATCTCCATGCGCCTGGCTCCGCCCACCACGAATCCGAACAACTGCTGGGCGTCCGCATCCAGCTTCTCCGCGTACCGCTTCTGAATGATCTGACTGTAGAGCGCCACCATGCGCAGTGGCTCCTGCATGTCGTGACTGGCGGCGAAGGCGAACTGGTTCAGATCGTCGTTGGATCGCCGTAACGCTTCGTTCGAACGCATCAGCTCGCGAGTACGCTCCGTCACGCGTTGCTCCAGCGTGTTGTTCAGCTCGCGAATGGCTGCATCGGCGCGCTGGCGTTCCGTAATGTCCCGAATGGCGGAAGTCAGCAGCAAGCCTTCTTCGGTTTGCAGCGGGCTCAAACTGATTTCTACAGGAAATTGATTCCGATTCTTCCGCCGCGCCCAAAGCTCCTGTTGAGTACTGGACCACTGGCCGGCCTCCACCGAATCCAGCGACGACGCGTGACGGCCAGTCCAATCCTCTACCAGCCTCCGGATATTCCGCCCGATCAGCTCATCGCGCGAATATCCGAACATCACCTCGGCTTGTGAATTCACCAGGCTGATTTCCCCTTCCGCGGAGCTGATGATCATAGCGTCGGGAGCCGCCTCGAGCAGCGAGCGAAACTTTTGCTCGGCCTTCCGCAAAACCTCAGTCTGATGCCGCAGCAGGCGAGTGTTGCGGCTCAATTCGACGAACACGCTTACTTTCGATCGGAGGATTTCCGGAACGATCGGCTTGAAGAGGAAATCCACCGCGCCCAGGTCGTAGCCCCGGAACAGATGTTCATCGCTCTTATAGCCGGTCAGGAAAAGGATGGGGATATCACGGGAACGTTTGCGGGAGCGAATCAGTTCAGCCGTCTGAAAGCCATCCATCTCCGGCATCTTTACATCCAACAGAATCGCCGCAAAATCCTCCTCGAGCAGGTGCCGCAGCGCTTCCACTCCCGAGTTGGCCAGTACCAGATCCTGTCCCAATCCATCCAGCGCTGCTTCCAGCGACACGAGATTCTCCGGCGTATCGTCTACCAGCAGGATCTTGATCCGGTCCTGGGCAGACTGCTCGCTGGCCGCTTGCCCGGCTGCTTGTCTGGATGTTGCCGTAGTCGTACCTCCAAACTTTAGACCGTGGGAATAGCTATTTGCGTCGGCTCATAGCCGCGGCTGACCGACACGCGCAGTACCGAGAAAAGCTGCTCCAGGTCCACTGGCTTAGTGATGTAATCCGTAGCACCGGCTTCGATACATTTCGCTCGATCTCCCTTCATGGCTTTTGCGGTAAGAGCGATGATCGGCAGCGACCGGAACTGCGGTTCCTGCCGGATGGCGCGCATGGTTTCATAGCCATCCATCTCCGGCATCATGATATCCATTAGCACCAAATCTATTTCTGGCGTGTTCTGCAGCAGCTCGATTCCCGTTCGTCCGTTCTCAGCATGCACCACCTTGAGGCGATGGTCTTCCAGCAGGCTTGTAAGGGCGAAAATATTGCGCACATCATCATCGATCACCAGAACTGTCTTACCCACCAGCGTAGCATCGGTTTCGCGCAACTGCTCCACGATGCGGCGTTGCTTGGGCTCTAGATCGGATTCCGCGCGATGCAGCAGCAGCACGGATTCATCCAGCAGACGCTCGTGCGCGTGGACCACCTTCACGATGCTGGTCCTGGTCAATCGTATCCAGTCACCTTCTTCGTCCGCCGTCAAGGGGCGATCCGAGAACAGGATCGAAGGCGGCACGTGCGGACCGGTTTGCGCTTGCAGCTCCTCCACCAAAGGCAGCGCGGCAATGCCTTCCATTTGGAAATGGATCACAATTCCGTCCAGGTATTGTTGTTTGGCTACCGCCAATGCCTCGCCGGCGGTGCGCACGGGAATAATCTCGATATCAGGCGCGGCCAGCCTGCCGGCTATTTCATCCTGGGCCTGATCTTCCGAACAAACCACCAACAGCTTCTTGACGCGCTTCTGGGCCGAATGTTCGATGGTCGCGAAAGCCTCCGCCAGCGATTCGTTCGTTACGGATTTTTCGAGATACGTCATGGCTCCCAGAGCAATTCCGCGGCGGCGATTATCGTCTCCCGAAATTACATGCACTGGGATATGCCGCGTCGCCGGATCGTGCTTGAGGCGGTCCAAAATGGTCCAGCCGGCCATATCCGGAAGATTGATGTCGAGTGTAATCGCGCCCGGCTTGAACTCGCGCGCCAGCGACATCGCCGCGCTGCCGCGAATTGCGACCAGTGCTTTCAGACCGTGATCGTGCGCCAAATCCACAAGGATGCGCCCGAAGGTGATATCATCCTCGACGATCAACAGCACTGAATCGCCTGGCTCAATCAGATTGCGATCGTCATCGATCACCAGATCTTCCACCCGTGCTTCAGCGCCCAGCGTGGAGGGAGACAGAATGATGTCCACCTGGCCTTCCGGAACCGCCGCTTGCTCCATTAGCATGGGCGTGGTCTTGAGCGCTTCACTCTTGAGAGTGAGCGCGGGAGCGACGTAAGTCTGAGGCAGATACAGCGTGAAAATGCTGCCGACCCCAGGCGCGCTTTGCAACCGGATTTCGCCGCCCAGCAGCCTGGCCAATTCACGGCTAATGGAAAGCCCCAATCCCGTGCCGCCGTACTTGCGGCTGGTGGTTCCGTCGGCTTGCTGGAACGCCTCGAAGATTATGCGCTGTTTGTCGGCGGGTATTCCGATGCCCGTATCCTCCACCGAGAAAGCGATCACGGATTTCCCGCGCCCGAGGATCATGTGATTCGAGCTCCAACCCGAAGCCGCGCGGTCGATAGTAAAATGCACCGACCCGTGCTCGGTAAACTTGAGCGCGTTCGACAGCAGGTTCTTGAGAACTTGCTGCAGCCGCTTGGCGTCGGTGTGCATGATCTCGTTGGATAGCGAAGCACCCAATTCCACGGTGAATTCCAAGCCCTTGCCATCCGCCACGTGCCGGAACGCCTTGGAACAATAGTCTCCTAGCTCCGTGAATCGGACGCCTCCCACCTCCACATCCATTTTTCCCGATTCGATTTTGCTCAAATCGAGAATATCGTTGATCAACGCCAACAGATCCGTACCCGAAGTGTGGATGGTCTCGGCGAACTTCACCTGCTTGGGCGTCAGGTTTTTGTCCGAGTTTTCGGACAGCATGCGCGCCAGAATCAGCAGGTTGTTGAGCGGTGTGCGCAGTTCGTGGCTCATGTTAGCCAGGAATTCGCTCTTGTACTTGGATGTGATCTCAAGCTGCGCGGCCTTCTCTTCCAGCGCCTTCTTAGCTTGCTCCACTTCCTGATTCTTGGTTTCCACTTCGGTCTTCTGCTCGGCCAGCAATTGCGCTTTTTCCTGCAATTCCGCGTTGGTGGTTTGCAATTGTAGCTGCTGGCTCTGCAATTCCTCGGCCAGCGCCTGGCTCTGTTGCAGCAACTGCTCCGTCCGCATAGTGGCGGCGATCGTGTTCAGCACAATGCCGATGGATTGCGTAAGCTGATCCAGGAACGCCAGGTGAATATCGCTGAACTGGGCGAACGAGGCCAGCTCGATGGCAGCCTTCACGTCGCCCTCGAACAATACCGGCAGCACCACGATACTGACCGGGGCTAATCCGCCGAGACTAGAGTTGATCCGGATGTAATCGCCCGGGACATCGGTCACCAGAATGCGCTCCTTCTCCTTGGCGCATTGGCCAACCAATCCTTGCCCCACCGGGAACGATCGAAGCGCTTCGTTGCGCTCATCGATGGCGTATCCGGCCAGCAACTTGAGGATCGTGGTGTCATCCTGCGAGTCCGCGATGTAGAACGTGCCATGCTGCGCGCCCACCAGCGGAGTCAGCTCAGAAAGCAAGAGCTGGGACACCGTAAGCAAATCACGCTGGCCTTGCATCATTCCCGTGAACTTGGCGATGTTCGTCTTCAGCCAGTCCTGCTCGTTGTTCTTCCGCGTGGTCGCCGCCAGGTTCACGATCATTTCGTTGATGTTGTCTTTCAGCGCGGCCACCTCGCCCTGCGCTTCCACCGCGATGGAGCGCGTCAGGTCGCCTTTGGTGACGGCAGTCGCCACTTCCGCAATCGCGCGGACCTGGTTGGTAAGATTGGCCGCGAGTTGATTCACGTTGTCGGTCAAATCGCGCCAGATTCCAGCCGCGCCCGGTACCCGAGCCTGGCCGCCCAGCTTGCCCTCGATACCCACTTCGCGCGCCACCGTGGTCACCTGGTCGGCAAAAGTTGCCAGCGTGTCGATCATTCCGTTGATCGTGTCAGCCAGCTCCGCGATCTCGCCTTTGGTTTCCAAGACCAGCTTGCGTTTTAGATCGCCGTTAGCCACCGCGGTGACCACCTTGGCGATGCCGCGCACCTGCGTTGTAAGGTTGGCGGCCATGAAGTTCACGTTGTCGGTAAGATCTTTCCATGTCCCGGCGACGCCCTTCACTTCCGCCTGGCCGCCCAGCTTGCCATCCGTTCCCACTTCGCGCGCCACGCGCGTAACCTCCGATGCGAAGGAGTTGAGCTGATCCACCATGGTGTTGATGGTGTCCTTCAGCTCCAGAATTTCGCCCTGCACGTCCACCGTAATCTTGCGCGAGAGATTCCCGTTTGCCACCGCGGTAGTTACTTGCGCAATGTTGCGAACCTGCGAAGTGAGATTACCGGCCATCGAATTCACGCTGTCCGTGAGATCTTTCCAAGTCCCCGCCACGCCTCGCACTTCCGCGCGTCCGCCGAGTTTGCCTTCCGTACCCACCTCGCGCGCCACACGCGTTACTTCCGATGCGAATGAGCTGAGTTGATCCACCATGGTATTGATGGTATTCTTCAGCTCCAGAATTTCGCCGCGCACGTCCACCGTGATCTTGCGCGACAGATCGCCCTTGGCCACCGCAGTAGTAACTTCAGCAATATTACGCACCTGATTGGTCAGGTTGCCGGCCATGGAGTTCACGCTCTCGGTGAGATCTTTCCAAGTACCCGCCACGCCCTTTACTTCCGCCTGGCCGCCCAGTTTACCTTCGGTACCCACTTCGCGCGCCACTCGTGTTACTTCGGATGCGAATGAACTGAGCTGATCCACCATGGCATTGATGGTGTTTTTCAGCTCCAGAATCTCGCCGCGCGCATCCACGGTGATCTTGGTAGTTAAGTCGCCGCGCGCCACCGCCGTTGTCACGCCCGCGATATTGCGGACCTGGTTGGTCAGGTTGCTGGCCATGTAGTTGACGCTGTCCGTCAAATCCTTCCACGTACCCGCCACGCCGCGCACATCTGCTTGGCCACCCAGCTTGCCTTCAGTTCCCACCTCGCGTGCCACGCGCGTAACTTCGCTGGCGAATGCATTTAGCTGATCCACCATCGTGTTGATGGTGTTCTTCAACTCCAGAATTTCACCGCGGGCGTCTACTGTAATTTTTGTCGAAAGATCGCCTTTGGCGACACCCGTCGTCACCTGCGCGATGTTCCGAACCTGCGACGTCAGGTTACCGGCCATGAAGTTGACGCTGTCCGTAAGATCTTTCCAGACACCGCCCACGCCCTTCACGTCGGCCTGCCCGCCCAATTTGCCCTCGGTGCCCACTTCGCGCGCCACGCGCGTCACTTCACTCGCGAACGCATTGAGTTGATCCACCATGGTATTGGCGGTGTTCTTCAGTTCCAGGATTTCACCCCGCACATCCACGGTGATCTTGCGCGACAGATCGCCCTTGGCCACTGCCGTGGTCACTTCGGCGATGTTGCGGACCTGACTGGTCAGGTTGCTGGCCATGGAATTCACCGAATCCGTCAAGTCCTTCCAGGTACCCGCAACACCGTGCACGTCGGCCTGTCCGCCCAGCTTGCCCTCGGTTCCTACTTCGCGAGCCACGCGCGTCACTTCCGATGCGAATGAGCTGAGCTGATCCACCATCGTATTGATGGTGTTCTTCAGCTCCAGAATTTCCCCGCGCACTTCCACCGTGATCTTGCGCGAAAGATCGCCAGTAGCCACAGCGGTGGTCACCTCGGCAATATTTCGCACCTGGTTCGTCAAGTTGCTGGCCATGGAGTTCACCGAGTCCGTCAGATCCTTCCACGTACCGGCCACGCCTTTCACCACTGCCTGTCCACCCAGTTTCCCCTCGGTTCCCACTTCGCGCGCCACGCGCGTCACTTCGCTGGCGAACGCATTGAGCTGATCCACCATAATGTTGATGGTATTTTTCAACTCCAGAATTTCACCGCGAACATCCACGGTGATTTTGCGCGAGAGATCGCCATTGGCCACGGCCGTGGTTACCTCGGCAATATTTCGGACCTGCGCCGTCAGGTTCCCCGCCATGAAGTTCACGCTATCGGTAAGATCCTTCCAAACCCCGCCCACGCCCTTCACTTGCGCCTGACCACCCAGCTTTCCGTCAGTCCCCACCTCGCGCGCCACGCGCGTAACTTCGCTAGCGAAGGAGTTGAGCTGATCCACCATCGTGTTGATGGTATTCTTCAACTCTAGAATTTCCCCCCGCACATCGGCCGTGATTTTTCGCGACAAGTCGCCCTTGGCCACGGCCGTAGTCACCTCGGCAATGTTGCGGACTTGTGCCGTCAGATTGCCGGCCATGGAGTTCACTGAGTCCGTAAGATCCTTCCACACGCCGCCGACGCCGCGCACCTGCGCTTGCCCGCCCAGTTTGCCCTCGGTTCCCACCTCGCGCGCCACGCGCGTAACTTCGCTAGCGAACGAATTGAGCTGATCCACCATGGTGTTGATGGTGTTTTTCAGCTCCAGAATTTCGCCGCGCGCATCCACCGTTATCTTGGTAGATAGATCGCCCTTGGCCACGGCCGTAGTCACGCCGGCGATATTGCGCACCTGGTTGGTCAAGTTGCTGGCCATATAGTTGACGCTGTCCGTCAGGCCACGCCAGGTCCCGGCCACGCCCTCCACTTCCGCTTGTCCGCCCAGACGACCCTCGGTTCCCACTTCGCGCGCCACGCGCGTTACCTCCGATGCGAACGAACTGAGCTGATCCACCATGGTGTTGATGGTGTTCTTCAGCTCCAGAATTTCGCCGCGCACCTGCACCGTAATTTTCCTGGACAGATCGCCCTTGGCCACAGCCGTAGTGACTTCTGCGATATTGCGAACCTGCGCAGTCAGGTTTCCCGCCATGGAATTCACGGAATCTGTCAAATCCTTCCAAGTGCCGCCCACTCCGGGAACGTCCGCCTGGCCACCCAGATTGCCTTCCGTTCCCACCTCGCGCGCCACGCGAGTAACTTCGGCGGCGAATGAGCTGAGCTGATCCACCATGGTGTTGATGGTGTTCTTGAGCTGCAAAATCTCGCCGCGCGCGTCCACAGTAATGCGCGTCGAAAGATCGCCCTTAGCAACTGCGGTAGTAACTTCAGCGATGTTTCGAACCTGGTTGGTTAAATTTCCGGCCATGGAATTGACCGAATCGGTGAGATCCTTCCACACGCCCGCGATGCCTTTCACTTCCGCCTGTCCGCCCAAACGCCCTTCGGTACCCACCTCGCGCGCCACGCGGGTTACTTCGGCGGCGAACGAACTGAGCTGATCCACCATGGTGTTGATGGTGTTTTTCAGTTCCAGAATTTCGCCGCGGGCATCCACCGTGATTCGGGTAGTTAAATCGCCGCGAGCCACGGCCGTAGTCACGCCCGCGATGTTGCGCACCTGATCGGTCAGGTTGCTGGCCATGGAGTTCACACTCTCGGTAAGATCTTTCCAGGTTCCGGCGACCCCAGTCACCACTGCCTGCCCGCCCAGCTTGCCCTCCGTGCCCACTTCGCGCGCCACGCGCGTTACCTCGGATGCGAACGAGTTCAACTGCTGCACCATGGTGTTCACCACTCGCGCCGTGTGCAGGAACTCGCCGCGCAACGGACGCCCGTCCACTTCCAGGGCCATGGTCTGCGACAAGTCACCTTTTGCCACAGCGCCGATTACGCGCGCAACTTCGGTAGAGGGCTGCACCAGGTCCCCGATCAGGCTGTTGACCGATTCCACGCAATCCGCCCACGATCCGGTGACCGATCCGATGCTCGCGCGTTGTGTAATCTTGCCATCCTTGCCGACAGCTTTACTGATTCTCGCAAGCTCACTCATCATCTTCTGGTTGAGCTCCAGAATGTCATTGAGCGCGTCTGCAACCTTGCCCGCGACTCCGGTCTCATCCACCGGCATCCGAATAGAAAAGTCCCCTCGTTTGAAGGCGATAAGCGTCTTCAGCAGCACGTTGATCTCACTCTTCGGGTCGGCTTTCGGGTCGCCCTTTTTGGACCCGTTGCGGACGGCTGGCGCAGCTTTCATGGCTGGTTCGCTCCTTCTCATATCTGGATTATCCAAAATTAGACTTTCACCGTGAGATCATGTTACAACTTTCTCAGCGCCACGGCTCTCTCAGGTGCCTTTTGCCAGCCACATTCAAAATTCTGCTCGCGGAAGACAATCCCGGCGACGTTCGGCTGTTTTGCGAGGCCCTGGACAGCCGCGCTCTTCCGTTCGAACTGACCGTGGCAGAGGACGGCCAGAAGGCCATTGCGATTGTGAAAAATGCCTCCGTCAGCCGCGTCCAACTGGATCTTATTGTGCTGGACGTGAATCTTCCGCGGCACACGGGAGATGAAGTGCTGCGACATGTCCGGGCTGAGCCCTCTCTTCGTAGCGTCCCGGTGATTGTTCTTACGTCCTCCGCGGCCCCGGCCGATCAGGCGGCGGCCAGCTGGCTCGGAGCCGACCTCTACATCCGCAAGCCGTCGGACCTGGACGAACTGTTGAAGATGGCAAAGGTGATCGAAGACATGCTGAAGCGGAGCGCGTCGAGTTAAAATTGATGAACGCCCATAAACGCGGATTTTGCTTATCTGCGTGAATCAGCCTTCCTCTGCGGCTAACTAGTAATCTCCCCAGGGAATCCAAATCGCAATACATCTGCGATACTGAACACATAGCGTCCCGAAAGGCGATCGGCGCGCAATATGAGCACGGACGGTAGTCGCGCTGGCATCAAACTTTCACTGGTCGAACTCGATCCACAGAATTTGCTGGCGGAGGTCCTGGAACTGCGCGCCCGCCTGCGGGCTTTGGAAGCGCAGCACGCCGACGAATTAACTCAGTTCGCTCACGCCGTCTCCCACGATATGCGGGAGCCTTTACGCATGATCGCCAGCTACACGCAGTTGCTGAGCCGCCGATGCGATGGCCAACTTGACAACGACGGCCGCGAATTCATGCGGTTCATCCTGGATGGCGTGCAGACTATGGAGCGGCTCCTGGCCGATCTACTCACCTACTCGCTTCAACTTCGCCCATTGGATCAGCCCTCTTCCACCGTGGATGCGGAGGCTGTGGCCCGAGGCGTGTTGTTGAAGCTGGATAAACAGATTCGCGAAAGCGGCGCCGAAATCACCCACGATGAGCTTCCCGCCGTGCAGTCCGACTTCACTCATTTGAGCCAGGTCTTCTACCAATTGATAACGAATTCCCTACGATTTCGGAGCTCTCAGCCGCCGCGGCTTCACATCTCCGCGAAGCTGAGCGAGGATCAAGCCATCTTTTCATTTAAAGATAATGGAGAAGGCATTGATCCCCGTTTCCACGGGGAGATTTTCCGCGCGTTCAAGCGCCTGCATGGGCGCGAGTATCCGGGCACTGGTGTTGGGCTAGCCATTGCGAAGCGGATCATCGAGCAATATGGCGGGAAAATCTGGTTGGAATCCCAGCCCGGCGAAGGATCCGTTTTCCATTTCACCCTGCCAATCTAACCTGGCTCCCTAAGGCACCGGTCGCTTACGCTCGCGGTTTGGTGCCGGGAACATGGGTACCGAGCCGCGACCGTAAGGGAGGGTGCTTTTTCCGATTTTGACTCTTACTCGTACCGCAACGCCAATATCGGATCGATTCTGCTGGCCCGCCGCGCCGGAATAAACCCAGCCAACGCCGCCACCACAATCAGCACAATCATGCTGGCGACGGCAATCGAAGGATCATTCGCTTTGATCCCGTAAAGCTGCGTCGCGACCAAACGGCCCAACCCAATAGCCGCCGGAATCCCGACCGCCAATCCCAGAACCAACAGCAGCAGAACGTCGCGCATAACCAGCCAGATCACCGAGCCGGCCTGCGCTCCCAACGCCATCCGAACCCCCAACTCCTTGGTGCGCCGCGCCACTACGAACGCCATTACTCCGTAGAGCCCCAGCGCTGCCAATAAAGTGGCCAGCAAACCGAAGCCGGCTGATAATAGCGCGATCAAGCGCTCCGTCAGCAGCGTCTCATCCAGTTGGCCGCCCAGCGTTTTCAGCTCGTAAATCGGCAGGGACGCGTCCAGCTTTTTTACTTCGTTCCGCAACGAAGCGTAGGCGGAATGGGAACCCAATCCAGCGCGAACATAGAAAGCCACGCCGCCGTTACCCCAATTTGGAATGAATACCTGACGCCGCACGCCTTCGCGCGGTCCTTCATACAAAGCGTCTGCCACCACACCCACGATCTCGGTGTCGAACTTACCTGGACCACCCCTTCCCAGATGCCTTCCCACCGCGCTCTTGTTACCGAAGAAATGCCGCGCGAACTGTTCATTGACGATGGCAACTTTCGAGTTGTCCTTCATATCCCGCCGGTCGAAGTCGCGGCCTTCCTTGAGTGGAGTGCCCATGGTCTGGAAATAGCCTGGGGAAATCGAGTTCATGAACGCCTGCATGTCCTCACCATCCTTGGATTGATAGCCTTCTACCGCCGTCTGGCTGTCCCACTCCCAGCCGTGCAGCAGCGGGACGGACGCTAGGCCCGCGAACTTCACGCCCGGCAAGGAGCGGATTTGAGTTAGCAGTTCATCGTAAAAATGCACGGTTCGCGGCGCATCGTACCCGCTTAGCGCCGGTGACACCTGGAACGTGATCAGATTATCCAGATCACGGAAGCCCGTATCCACGGACTTGAGATTCTGCAAGCTCCTGACGAACAACCCGGCGCCGAAGAGCAGCAGAAAACTCAGAGCTACCTGCGCGGTGACCAATCCCTTGCGCAAGAATAGTGAACCGCTCGATCCCGCAATGGACCCGACGGCGTCCTTCAGCGTAGTCCACAAATCCGGACGGCTGGCCCGCATCGCGGGCACCAACCCGAAGATCAAACCGGTAAGAAAAGTGAGGCCCAGTGTGAACGACAGAATCCGCAAATCCGGCTGAGCGTGAATGAGCAACGGATTCCCTTCGGTAGGCATCAGCGCCAGCAATGCCTTGGTCATCGCCACCGCCAGCAGCACGCCTGCCGCTCCGCCCGCACACGATAACACCATGCTCTCCACTAACAATTGGCGGATCAGTTGTCCGCGCGACGCGCCCAGCGACAGCCGTACAGCGATCTCCTTCTGCCGCGCGAACGCCCGCGCGATCAGGAGATTCGCCACGTTGGCGCAAGCGATCAACAGCACCAGCCCCACCATGCACATCAGCACGATCAGCGCCGTCGAGAAATTGTTTCGCAAATCCGAATATCCGGTGGCGGCCTTTTCAATATGGATGGTGCCCCGCATAAACTGATCGCGTGAATAAGCGGACCAGTCCTTGGCGGCCGGCAGCGTCATTTCGTACTCGCGGATCTGATGGAACAATCCTTGCAACGGCGCTCGCGCGGACTCCGCGGTATAACCCGGCTTCAATCGCGCGAAAACCTGCACCCAACGCGTACGCCGGTCGGCCGGATCTAACCAGGACCATTCCGGAATCATATCCGGCTCCATGAGGACGGGAACCCGGATCTGCGGCGACTCAGACGGATCGATTCCGGCGAACCCGGCCGCTGACACGCCCACAATCGTCATGGGGTAGTTGTTGACCAGGATCTTCTTGCCCACCACGTGCGGATCTCGCGCGAAGCGTGTATCCCAATAGTCGTA
Source organism: Bryobacteraceae bacterium (assembly GCA_036008345.1). Classification (GTDB taxonomy): domain Bacteria; phylum Acidobacteriota; class Terriglobia; order Bryobacterales; family Bryobacteraceae; genus Palsa-89. The sequence continues at coordinate 22,592 of DASYNU010000266.1, forward strand.
GCTGAGAACGGCCACGGGATGGCCCCGAAACACCCGGTCGTCATCGTGCGAATTGAAAACACGCCCAGCCGCCGCCTGGACTCCGAGCATGCTGAAGAAATTCCCGGATACCATTTCTAAGTTGATGCGCTCGGTCTGATTTTCCACGCTCACCGATGCGGCCCCTAACCGGCGGCATAGGACTTCCGAGAACGGCGCGGCCTTCCGCTGGTAGTCCTGGTAGATAGGATAGGAATGCATGCGGCCGCCCATGTTGCTTCCGTTGTGGGCGCCCTTCTGGAACAGCATCACCAGTTGATCGGGATTCTTGATGGGCAGCTTGCGGAGCATGAGCTGGTCCATCAGGCTGAAAATAGCCGTGTTAGCGCCAATGCCGAGCGCCAGCGACAGTATCGCCACGGATGCAAACAGCGGGCTGCGGCGAATGGCACGCAGCGAGAATCGAACGTCCGGCCACAAACTGGTCATGTGAGTCAATACTCCGCGGGCGAGATTTGGTTACCTGCTCTTCTTTGGACGACCGCGGGTTCCTCGGGTTAGGCGGAAACGACTTGCCTGTAATATTCCTCGTACTGCGGAATAATCAACGAAGTCGCGAATCGCTCCACCGCCGTCCTACGCGCGGCTGTGGCCATCCTCTGGTAAAGACCGTCATCGGTGAACAACTCAACCACGCGCGCAGCTTGCGCCGTGATATCGCCAACCGATTCCAGATATCCGTCCACGCCGTGCGTTACCAGCTCCGGCACTCCGCCTACCCGCGTCGCCACTGGAACAACGCCGCAGGCCATCCCTTCGAGCGCGCCCAGTCCGAACGATTCCATCTCGCTCGGCATCAGCAGGACGTGCATTTGCGGAAAAATGCGCTCTACATGATCCTGCTTGCCCATGAACGTGACGTGCCGCTCCACTTGCAGCTCTTTCGCCAGCCGATGCGCCACCGGACGGTCCGGCCCGTCGCCCACCATATAAAGATGCGCGGGAGTTTGCTTCACCACTTCCGCCAGCACCCGAATGCAATCCACCACGCGCTTCACCGGCCGGAAATTCGAAATATGCATCAGACGCTTTTCTTTATTCGGCCGCTCGGCCGCCGGTTTATATATATCGATATTCACAAAATTGTGAATCACCCGGATCTCATTCGCCACGCCAAACGTTTCATACGTGTTGCGGCGCAGATCCTGGCTGATGCTGGTAATCCCGTCGGATTTCTCGATGGAAAATTTCGTGATGGGGAAATAGGAGCGGTCCACGCCCACCAGCGTGATATCAGTGCCATGCAGCGTGGTGATAAACGGCAGCCGGCGCTTGGGGGCCAGCATCTGCTGGGCCAACATTGCCGAAATGGAATGCGGGATGGCGTAGTGTACATGCAGCAGGTCCAGCTCTTCGTTCTCGGCGACTTCCGCCATCCGCGAGGCCAGCGCCAGGCAGTACGGTGGATATTGGAACAGCGGATAGTTGGAAACTTCCACCTCGTGATAAAAGATGCGCGGGATTCCTGGATCCAGGCGGATGGGGTTGGCGTAAGTAATGAAATGTATCTCGTGCCCGCGCGTAGCCAGTTCCAGGCCCAGTTCCGTCGCGACGATGCCGCTGCCGCCATAAGTTGGATAGCAGGTGATGCCGATCCTCATGCTGACGTGATTCTACCGAAAAAATCCGGTGACAGGATACTCATTCCCCGATTTCCGCGGCCGAGAAATCGGGGAATGAGTATCCTGTCACCGTATTTCCGCGACGCCGATTTCGCCGTGGATGTTTTGATCCGGACGCGGAACATCGCCGCCGCCGAACCACACCGTCACGTGTCCGCCTTCATCCAGAACAGTCGCGTCGCACAGCACTTTCGAATCCCACGTCTGATCGCCAGAAAATACCACCGGAAGCTTTTCCCATGCCACGCCGTTCCTGGACCGCGCCAGACCCAGCTTCCGGAATTCATTTCGATCGCGGCCAGTGTACAGCATCCAATAATATCCATGCGAAGCCCACACGGCCGGCTCACCCAAGCCATTCTCATCGAACGCGCCATAGCCGCCTAGTTCGAGAATTGGATTGGAGCGCAGCTTGTACCAGATCAAGCCGTCCTCAGACATCGCCACACCCAGACGCTGCCGCCGCGCGCGATCCTGCCCGAGATAGAACATGTAGTAATTCGATCCCACACGGATGACATAGGGATCGGCCACGCCGCGCTCATCCCAGCTTCCGCTCGGACCATCCTCCAGCACCGGCGCTCCATTCTTCTGCCACTGATGGCCATTCGCCGAGCGCGCCAGGCCAATGCGGACCGGAAATCCAGCCTGATAGTAGTAAAGGATTCCGTTCTGATCGGCCAGCGCCGAGCCATTGGCCGCGATGGCGTCGCCCTCCCAGGTGTGCGGATCAGGCGACAGGATTTTTCCTTCCTTGTGCCACGCCACGCCATCAGCCGAAACTGCGAGCCCCGTGTGCCAGGTCTTTCCGTCAAAGCCCGAGTAGAAATTATAGTAAGCGTCGCCCTGCCGGATGACAGATGGATTCAAAACATCCACG
>DASYNU010000267.1:0-29865 GCA_036008345.1 Bryobacteraceae bacterium
ACCCCTCCAGAGTCGGTACGATCTCGGCCAATCCCCAGACTTACCGAGGATAGCGCTCCTCTCCAAGATTTTCATCACCTTTGGTGAGCTGCAGGCCCATGCCAACTCCCTCACGGTCGCGGTTCGGTAACACTCTCTGAATGAGACATTCTTTCCGAGCCGCGAGCGTAAGCGACCGGTGCTGCGCTAACGGGTTACTGCGTTACGCTCATCACCGGATTGTTACTCGACTGACTGCCTTGCGTTACTACCACCGGATAAGTTCCGTTAGCTAGCTTCGGGATGACCATGTTGATTTGCCCTAGACCAACGAAGCCTGGGGACATACCGGCGAACTGCACCACCGCATTTGCTCCGCCGATTGTAACTGTGGGAACCACCGTTGCGTTCGACAGCGGGTTATTCGAAGCCGGCGATCCCGTGGGCAGTGGATGGTCCAACGGGCCCAATCCAGTGACGTACATCACCACCACGTTGCCCACCTTGGCCGGACTCGCGCTGTCGGCCAGCGAGTTATCCGGGTTCAGGACCACCGCCTGGTTCGTGCCGGCGACAAAGATTCCGGGTGCGACCACGCTGACGCTCACCATCGCCGCCAGGCTTTCTGCATCGTTGGCGGTCACCACCACGGTAGCCGTGCCAGGCTTGGTTTCGAAGGGGATCTGGAAGTTGGCCTGGAACTGGCCCACGAAGATCAAAGGCGCCGGAGTACTGTTGACGTAAATTGAGACCCCATTCAGCTTGTAAGGGAGTGGCGTTTCGCTCGCGGAGGCGTTCGAATTTGCGAAGTTGGTTCCGAATGCACTGACGATGGACCCTGGCGCCACGGTGTGCGCGAAGCTGGCGGCGTTTACGAGACCGCTGCTGGGTAAGGTCGGGAAGGGAAATACGTAAGCGGCTCCCTCGCCGCCGGCGTGGCCCGGCGCGCCAACGATGACCGTTCCTTCACTGAGTGAAACCGCCGTGCTGAAACTATCGCCGACAGCGCCACCGGCAGCAGTCAGCTCCATGAATTGGGTCCAGTTCGTGCCCGAGCGGGCAAACACGTACGCTGTTCCCTGTTTGTTGGCTTTGTGAGGCGCGCCGATTAGAGCCAAGTCCCCGTCCAGGGAAACTGAAATTCCAAATATTGTCCCAGTCGCGCTATCGGCGGCCAGCAGCTTGGCTTGTTGGGTCCAGGTAGTGCCCGAGCGGACAAAAACATACGCTGCTCCTTCGCCTCCGGCTTTGAGGTAAGCCCCGGCGAGTGCCGTGTCGCCGCTCAACGAAATGGCGCGGCCGAAGTTATCGGGTGACGCGCCATCGGAAGCGGTCAATTCAGCCTGCTGGGTCCAGGTGGTGCCAGAGCGGACAAACACGTAAACCACTCCCTGAGCCGAATTCTTGAACGGTACTCCCGTCAAGATTGTATCCCCGCTCACCGATTCGCTCGACCCGAATTGATCGTTAGCTGCTGCGTCGGAGGCGGTGAGTTTGGCTTGCTGCGTCCAGGTGGTTCCGGAACGCACAAACACGTAGGCCGCCCCCAAGAAGTTGTTGAGGGCGCTGGCCCCTATCACGACCGTGTCCCCATCTACCGAGGCGGCACCGCCGAAGCGGTCACCCGCTACTGAGTCGGAGCCAACCAACTTGGCCTGCTGCGTCCAGCTTGTTCCCGAGCGCACAAAAACGTAGGCGGTATCGGTAGCACCGATCACGGCGGTGTCGGCGCTGAGTGAAACCGCTTGGCCGAAGCTGACTGCGCCTGGAACCGTCAATTTGGCCTGCTGGCTCCAGGTTCCGTCGGAACTCGAACGCACAAAAACGTAGACAGCGCCTTGATTGGAAGCCTTGGTGGGGGAAGACACCAACGCCGTTTCGCCGTTCACGGCAATTGTGCTGCCGAAATTGTCGGCGCTGGTGGCGTCGGAGGCTTTCAGCTCGGCTTGTTGGGTCCAGACCGTTCCTGTCTGCACAAACTCGTACGCCTCGCCTTGCCCCCCATTTTTTCCGGGCGCTCCAAAAAGCGCGAAATTGCCGTTCACCGCGACCGAGGTAAGTCCGTCGCCGGCGACACGGTCGGAGGCCAGCAGCTTGGCCTGTTGGGTCCAACTCGAACCAGAACGCACGAACGCGAAGGCCGCTCCGGTCAAAACGGACTCGTTGTATCCTTCCAACACAATCGCCGTGGTCCCGCTCACCGCTACCGAGGAGCCGAATCCGTCAGCTGGAGATCCGTCTGAGGAAACCAGGTCGGCCTGCTGGCTCCAGCTGGAACCGGAACGGGCAAAGACGTAGGCGCCTCCAGAGCCGATCGCCCCTGATGTGCCGCAAAAAAACTTACAGTTCTTGACTGGCGCTCCTGCCAGCACCGTGTCTCCATCTACTGCAACCGAGAAGCCGAATTTATCCCCGCTCACTCCATCGGACGCCGTGAGTTTCGCTTGTTGGGTCCAACTTGTACCTGAGTTGATGAACACGTAAGCCGCGCCCAGGCTCGCGGACTTTCCAGCAGCTCCGGCTACGGCCGTGCTGGCGCTCAACGAAACCGATGCACCGAACTCGTCGCCCGCGGCCGCATCGGCAGCGGTAAGTTTGGCCTGCTGAGTCCAGATGGCGCCGTTGCTCGTAAATACGTAAGCAGCTCCCTGGGTGGACGCATTTGCACTTGCTCCTACTAATGCGCTGGCGCCGCTTACGGCAACCGAGCTGCCGAATTGATCGCCAGGGGCACCGTCGGAAGCAGTTAGCTTGGCCTGCTGGGTCCAGGTGGAACCAGTAGTTGTGAACACGTATGCTGCTCCTTGGCTGGAGTTGCCAGGGGCTCCGATTACTGCCGTACCACCGAACAATGAAACCGAACTGCCGAATTGGTCACCACTCACACCGTCCGATGCGGTTAGTTTGGCTTGCTGACTCCAGGTCACGCCGGATAATACAAAGACGTAGGCCGCGCCAGCAAGCCCACCCTCGGAAGGCGCTCCAACTACGGCTGTGTTACCGTCGATCGCAACGGACTGACCCAGACTGGCACTGCCGGCGCCATCGCTAGGCGTGAGCATAATCTGCGTCACTGTTGGATCGATGGTGACGGGATAAACCGCACCTGCGTCTTCTACAATCAGCCGAACTTGGTCACCCTCCACAGCGAGCCGCGATGCCAGCACGTGCCCTCTTGCGTCCCAGGCTTTCAGATCGCCATAGCGCAGTACAGGATGATTGTCCGAATCGACCAGCTCCATTTCGCCCGCCGCGCGGAGCTTCGGATGCAGCGATCCCGTGATATCGAGCGCGATCTCGAGCGGAGCGTTGCCGGAATTCGCTGGCCGCGCCGAGAATGTGAAGCCTTGCTCCAGGCCGCGTGCATCGTTGACGTACCACTCAGTCAGCAAGCCTCTGGAGTACGCTACGCGGTTCCCGGAACTCGAAAGCACGCCCGGGCCATATCCGCGCAGCCGCAGCGTGAGCGCGCGATCGCCGTGAATCAGCCGGGTCTCGGACGATCCGAAAGAGAGCCTCAAGTTCTGTGCAGCGTTCTGGGCGGTGAATCCGTGAGAGCTGTCCGGCTCAACGGCATACATCGCTTGCAGCCAAGCTTGTTTGAGGCTATCCCCATTCGGTACATTGCTGGGCGCAGCGACGGCAAGTAGCATTGCAGAAACGCTGAAAGTCAGGAAAAAGCGTGGGTGGACCCAAGAGAGTTGCAGCATGGCAGTTACCCACGTCGCGTAAGGCGACCTAGAATCGCCTCATCTTAATTTGATGACGCTAAGTTCTTCATAAATTGACCCGCTGGTTGCCTCGCGGCAGTTTCGCACAAGTTGGCTGGATGTTCGCATTTAGTATTGTGCATACGACTCTTCTTCGCATTTGTCTCCTTTCCGCCATGGCTCTGGTTGTGGAAGCAGCCTCGACGCCGGTTGTTCCACCGGACAGCGTGGTTAACAATGCCAGCTTCGCACTCGGTACGAATCCACTGGCTCCCGGCACTATCGCTGCCGTCTTTGGTACCGCTCTCGACGATGGGTCGGACAATTCGTTTTCTTCCTTCGGAAAAAATGGCCAGCTGCTCACTACTCTGGGCGGAGCGAGTGTTACCCTCAACGGGATTGCGGCTCCCATGTTTTCCGCGTTCCCTGGCCAGCTCAATGTCCAGATTCCCGACGGGCTGGGTTCAGCGGGATCGGCCACATTGGTGGTGACAGTGGGCGGGCAAGCCAGTGCGCCACAAACAGTGCCGCTGGGTTCGTTTTCGCCAGGAATATTCAGCACTAACCAGAAAGGCACCGGGCAGGGCGCGATTCAGATCGCAAACACATCCACGTATGCGGCACCCTCGGGAAGCATCAGCGGATCGGCCACGCGGGCGGTAAAGCCGGGCGAATTCATCACTATTTACTGCACGGGCTTGGGAGCGGTGAGCAACCCGCCCGCGCCTGGAACGGCGGCATCCAGCAACCCGCTCTCGCATACCTTGACCACTCCGAAGGTTATCATCGGCGGCGAATCGGCGAGCGTTAGCTTCGCCGGATTATCGCCCGGCTATGTTGGACTTTACCAGGTGAATGCGCAGATACCGGCGGATGCATCGGGAGGGAGTGCTGTTTCGGTCGAGCTCAGCGTTGGCGGAGTGGACAGCAACACAGTGACTATTGCGGTTAACGCTCCGGCCGGCCCCAGTGGAAGCACAATCGCTGGCGGCGAGCAGCATACTTGCGCGGTGACTAGCGCCGGGGCGGTTCTGTGCTGGGGATCGAACGCAAACGGCGAACTCGGCAATGGCACCACCATCAAGTCCCTAACCCCTGTGCCCGTCACCGGGCTCTCCAGCGGCGTGGTTGCCGTGAGCGCCGGCTCGGCCTTCAGTTGTGCGTTGACCCACGCCGGGACGGTTATGTGCTGGGGCGTCAACACCACCGGCAACCTCGGCAATGGCACCACCACCGACTCCGATGTTCCGGTGCAAGTGAAAGACGTGGCCGGGACTGGAACACTTGGCGAGGTGGTGGCGATTTCCGCGGGCCAATATCACGTCTGCGCGGTAACCAACACCGGGGCGGTGTTCTGTTGGGGGGACAACGCGTTCGGTGAACTCGGCCCCGAACCCAGCGGCTTTCGCACCGGCCTCCCGAACCAGGTGACGGGTATCCCGGCTGACATTGTCGCGATCTCCGCAGGTTCCTATTTCACCTGCGCTCTTACCAGCTCGAGTGCAGCGTGGTGCTGGGGATCCAGCGGGGACGGTGCCCTCGGCGGTGGCCCCAACCTCCCAAATGAAAACCCAGTTGCTGTGTTGGACGTGGCCGGAACTTCCCCGCTCAGCGGCGTGGCCCAGATTTCCGCGGGCTTCAACGATACCTGCGCCTTAACGAACGCCGGAGCGACGCTGTGCTGGGGTTCGAACCAATCCGGCGAGGTCGGCAACGGCACAAATATCCAAGTCGATATCCCCGTGGCGGTTTTGAATTTGGCTGGAACATCACCGCTGAATGGTGTAACAGCGGTGGTCTCGGGCGAGAACCATGCCTGCGGACTCACCAGCGCCGGTGGGGTGCTGTGTTGGGGCGATCCTTTCAACGGCGAACTTGGCAACAACTATGCCCACTCATCCGAGATCCCGGTGCAGGTGTCGGGGTTAACCAGCGGCGTGACGGAAATTGCCGCAGGCTACCACTTTAACTGCGCGGTGCTCAGCAGTGGGGGAGTAATGTGCTGGGGGTTCAACATCAACGGCCAGCTCGGCAATGGTAATACTAATGACGCACTTATTCCAGTCGCGGTGTTGGGAGTGGGGGGCACGGGGCTGTTGAAGCTTTTTTGAGGAAGCGTCTTACGGGATCAGCCGGTCGCGCAGAGCGCGCGCCACCGCCTCGGATCGGGAATGGACGTGCAGTTTTTCATAAATGGAGCGGAGGTGAAAGCCGACGGTGTGGATGCTGATTCCCATCTCGGAGGCGGCCGTCTTGTTTTGATGGCCCTCAGCCAGCAATTTCAAGAGACGCAGTTCCTGTGGCGTAAGACCTGTGGAGAATTGTTCGGGAGTTTGCGTCTTGCGAAAGAGTTCTACTACGCGAATGGCCACTTCGGGAGACATCACGGCTCCGCCCTCCGCAATTTCGCGCACTGCCTCCAGCAGACGCACTGGAGGTGTTGTCTTGAGAAGGTATCCGCAGGCGCCCGCGCAAACAGCCTGAAAAATCCGCTCGTCATCTTTGTAGACAGTAAGTAAAACAGGCGCGATGGAAGGGTAGCGCTCGCGCAGGATTCGCACGCCATCGATTCCGTTGAGCCCTGGAAGCCCGATGTCGACCAGCGCCACGCGGGGCGGGTTGGTCCCAATGCCCTCTAATGCCGCTTCCATAGAGGCATACACGTGCCGGCATTCGAAGCGATGGGCGTTGTTGATCAAAAGCGAGAGACCTTCGCGGGTTTCACGTTGATCTTCGATGATTGCCACACCGATAACGGGAGTTGCAGAAGTTTCTGGCGCCATGCGAATCTGCCGACGCTTCAGTGTAATCGAAGCGGCGCCTCCCGCCACCTACACAAACAAGCAGGTTATAGCCCTTGCGTGAGAACACCGTGACGCGCCGGAAGATGTATCGAGACCGTGCAGCCCACGCCAGGCGTTGAAATGATTTCCACCCGTCCTCCAAGACTCTGCGCCCGTCCGCGCATACTGGGGATCCCGGTGCCGCCGTTCCGGCCGGTTGAGTGTTCGCCAGGATTCAATCCGCGGCCGTTGTCCTCGACAGTCAGCAGGAGTTCCCGGTCCAACATTTTAAGTTCCGCCAAAACTTTTGTGCAATGCGAATGTCGAGCGACGTTATGGATGCACTCTTTGAATATCAGGAAGAGCTGCCTCCGTGCGTGTAAAGAGAGTTTGACGTCCACTTCCGTGTGAGGCGCACGCAACTCGAAGTCGATGCCTTGAGAAGCTAGCAGATCGAGCGCGAATTCGCGCATGCGACGGATCAGGGAATCCATGCCATGCGGCTCGGAACTGATGGACCATACGATGTCGCCCATGGAATCCACCAACTCGCGGGCCAAGGAAGCGATTCGTTCGAGTGGCTCACCTGCCCGGTTCTGGCCATCTGCGCCCATGCGCGCCACTTCACTTAGGATGGCAATCTGCGAGAGGCTGGCGCCGATATCATCGTGCAGATCCGTTGCGATGGAGGTCCGCATGCGTTCCAGGTTCACCACCTGGGTCACACGGTAGCGGTGCGCCGCGAAAACCAGTCCCATCCCGAGGCCGGCGGCCAGGCTTTCGAACCACCAGCGTCTCCATAGCGGGGGTAGCACCGTGAAATCAATTTCCGCCGGCACGGCGCTTTCGACACCTTCGGAAGTCACGGCCTTTACCAAAAAGCGGTACCTTCGCGCTTCGAGCGCCGCGTAATTGACGGTCTGCTGATTGCGCGGCGGACTCCAGCTGGAATCAGCGCCTTCCAGTTTGTACGAATAGCGGATGCTCTTGCCTGGTTCGTAGTCGACACCTACGAAATCGACTCGGAGTTGATTCTGCGAGGGTTTCAGCTCCAAGTCCGAGACCCGGATTTCTCCAAGTTGCGATACGGGATATGCCGCGCCGCCGATTTGTAGATCCGTGATGAGAACGCGCGGAGCCACCGATGGACGATCCTCCGTGGTGGTCAATCTGGAGAGGCCTTGCGTGGTTGCGAACCACAGCGACCCGGAGCGGTCGCGAACCGCCGACTTGATTTCTCCATGTGCCAGGCCGTCGGCACTGGAGAAGTGGCGGATGTGGCCGCTCTTCGGGTCCAGGCGATCCACGCCTTTGCCGGTTCCAGCGTAGATGCGGCCCTGCAGGTCTTCGACCAGACTCTGTATGGAATTGCTCGCCATCCCGCGATCCGTATTGTAGACTTCTATCCGCAGTCGCTCCTCGCTGGTGTTGACAATGCGACCCAGACCGCCGTTATTTGAGCCGACCCACAAGCCGCCCTCATCGGCGAGAAGCGCGAAGATCGGTCCCGCGGGCAAGCCATCCTTGTGTTGGAAGTGCTGGAACTCGCGGCCGTTATACCGATCCAACCCACCGCTATACATCCCCATCCATACGTTTCCCTGGTGGTCTTCGGCAAACGCACTGACAAGGCCACGCGCGGGTTCGCCTGGAATCCTGGAAGCAGGGAAGTCGAAAATTGTGTTTGTGTCCGGATTCCATCGCATCAGCCGGTCTCCCGCTTTGGATTGCGCCGAAGCCCAGATACCGCCTTTAGAATCCTCAAATACACGGAAGAATATGCTATCGCGCGAATAGCACACTTGCGGATTCTTGCCCTCTAAACCGGCCGGCTTAGTTGCTCTAAACCGGCAAAGTCCCTGCTTGGTGGCTGCCCACCATTCTCCAGTGCGGCTTTGGAGCAGGATCTGGTGCCATCCCCAAGTGGGATGCCCGCGAAACTCCTTTGGAGCCAAAATACGAAATCGCGTGCCGTTGAAAAGGTTAATCGACGGCCCGCCCGGGCCTGACGTCACGGTCAGCAGCGCTCCGGCGCGGTCTTCAAACACCGACATCACGCGGTCTGTGTCCAGGCCATCCGATTCACGATAGGTAGTGAAACCCACGCGGGCGATTCGCATCGCACCGGCGCCTTCGGTTCCCGCCCAAATGTTACCAGCCGGGTCCTCGGCGAGCGCGATGATCTGCTGATCGCTCAGGCCTTGCGCGCGAGTCAGGTTTTGAAAGACGGGTGGATCGCTCTCGCTCAATCTCAGCCGGCTGATTCCATAAGCGGTCCCCACCCACAGGGTTCCGTCGGAAGCTTCCAGCAGCGCCTTCACGTCCCAGTGCGACAGTCCCGACTCTTGGCGATAGATTTTCTCCACTCTCCAGTCGCCTGCCGCGCGCTCCGTGATCAACACGAGCCCGCCGCGGAGCGCGGCCCAAATCCTCCCCTTGGAGTCCAGCAACAGCGCTTCCACCCAATGACTCGGCAAACCGTCCTTCACCGTAAAGTTACGCACGACACCATTGTTCGCAAGGAAGAAAATTCCCCCCATCGTACCCACCCACAGGTCACCGCGCGCGCTTTCCACGACGTCTGTGATGATTGGATGAGGTATCGGAAGTTCCTTGCGACGAAAGCTGAGTGGGGCGTTCCATTTGAAAAGTCCGTCTGCTGTCGCACACCAGATTCCACCCGCCCGCGCTTCCAGCAGCGTGCCAATATAATTCTGGTCGGCCTGCTGCCCCGGCCGGTAGGTGACAAACGGCGCGCCGTTGCTGCCCGAATTGATCCGGGCCAGTCCGCGGGCGGTTCCGATCCAGTGATCGCCGGAGCGCGTCTCGAGAAACGCCGATACGGACTGGTGAGGCAATCCTTCGCTCACGCCGTAGTTGACGAAATGGTTTCCGTCGAATCGGGACAATCCTTCAGGAGTACAAAACCACAGGAAGCCTCGCGAATCGGTGACGATGCAGTCCACGTGGTCCGCTGCCAAACCGTCGGCCGTATTGTAGGTACGGATCGGCAGCAACTCGCTTCTGAGCAACGCCGGAAAAGCGGCCAAGGCTACGAGAATTGCTCGCCATTGCATGCGTGATCCGTTGCCTAGACATTGTAATCCCAAGCCCTAAGGATTGCTCACCTACGCGAACGTGTGGGTACTGGGGGCGAGATCGAATCGTTACAATCTATCTACTGTGAAGCGGTCAGTTATGCCGTTAACTGGTAGCGGGCTGCTGGAAGCGTGCCGGCGTGACCAGCGTCTGCATCACCGATATCCAATTTAGATTGGATGTTGAATATAAGTTGCATAGAAAAGGTGAAGTTATCCTTCGTGGACTCGGGAGGACGCTCAACATCAGCTCCGGCGGCGTCTTTCTGTCGGTCAATGATTCCTTAGAGATTGGTGGTTTGATCGAGTTGGCGATCAACTGGCCTCTTTTGCTGGATGGTTTTTGTCCCTTGAAGCTGAAAATCCGCGGGCTCATCGTTCGTAGCGATGTCAAGGGAATCGCCGTCGAGATCCAACATCACGAGTTCCGCACCGCTGGGGCCCTCCTTGCAAACCAGAGTTCGCCGGACCGCGTTTCCCCCAGCACGGTAATAGAATCCTGCTTGGCCTCCGGTCCAGTCCAATAGGCGGCGAACCGCGCGGCAATTGCCGCCAGAATTCATTCGTACCAGTCCGAGGCGAGTCCAATCCAACGATCGACGGACCTCGTCTCGACAAAGACTGATAGGGACTGGTTATGTACATATCGGAAGCAACGCACTTTCAGCGACGCTGGAGAAGCGGCCAAGACCACGAGAATTGCTTGCAGACCTACACGAACGCGTGGGTTGTTGGGGTGCCACCGAATTCTTACAATCTATCTACGTGATTCGGGCTCTGCATGCAAAGACCAGGAGGCACACTGCAATGAATCTGCTACGCAAGTTCTCTTTCCCATTGGCAGGGTTTGCCGGCATGGCGCTGGTACTCATATTGGCCGCACCGCGGGTGGTGCGGGCCGTCACCGCCGCTCTGGTCGAAGTCGTCAACACCAGCGCCAACCCTGCTATTACACAGGATATTTCGAAGCAGGCGTCGCAGATTTTGACGTTACTCTGTACCTCCCTGACATGCGTTCAGGTTGACCAACACGGTGTACCGTCCCTCAGTCAATACGTTGTCCCCCCGACACAGAGCCTGGTCATAACCAGCCTGGACTACAACTTCTCAGGCACGAGTCCTGTAGCTAGTGAGGATATTCACATAGTCGACTATGACTCGTCGAGCGGGCTCATCAAGGGGCAATACGAAGATGTAATGTTGCGCGACATCAACGCAACACTGCAGGTATCATTTTCTTCGGGTCTCGTTATGTCTCAGGGGACGCATCCGGTGGTATTGACTTTTACTTCGACGCTGGGGACCACGGAGGTCTTCCTGCACGGTTACCTGACCGCAAATTAGTCAAGCTTGCCCAATTCCCCCGCCCCTGGTGCTACACACGAACCTGTGGGTTGTTGGAGCAATGCCAAAAGCAAAGCTCGGGTCCACTCTGTTATTTTTTGCAGTGATCTCGCCGCTCGCGCGCGCGCCGACACTGTCTCCTACATCGGGACTCTTGCTTCTCCGGAAGACTCAATATCCGGCGTGATTAAGATCACGCTTGCGGCAGCCGGGTTATCGCTAAAGATTGCTCACCTACGCGAACGTGTGGGTTGTTCGGGCTGGGAATCAGTCCTTACAATCGATCTACTGCGAAACGGTTAAATCGCATGGAGCAATACATGAACCGATTGCGTACGCTCTCAAAAGCGCTTCTGGCAGTGCTTGCCTGCGCTCTAGCTCTCCCGGCGCGCGCCGATCTTCTGACTGGCGACACCATCAGGACGTGGGAGCTGTACCCCGATCTTTCGACGATTTTCGCTGGGCCGGTCGACGTAGTAGACCCTGGAACCATCCTTTCATTCCCTGGTTTCGCTCCCATCGTGAACATTGCCTTCAATGACGCCAATATCACGATCACGATGGTCCGTGACGCCACTGCATTCACTTCGGCATTTAATGGTTTTCGCTTCTTCGATGTGAGCGAGGCTCCCTTCGGCTCAGTCACCCTCGACAGCGCGACTAACGTCCCGGGAATTGATGCGTCCAGAGTCAGCTTCGACGCGCAGAACATTTACGTAAACTTCTCAGGCATCGCATACAGCACCGGGCAAGAGGTCTCGTTGGACATACGGGCCGTCCCAGAGCCGGCCCCGTCCTTGGTGCTCCTGGTGTTCGCTGCGCTTCTAACAATTGCCGTCAAGCGCCGAAAGATTCCCCTCTGAATGGTTGCCGCCGTTCGAGGCAAACCATATCGTCAGTTGGTGCGCCCACAAACTGTCAGAAGTACTATGCGTAGGGATCAGCAGCCGGGTCTTCAGCAAACATGTAAGAGTAATCCAACCTACCAGAATTACTGGCCATTCCATCCGTGAACCGCTCTCCACATGTTCTAGTTGCAGCTCCCCGAGGATTGCTGACCTACGCGAACGCGTGGGTTGTTGGGGTGGAACGATCTCCTTACAATCGATCTACTGTGAAACGCTCAATCCGACCGAGTAAGAAATGAATCGGTTGTTGATGTTGTCCGTTCTCGCTGTAGTCCCGGTCGGGCTTCACGCGGACTTTGTTTCCTACACTGCCACTCTTTCCAGTTCGACTGACGTGGTCGAGCAAACGTTCATCTTGAGCTCGCCGGCGACTATAGGCCTCCAGACCTTTGGGTTCGGAGGGGGCACCAACGCCGGGGGTACACTAATCTCGCCCGGCGGCACGGACCCCTTTCTGGCGATTTTTTCCGGTACCGGCGCGGCCGCCACTATCTTGACCGACGGGTCGAGCAATCCTTTTGGAACGTCGCTAGACCTGTTCAACTACGGCAATCCGAACTTCGTGGGCTGCCCGCCAGCCGGAGCGCCGGTGATTGGCGGCACGGCCCAATGCGGCGACATCAGCATGACGCTTCCCTCGTTGGCCGCTGGTACATACACAGTCGTGCTCAGCGATGGCCAATATGTTGCCAATGCCGTTTTTGACAACGGGACGCTGGGTGAGGGGTTCACCGACTTTACCGGCGGTGCCTTTTGTAACGTCGTCATCAATGGTGCCGCTTGCCCCGACCCTTTGGGCGGCGCGTACGCATTCGATATCACGGGGCTGCCAGGCGCAGGTCCGCCGCCCCCGCCCGTTCCGGAACCCGCCTTCGGTGCAATGCTGCTGGGAACTGTGTTGTTGGGTCCGGTATTCATCACAAACTCGAGACGTAAGAAAGAGACTTTACAGTCTAGCGGGGTCGAGCCCGTCGAAAACAAAGTCTAGCGTAGCCTATCGCTGAAATGGAGCATCCAGATGAGGAATGTGTCTAAGATCGTGTTAGTAGCCTTGGCTACTATCGTGCTGGTTTCAGGAGTTGCTGTCCTGACACCGCGCGCGGTACATGCGGTGGTCGCCACATTCGTCCGCGACGTTGACAACGCGGCGCGCCACCCATGGTCCAGCAGCTGCACATTCACGACTAGCAGCGTCAACGGCAGCTGCAATATTACAATTCCGCCCAACGTGGAAGTAGTGCTTCAAATGGTAAGCATCATAGCTCAGGCCGATCCGGGCAACACACACCTGCTCGCATTCCTTCAGGTCCAGTCGGGCGGGGTCCTATCAACTCTACAATTCGACACCGCGGATACCCAAGACAATCAACCTGTCGTATCGGATTACAACGTGCAAAACGTGGTTCAGTACTATCAGGACCCCGGCACCACAATCACCTGCCAGGCCCGAACCAGGGACACGAATCCATCTCCCCTGGTGTCGGTTTGTTCATTATCCGGCTATACAGTCTCACTGCCATAATCGGCCCGGGGATCGCCTCTCCTGCTTAAAGCAGCAGCCTGCGAATTGCTGACCTACACGAACGTGTGGGTTGTTTGCGGAGTGATCAGTCCTTAAAATCGATCCTGCTGTGAAGCGAGTTCGATGCGCTATCGGAGGAACAATGCCAAGGGCAAATCTCGGGAACTTTCTGTTGCTTTTCGCATTGGTGGCGCCGCTCGCTTGCGCTGATACGGCTTCTTATACCGGGAGTCTCACCTCTCCGGAAGACTCAAGCTCTGGTCTGATAACTGTCACGCTTACCGTCGCCGGAACCCTCGGGCTGCAGACCTACGGCTTTGGCGGTGGAACCAATGCGGCTGGCAGCGTGATCCCGGCTGGAGGATTTGATCCATTCGTAGGAGTGTTCGCGGGTACGGGGGATTCGGCGACATTTATTAACGGCACTTCCGATATCCTGACGAACTTCGGCAGTTTCATGGGCTGCCCACCGGCCGGGGAAGTGGATATCGGTGGCTTGGTTTGCGGCGATGTCAACATGAGCCTGGCGCTTGGAGCGGGAACCTATACGATACTGCTCACCGACGCCGATTATTACCCCGTTGCCGTCGACGAGACCGCCGGTATGCTGGGCGATGGGTTCTTCGACTTCACGCCAGGGGCCTTTCCTTTGCAGACTTGCAATGGGTTCGATTGTGTTAACGACAGCGCTAATTGGGCGCTGGACGTCACTACTCCCACCGGCGTAGCGACAGTTCCGGAACCCTCGGCGCTTCCGGTTTCAGGCGTCACATTCCTGGCTTTAGCGGCAGCATATAGCCGGCGACGGCGGACTTTGGCTTCAGTGAGATTTGCAGTCGATGAAGGAGAACAAAAATGAGATTGATTAAAAGGTTATTGATGGGTGTCGGCGCCGTAGCGCTGGTGGGAACTCTTCTGACGCTGATTGCGCCGAAAGCGGTCCACGCGGCTGTGGCCGCGCTGGTGGAGGTAGCTAACACATCGGCAAATCCAGTGCCGAACGTCGACGTGAATGCGCCCGGGGAAGAACCGTTTCAAACACTGATGTGCAACGCCATTGGATCCGGGAGCTGCTCCGGTTCCCAGCCAGGCATCATCACAGTCCCGACCACCACTTCGGACGGTCTCAGCATCAAACGATTAGTGATCGAATATGTCGCGGTGAGCTGCTTCAATAGTGGGGTAAGCAATCTGCAGGTGGGCTTATTCACTGAAATGGATGAAAACCCAGTGGGCGGCGTTGTTCATGACAGCTTTATCATCATTCCGCTTACCCCTAGCTCCCCGAGTAGCACCGGCGAACCTGCCGCTGCCATGCCGGTTACAGCATACGCAGATCCTGGAAAACCTCTAACGGCGGGCGTATTCGGCTCTTTTCCCGGCACAACCGGTGCCTCTTGCACTTTCAGTATTGTCGGACGCTATATCACGCACTAAGCCGGCGCTTCGCGGACGCGAGCGGGAGCATTCCTCGTCGATGAGCTAAGACAGGCTCGGACCTCGGCTAAGGTAGGGGCCCCGCAAGTTCCCGTTTGTCGATCTGGTTAAGGAAAGACGCAGCTTCGGGATAGTCTGGGCGGAGCGTCAGCGCTTGGTTGAAATCCGCTCGCGCCCGCACCAGGTCGGCCTTGTACACCAAATGGTAGACACCGAGGAAATAATGAGCCCTCGCGTCTTCGGGCCTCATACGCACGATGCGCTCCGCGATTTCGATGGCTTCGTCAAACATTTCGAGCTGGTGATACTCGGCGGCCAGAAAATCGAGCCGCGTAGAATCCGTCGGATCGGCGGCGATTTCTTCTTTCAAGATTTGGATGTACCAGTGGTTCCTGCGGCGCCGTGCCTCCCGGTCTGTAGAGAAATTGTGATCGATGCGGATGCCGGTCTTTTGCAAGCGGCCGCCTCCGGCTAGAATCGCGGAGTCTATAGTTTCGTGGACGCGGCCGCGATACCGATATTCCGGGCGGTTTGGAACGAGACGCACGACGTAGTCCGTGATGGGGTTAGCGGAATCCGAGGAGTGATTGTGCCGCTCCAGGAAATATCCCGCGTTTTCATCGCGCGCGATCAGCTTTTCGATCTCCGGCGCACTTCCCGGAGCCAGGATCTCATCCGCGTCAAGCATCAAAATCCACTGGCCGCGCGCATGCGCGATAGCGTGATTGCGGGCGGCCGCAAAGTCGACCACCGTGAAATCGAACGGGATCACCCGGGCGCCGTAGCTGGCCGCTAGGCCCGGTGTTTGATCGGTGGAACCGGTGTCTACGATGATGAGCTCGTTCGCCAGGCCCTGTACCGAATCGAGACAGCGCGGGAGATTGCGCTCTTCATTCCTTACGATCATGCAAAGACTGAGCGCGTCCGGACGCGGCATAGGCTGTTTTGATAATAAGGCACAGTGTGGGGCAGGGCCGTGCCCTGCCGGCGTCCTATTTAGCAAACTGACCCAAGTCAGTAGAAGAGTTGGGGTGGGGCTTATTGTCAGCTGCATAATCGCTTGGCACAGAACCCGGCAGGGCCGTGCCCTGCCCACAGCAATACTGACTACTCGGCGCGCAACGCGTCTACTGGATTTACCGAGGATGCTTTGTGCGCAGGGATATAACTGGCGGCAGCCGCGGCGGCCAGCAGACCGGCCGAAACTGCGCAATACGTCAGGGGATCGAGCGCGTTTACGTCGAACAGAAAGGATGCCATGATGCGGGTCAGCGCGGCAGCGCCGGCCAAGCCGAACGCAACGCCGATGGCCGCGAGTAGTACACCATGCCGCACCACCATCGCCCGGAGCGTTCGCGGCTGGGCTCCCAGAGCGATTCGAATGCCGATCTCGCGCGTCCGCTGCGACACGGAATAAGAAATGACGCCGTAGATTCCGACCACGCCGAGCAGCAAAGCCATGGAGCCGGCGATGGCCAGCATCACCAGGGTGAACGAACTTCGCGCCATAGATCCGCGGTAAACCTCTTCCAAGGTGTGGACGCCGGTGAGCGGGAGGTTGGCGTTGACGGACCAGATGGCCTGCCGGACTTCCTTGAGAAAGCTTTCGGAACCGGCGCGGGTGCTCCGGATGGCGAAAGCCACACGTCGCTGTACGAAAATGGGCGCGTCATTGATGTTTTTCATCAGGACGGGCCAAAAAACGATCCCAGGGGGTTTCTGATCGGCGCCGTTGTCGTGGATATTCTGTACCACTCCGACAATCTCCCGCCAGTCGTCCTTCATGCTCTCGCGGATTCGTTTGCCGAGCGCAGCCGACGGGTCGCGCCAAAGCTCACGCGCCAGGTTCTCCGAGATGATCGCTACGTTTCGTTTCTCGTGGACGTCCGTCCAGCTGTAATCGCGTCCGGCGATCAGACGGGTACCGATGGTGGCAAAGAAGCCCGGGGCGACGGAATGGAAACGCTGTATTGGGGGGATTTCTCCCTCGCGGTAGGTCCGATCTTCGGCGTACAGCACATCGCCGCTATTATTGCCGTCGGTGGGTACCCAGTTTGCAAACGAAGCCGAGTGAACACCTGGAATCGCCGAAATTCGCTGCTGCATTTCTTGAAGCATGCGGGCCACTCGCTCCGGCTCTTTCACTTGACCATCGGGAATGTATATGTAGCCGTCTGCAATTGGCTGGCATTTGTGAAGCCGGGTTGAACATGCTGCAACGCCAGAAAAGTACGGATCATTAGACCCGAGCTGATCAACAGGACCAGCGCCAGCGCGACTTGCAGAACCACCAGAGTATTCCGTACACGATGTCTTTCTTTGCTCTGACTCAAGGTGCGCCCGCCCGCGCGGAGCACGGACGCCATGCTGGGCGCGCCGTATTTCAAAACGGGAATCAGGCCGAACAACAATCCGGCCAACAAGGAAACGGTCAGTGTGAATAACAGCACTCGGGGGTCGATATAAATGTCCTGGAGGCGAGGAAGAGAGGCAGGTGCGATGCTTACCAAAACTTTAAGCCCGGCGAAGGCGAGGCCCAGTCCCAGGACTCCGCCCGCTAGTCCCAGAAAAACACTTTCCATGAGGAGCTCGCGTGCGATCTCGGTCCAATTGGCGCCCAATGACGAACGGATGGCGAGCTCCTGCTGGCGTCCTTCCGCACGCACCAGAAGCAAGTTCGCTACGTTGGCGCAGGCGATCAACAGAACCACGCCAATGCTGCCCATCAGCACCCACAGCACCTTTCCTAGGTCGCCGATGACGTCGTGCTTCAAGGGATGGACGTCAGGTAGCATCTTTAGATCCTCGAAAAGTTTGAGGCTGAAACCAGGCGGAGGGGGAAATTTCGTGTTGACGATTGGAATCATCCGCGCAAGATCCTGGTTGGCCTGGGCAAGTGAAACGCCGGGTTTGAGCCTCGCGATGCCCGCATAACTGAAATTTCCGAGCGTGGCTTTGCTGCGATCGTATTGGAATGGAACAATGAGATCGGGTTTATTGTCCAGAAACCGGAAACTCTGCGGCATGACGCCAATGATTTCCTTGGCTTCGCTATCCACTACGATCCGGCGGCCGATAACTGAGGCGTCACCACCGAACTTGCGCATCCAGTATCCGTAAGTCAGGATTGCCGTCGCCGGGCTGCCTGGGCTGTCATCTTTGGCTGTGAACCGACGGCCGAGCGCCGGTTGAACACCGAGCGCAGGCAAAATGCCGTCCGTAACTTCGAGACTCTGTACCTGCTCCGGAGCCCCAAGTCCGGTTATGCTGACGCTGTTGTTGTCCCAGATGCCAAGTTCCTGAAATGAACGGTTCTCGTCGCGAAACGTGAAATAGTCCGAAAAGGAGAGCTGCACTTCGTTAATGCCGATAACCGGGGCAGATTGCCAGACACCCACCAACCTGTCGGCATCCGCGTAGGGCAGTGGTTTCAGCAGAACGCCGTTGACGACGCTGAAAATAGCGCTATTGGCGCCGATTCCGATAGCCACAGTGGCCAGTGTCACAGCTGTGAAGATGGGCGAGCGCAGCAGCCTGCGGAACACGTGTTTCAATTGGTTGGTCATGTGTCTGGTGAGAACTACGCGCGACAGCCGGTAGAGTTCGCAATTATTTTGAACTGTTCTTCCGAGCCGCGAGCGTGAGCGACCGGTTGCGGTTTAGATGGGGAGCTTTTCGTGTGCAAACTGCATGCTGGCTTGCACGTTCTCTTGCTCGGCATTGAGTTGTGCCTCCTTCGAAAGTTCGCTAATGCGTGGCAATGGTGTTGGGCTCTTGTGCTGTTGCACCAACTGCATCGTTCTGGCCAGAAAAACTCCATTGCGCTGCGGGAAAGTAAGCCAGTATTTGTCGGTCAAGCAGGGAACCTGCAACGGATCGCGCGTGATCATCTCGAGTGAGAAGCGAGTGGCGGGGCGGGATTGCCGGATCAGCGAAAGCATGCGAGGCAGATCGAGAAAGCCCTGACCGAGGACCACTTCGGAAAGCAGGAAGCCATCGTTGAACCATTCCACGCCCATATCCTTCACGTGCGTCGAGATGGTGAACGGCGCCAACATTTCCGTAACGTTGATCGGATCGTCGAGCAGCGCAATGTTATTCCCGAAATCCAGGCACACGCCCAGATACTCGCTGGAACGGCCCTTCATGAGTGCAGCCATTTCATCGGCCGTCCAATCCTTGTGGTTTTCCAAGGCCAGCGGCATTTTGTACTTTTCGAGAATCGGAAGCGCGGCTTCAATGTTACTCTGGCTGTCACTCACGAATTTGCGCCAGTCCCCAAGCGACGCAAAGGTCTCATACCGTCGTCCACTCAGGGCTGCCGCGCGGACGCACAGTGCTCCAGCAGCCTTGGCATCTTGAATGCTTTTCTCGAAGGCGGATGTTTCGCCATGCTTAGGCAACGAGACCATGCCTTCGATGTACATTCCGAATTGCTCGGCGCGCGTACGCAGTTGTCCGAGATCTCCCTGCAGCGGCGTCTGAATTCCAGCGGCGCCCAGGGCGTGGCAGCGCGTAAGGAACTCGAGAGCATCTTTGGGTTTCGCGGCTGTCATATAAGATGTCCACGCGATGCCCATCCGGCTCTTTTCCTGACTTCGAAGCGCGGTTAGCGCAACTCCGGCCGATGCGGCTTGGAGAAAATGCCGGCGCGTCACGAGATGAGCCCCCGCAGAACATCGTCCCAAGGCTTTCGATAAGGACGAACCAGCATGGCGGATGCCGCAGGGTCGCCCAAAATCTCCTCTTTATCCGGATCCCAGCGGATCTTTCGTCCTACGCGTAGCGAGATGTTTGCCAGATGGCACGCGGTGGTGGATTGATGGCCGCCCTCAATGTCTGCAATCGGACGCTCGCGCGATTTGATGCAATCCAGAAAGTTGCGCGCGTGCAGATTGAACTGTTCATCGGAAGATCCGGGTTCTTTTCGCGCTTCCACCCAGGGCTCAGGCTTTACGTTCTCGCGTACCGGCCCTCCAACGGGATGCCCTTGAAAAACTGGAATGGCATTGGCCGGATTGGTCTTCATGTCAGGCACTACCTCGAAGCCCGAGCGGTTAATTACCAAACTCCCCTTGGTGCCGAAGAACTCCAGGCCTCCAGCACCTGCGCGGCGGCCGGCGCTGGCTTCGCGCAACGAATAGACAGAAGTGAAACCGTCGTATTCAAACAGGGCATCTTGCGTATCGGGAGTTTCTCCAGCCTCCTTCAGCGCGAACCGGCCGCCGCTGGATGAAACCGCCGCTGGACCTTTCTGGCGCATGATCCACTGGATGATATCGATCTCGTGGGCGCCGAGATTGGTCATCTGTCCACCGGAATAATCCCAAAACCAGCGGAAATGATATAGACCGCGCATTTTGTTATACGGCCGCTCAGGAGCGGGCCCCAGCCACATGTTGTAGTCGAAGTCGCTCGGCGCCGCGGAATCCGGAGGCGTGCCGAAACCCGGCATCACGTTTCGAAACGACGCGGACCGCGCGCTCAAGATGGGGCCGATGTAGCCTTGTTCAATTAACTGTTTCGCGTGCTGGTAGTGGGTTCCGGAACGCTGCTGCGTGCCGGCCTGGACCACGCGGTTGTAGCGGCGCGCCGCATCGGTCATCCAGCGGCCCTCGCGGACAAACAGCGACACCGGCTTTTCCACGTAGACATCTTTTCCCGCTGCGCACGACATGATGGTCATCAAGCAATGCCAGTGATCTGGAGTGCAGACGACAATGGCTCCGAGATCTTTGTTCTCGAGCATCTTCCGGAAATCGCTATACGGCTTGGCAGTTTGACCACAGGCCGCCACGCCCTGTTCCAGGCGAGGCTGATAGACGTCGCACATCGCCGCCAGATCCACGTCCGGTTGGTTCTTGAAATCATGGACGTGTTGGCCGCCGATTAGCCCGAATCCGATGAACCCAACTTGTATGCGATCGTTTGCACCGAGGATGCGTTTGTACGATGCTGCCGCTAGCGCTGTCAAACCAACCGCGCCTCGCCGCGTGACGGAATTCATTACGTCTATCGTAATCCTTTCTTTTGCCCCAGAAACACCGGGCAAGCTGCCAAACGGAGTACCTGCTACCTTGAAATCATGTTTCGTCTCCTCGGTTGCTTATTTGCTTTATCCGTCGTGGCGCAGCAGGTTTCAGCCCAGACGCCGACGTCCGGACCGGATACTATCGTTTTCATCAACGGCGACAAACTGGCCGGCCGATTCGTCAGTTCCAGCGGCGCGGCGGTAAAGTTCAAGAGCGATGTGCTCGGCGATATTGCCGTGGATTGGAGCAAGGTAAAGGAACTGCACACCTCATCAAAGGTAGCCGTTATCCGTAAGGGCGTCCAGCTTGGCAAGCACAGCGACGCGTCGGCGATTCCTCAGGGAACCCTTAGCATGGAGAACCAGAATCTTCAGGTCACCTCGCCTCCGCAACCACCGCAGTCCATTCCGGTAGCCGATTCGAACGCTATAGTCGACCAGGCAAGTTTCGAAAACACGCTCCATCACCCGCCGGGATTTTTACACGGTTGGGCGGGCGTTGTTACTTTCGGCGGCACGCTGGTCGTAGCCACTCAAGACAATAAAACGTTCAGCGGCTCAATCGGTCTGGTTCGCGCCGAACCAGGCGAGAGTTGGATGGCGGATCGCAATCGCACGATTTTCGATTTGTCGGCTTCTTACGGCGAGTTGTCGCAGCCGGGCACACCCACTGTGAAGACCTCGATCTTCCATGGCGACGCGGAGCGTGACGAGTACCTGGGCCGCCGCATGTTCGTATTTGGGCAAGCTGTCTACGATCACAACTTTTCGCAGGGCCTGGATCTTCAACAGACTTACGGCGGCGGCGCCGGATGGACGATGCTTCAGGATCCCAATCAAACACTCGATCTAAGGGGCAGCATGAGCTACATTCGCCAGCAGTTTCATGACGCCCCGAGCCTGGATCTAATTGGCTCGACTTTTGCGGAGCACTACAAACGCAAATTCAAGCGCGGGCTGCTGGCCGATCAGCAAGTCTCCGTGCAGCCCGCCTGGAGCAACACCCGGGCATACTCAGCCTCTTTCAGTACTTTGCTGGCCATGCCGGTTTACAAACGCCTGAGCGCTTCCACGGGAGTGGTGGATACATTCTTGAATGATCCCCCAGCCGGGTTTAAGAAGAACTCTTTCCAATTCACGTTGGGGCTCACCTATACCAAGCCATGACTCTGGCGGCGAGTGTCGCATCAGGGCTCAGGATTCTGCTATATCCTTAACTCTTATGCGACGCGCGTTTCTCGCGATTCTCCTGATTACCGCGGTCTTCGGCGAGGTCCCCGTGCTTCCACCCCTGCGCGAGCAGGCGCGCATCCAGCAGGAGTGGCTGCGTCTGCGGCTGGAACGCAATCTCCCGGTTCTCATGCGAAAGCACGGAGCGCAGATGTGGATTGTAGCTTGCCGCGAGTATGCCGAAGATCCGGCATTCTTTTCGCTGGTTTCGCCGACCGTGTTCGCCGCGCGCCGCACTACCATTTACGTATTCTACGATCGGGGCGCGAATCAGCCATTGGAGCGGCTGGCGCTTGGTGGCGATTCAAACGGTGGGTTGTACACGGTGTATCGCGATCTGGACTCGGCCAATCGTGAAATATACGGTGAGACGCAGTGGCAGCTCCTGCACAAGCTGGTAGCGCAACGGCATCCGGCCAGCATCGCAATCGATATTTCGGCAATCCACGCTTTTTCGGATGGTTTAACTGTTGGGATGCGCGACAAGCTGATGGCCGCGCTAGGGGCCGATTACAAAGACAAGATCATTCCCGCCGAAAATCTGGCCTTGGAATATCAGGAGCTGCGCGTTCCAGAAATGCTTCCAACGTATCGGCAGATGATGGAGATTGTGCATTCCTTCATCTCGCGCGCATTTTCTAACGAAGTCATCACGCCCGGAAGAACAACCAACGAAGACGTAGTGTGGTGGCTACGGCAGAAAGTCAACGACGCGGGACTGGGCACCTGGTTCCAACCCTCTGTCACTGTTCAACGGAAAGGACTCACTGCTGCCACGCTGCTCAACCCAAGAGAAGGCGTAGTGATTGAACGCGGAGATGTTCTTCACACCGATTTCGGAATAACTGCGATGCGGCTTAACACCGACACGCAGCACATGGGCTACGTCCTTCGCGAAGGCGAGACAACGGTGCCGGCTGGAATCGTCGAAGCGATGCGGAACACGGATCGTTTGCAGGATCTGCTGATGGAGCGCATGCGGCCTGGCCGGACAGGGAATGAAGTGCTCGGCGACACTCTGCACGCCATGCGCGAAGCGAAGATAGACGGCACTGTCTACACTCATCCCATCGGCGATCACGGTCACGCTGCCGGTCCGTTAATCGGTTTGTGGGATTTACAGCAAGGCGTTCCTGGGCGCGGCGACGTCGCACTGTTTGCCGGCAGTTGGTTTTCTATCGAGCTGCAAGCTACTACGCCAGTTCCAGAGTGGGATGGGCAGAAACTCAACGTGGCCCTGGAAGAAGACGCCGTACTGGATGAACAAGGTAAGATGTCCTGGGTGCTAAAACGGCAGACGGAATATCACTTGGTCCAATAGAGGCCTGGCTTTGTTATAATCGACCGCAGGATTTTCGGGTGGGAGTTGGTATGCGCAATCTAATTCGCGCCGGGGCTTTGAATGCGTTGCTGTTGGGAATGGCGGTTGCCCAGCCGCCGCTGATTTATAACCGGTCCACTTACAATGCCGCCAGCTTCGTACCGGCCGGTGTTCCCATGGGCGGTATCGCGCAAGGCTCGATCTTCACGATTTTCGGAAATTTCTTGGGGCCGTCGAAGGGCGTAAGTGCGAGCTCATTCCCGTTGGCGAATACGCTGGGCGGTGTTTCAATCAACATCATTCAAGGATCTACCACGGTACCCGCAATTCCCGTCT
The DNA here is from genome assembly GCA_036008345.1 of Bryobacteraceae bacterium. GTDB lineage: Bacteria > Acidobacteriota > Terriglobia > Bryobacterales > Bryobacteraceae > Palsa-89. Next base: position 23,700 of record DASYNU010000267.1, read on the forward strand.
ACGTGGGCATCGGCCAAATCAACGCCATCATGCCATCCACGGCGCCGTTGGGTATTGCTTCGGTCCAGGTGCTGGCGAACAATGCACGAAGCAACCTGGCGCCCATTCGAATAGTCAGCAGCGCGGTTGGAATCTTCACTGCGAATGGAACAGGCATCGGTCCTGGTGTACTTTGGAACTTTATTGCTCAGAACGACCAACCAGTGAATTCGCCAACGGTAACGGCCAAGAATGGCCAGGTGATCACGCTGTGGGCTACCGGGCTTGGCCCCGTGGCGGGTGCGGACAATGTTGCGCCTACCACGGGCAATCTGCCGGTGCAGGTGCAGGTGTTTGTGGGCGGGCAACCGGCGACCGTTCAATATAGTGGACGCAGTGGCTGCTGCGCCGGTGTGGATCAGATCGTCTTTACGGTACCGAAGAACGCGCCCAATGGGTGCTGGGTACCGGTATACGTAAAAACCGCCGGGACCACGCTCAGCAATTTCGTCACCATGGCGATCGAGCCTACGCCGGGTGTTTGCACTACGGATGTGCTTCCGCAAGTGACTTCGTCTTTTGTGCAAGGCAAGAGAATCGCCGAAGCGCTGGTTACTCGTACGACAACGCGCCAAGATGTCGGCGTACTTGCGCCTGTAGACATCACATCCGATTATCATGTGGATTTTGCTTTCCAACCCGATCCCGGACAATTCCCGTTTAATCCGGCGATCGCGTTTCCGCCTTCCGGAACGTGTACGGCCTATGCGCACCCCGGCGACATGCTGAACGGTGGTCCCTTGCCCGGGATGGCGCCCACCACCATGCCGCTGGATATGGGGCTTCCATTCCTACTTTCGGGTCCGAATGGATCTAAGACTCTCTCGCAAGGATTCTTCGGCGCCAGGGCCGGTTATCTGGGCGGTTCCATTTCGAACAACATTCTTTCCAGCTCTCTTTTTCTAGATCCTGGATCGTATACGCTGCAAGGTTTTGGAGGAGCGGACGTCGGGCCGTTCTCAACATCCTTCACCATCCCGCAGCCTTTGACCTGGACCAACCGGCTTCAGACCAATATCGTGAATCGCTCCCAGCCGTTAACCATTTCCTGGAGCGGCGGCGATAGCAGCCAGGTGGTTGCGATGCTGGGCTTTGGAGACGACGTTCCAACAAATTCAAGTGCTGTTTTCGTTTGCATCGCTCCGCCGGGTGCGACGAGTTTTACCGTGCCCACGGATATTCTTTCGATCTTGCCAGTCACCCGTCCAAATCCGCTGCAATCCAATGATGTCATCTACCTGATGGCTCTTTCCGGTTCCAGCTTGAAGAGCATCGCCGCGAAGGGCCTGGATGTTGGCTTGACTTCTTTCTATTCGATCATCGGAAAGACAGTGGTGTGGCAATGACGTTCCGGCTTTCAGGTTCCACGAAATTCATGTGCGCCGGTATCGCTCTCAGCCTGGGATGGTTCGTTTTGGAAAGCTGCGACTGCGATGAAACCAAGCAGGACCAATTTCCTGGCTATTGGGTTGCCTGCGATGGCAACAAGCCGGTCCTGATGAGTTACAGCGGAAATAGCCCGTACATTGCCGGCACAGACCCCAGCCCCAACTTCAGTCCGAAGCTATGGGATTGCTCGCATCCTAACTCGCCGCATTACAAGAATTCACAAGCTCCTGCATTGCCAATCGGTTCTCTCAGCGGACCTAGCGGGTTGGCACGAAAACCCCACGCGACGGGTTCCGGGGCCGCTTATCTTCCGCAACAATTGCGGATACTGCCTTTCGTGCCTCGCGTTCCACCTCCGGTCACGCCAGGGTGCGATTCGTCGTTCCCCGACGTCTTTCAGACCGTGCACACCCAGGCGCTGGTTACGCGCATTTCGACGTGTCCTTTCAAAATCACGGCGTCCATTCCAGTGGTCACTCGGCCGCTCCAGGTGGCTATGACTCCTGACGGCTTAACTGCGCTAGTCACTAGCTTCGACAACGCCGTGAATTTTATCGATCTCGCTTCAAACAAGGTCACGTATACGCTGATGACCGACCCTTCGATTAACCCGCACGGACTCGCCATCTCACCGGACGGAACCACCGCCTATATCAGCAGCTTCAACACCAACGGAGTGATCGCGGTTATCGACCTCGGCACCCGCCAGATCACCACCACGCTTCCCACTATTTCGTATGCGCAAGGCCTGACGCTGACGCCGGATGGGTCGCAGATTTGGGTTACTTCTCCACTGGCTGCCTCGGTTGATATTTTTGATACGCTCACCAACACGCGCGTAACCGGCTTGAACATAGCCCAAACCAGCGACGTCGCTTTCAACTCCACCGGTACGCGCGCTTACATCACCACTAGCGGCACAATACCGGGCAGCGTGGTAGTGGTTGACACCAGCACATACCAAACCATCACTTCCTATACTGTCGGGCTCGATCCAGTCGACATCCAAATGTCCTACGCCGATCAGTTTCTGGTGGTCAACAACAATGGAGAAGGCTCGATATCCGTGATCGATTTGATGAAAGGTGCGGTCGCCACTACGCAACTGGGCGGCAACTCCTTACCCTCCGGCATCGCGTTTGTTCACTAGCATTCGGTAGTAGCATGCTTCCGTATTATCCTCAGCCGGTGGTTCACGTGGGTCCATTCCAGATCCACGCGTTCGGAGTTCTGGCGGCGGTTGCAGTGGTGGTGGGAGGCCGCGCGATTCTGGTGCGTGCCCACCGGCAGGGAATCCCCGTGGAACAGATGTTCCGGTTTTGCTTTTGGGTCTATATTTGCGCGATGGCGGGCGCGTTTTTGTCCAAGGCCGTGCTGGACGACTTTCCCGGTCTTCTGGTGGATCCCTCCCGCATCTTCAAAGCCAACCTGGGAGTGAGGTCGGTAGGAGGCATCAGCAGTGGATTCCTGGCCGGCCTGGTATGGTGCCGCGTTCACCGGCTGTCCGCACTCGAGACATTGCGGAGGCTAGACATCATTGCGTACGCGTTGCCGATAGGCTGGCTAATCGGCCGTCTGGGCTGTACGCTGGCGCATGACCATCGCGGCCTGGCATCCACCAGTTGGGTTGCCGTTGCCTTTCCCGAGGGACCGCGTTATGACTTGGGGTTGATCGAATTTCTATTTCTGATCGGAATGGTCACGGCATTTTGGTGGTTGGATCGCCGTCCACGCCCAGTGGGTTTCTATTTAGGTTTATATGGCGTGGTGTACGGCGGATTCCGCATTTGGCTGGATACTCTGCATGTTCAGCCGGGCCGGTTTTATGGAGGCGCTCTGGGCGTTTCGGTAGGTTTGATCGGGTGGGCAGTGATGTTGGTGTTACAGCGGCAGCAACCGGCCGAAGCTGCTGCCTCGTTACCGTGAACTGAGCCGTTTGCGCAGCGAGTCAATTTCGGAGGCCAGACGAGCGGCGCTTTCTTGTAGCGTTTCCGCCCCACTATCCGGCTGCGTTCGGAAGTTAGTTGCAATCGCAAGAACCGGTTTCATTCCTTGCTGGTTGCGCTGCGCAAGGAGCCACGCCTGGCTATCGCGCTTGCCATTCGACGGCTTGGGCGTATAGCTTCCATCACGAATGTTCTGGAAAGGGATGGCCATTCTTCGCGGTTTACCAGCAGCCTGGGAACCTCGCTTTAAACACTTTTCTCCTAGTATGTTTTATATTGCGCGAGGGAGAGATGAGAGTCAAACCGGACCCGGTAGCCGAACCGCGACCGGCAGGAAGCGCAAAGGGTGCGGCGCGCACCGCAAAACGGTTCGGGAACTGGCCCGCGCCGCGCTCCGTTTTGCGCGAGTTCCTTAGCAGCGTTACCGCAGCCGACGAAAACTAGCGGCATTCGTGGTGTCGCTTCCTCCCGGTCGCGGTTCGGCTAGAAGTGCCATCCCAAAATGCTTGGCATCATAGAATGCCGCGCCGAAATCCGGTGTAACTGCCGACGTCCGCGCAGCGTCTATCCCTCCATCTTTCGTTGGCTGAGGGGAAATGAGCGTGAAGAGCGAGCGACGCGTGTTTGATCGGGGCCTTGTCCGATTCCTGGCCTGTGTATTGCTGATGCACGCTGCCTCGCCCTCACCGTCACAAAGCAAGGGCGAGGAAGGAGATCGGGAAGAGAAGATTTATGACCTCGGACCGGACGTGGTACCGCCGCGGATCGTGAAGCAAGTCGCGCCACGCCGATCCACCAACCGCGGCGTACGCGTGGTGGGATCGGTGACCGTCGCCCTGGTGGTCAGCTCAAAAGGGATACCGAAAGAGGTGCGTGTGGTGAAGGGGTTGGACCCCGACATCGATCAGAGCACCGTCGAGGCGGTCGAACAATGGCGGTTCACTGCGGCTCAGAAGGACGGGAAACCTGTGGCCGTGAGAATCAGCCTCGACATTGCCTATCACGATATGTAGAGCAGAATAAGATTTGTGATGCCATTCGAGACCAGCGTCATCCAGGAAATGTTGGGGAATGCTCTTCAGCACCACCAAGCCGGGCGATTGGAGGAAGCGGAGAAGATTTACCAGCAGATTTTAGCGGTGGATGCCGGCAATGCCGATAGCCTGCACTTACTCGGGATGATCGCATATGCGCTCGGACGGCGTGAGACTGCCGTCGAGATGATCTCGAAAGCGATTGCCATCGACCAGACCCAGGCTCACTATCACTCCAACCTCGGCACAGTTCTTCAGGCGCAAGGCAAGTTGGATGAAAGTTTGGCGTGCTTTGAGCGAGCACTCGCGCTCAAACCGGATTTAGCGGAAGTCCACAGCAACTACGGGAACATCCTGCAAGCGCAAAATAAGCTGGATGAGGCGGGCGCCTGTCAAGAGCGGGCGCTGGCGCTCAAGCCGGATTGCGCTGAAGCCTATTTCAACCTGGGGAACGTCCGCAAATTGCAAGGCAAGCTGGACGAGGCTGTGGCTTGTTACGAGAAAGCGCTGGTTCTGAAACCGGATTTAGCTGAGGTTCATACCAATCTTGGCGGCCTGTTCTACACTCAGGGGAAGTTGGATGAAGCCGCGGCCAGTTTGGAGCGGGCCTTGGCCCTGCGGCCGAATCATGCCGAGGCTCACAGCAACTTAGGCAGTGTCCTGCAGGCCCATCACAAGCTGGATGAAGCGGTGGCTTGTTATGAGCGAGCACTGGCTCTCAAGCCTGACCGTGTGGAAGTGCTATCCAACTTGGGCACCGCCCTGCACGCTCTGGACAAGCTGAATGAGGCCGCGGCCTGTTTTGAGCGGGCGCTTGCAGTCAGACCGGATTTCCCCGACGCGCACCACAACATGGGCTGCGTCCAGTACGCGTTGGGCAATGTGGATGAAGCGTTGGCGCGGCACCGAAGAGCGCTTGCTCTCCGACCCGACTATCCGCAAGCCCGTTTCGCTGAATCTCTGGCCCAACTGTGTAAAGGCGGCTTCGCCACTGGCTGGCACAAATATGAATCGCGCTGGCAAACCAAAGATCACGACACACCGATGCGCGACTATTCGCAGCCGCTCTGGGCCGGCGAAAAATTGGCATCCGGACAGTTGCTGATTTGGGGCGAGCAAGGGATCGGCGATGAAATCATGTTCGCGGGTCTTCTTCCGGATGTGATCCGCACGGGCAATCGGTGCGTCTTGGATTCCACTGCGCGGCTGCAATCCCTCTTCGCACGGTCATTTCCCGGCATTGAAGTGATCTCTGGCCGCGATCCCGAACTAGATATCGCTGCACACCTGCCGAGTGGAAGTTTGCCGCGCCTGTTCCGAACCACCGCTGAAGCGTTTGAAGCCACTACGTCGCCCTATCTCATTGCGGATCCGGCGGAGCGGGAGCGGTTTCGTACGCGCTACTCGGACGGAAGAAAGTTGGTGGGACTGGCTTGGCATACAACGAATCGGAAGACGGGACCGAGCCGTTCGATGGATCTATCATTATTTGCGCCGCTGTTCGCGCGATCCGATATCCGGTGGATCAGCCTTCAATATGGGGATCACACCACGTTGGAGGAGCAAGCAGCGGCTGCAGGGGCGCCTGTCTTCATTGATCGTACGGTGGATCAATTGTCAGATATCGATGTTTTCGCGGCACAGATCGCGGCGTTGGACCTGGTTGTAACAATCGATAACTCGACGGCGCACTTGGCCGGCGCGCTCGGCGTTCCAGTTTGGGTCCTGCTGCCTTTCGCACCGGACTGGCGTTGGCTT
>DASYNU010000268.1:0-5518 GCA_036008345.1 Bryobacteraceae bacterium
ACACTGAAGATTCGAACAGTATGGCCGGTTTTTTCCAGGTTTACAGGCTGCAGTCCGTCGCTGACAGCATCAAAATCGGGCGCTTTGTCGCCGGCTTTCAGCTCCGGCCCAAGCAGTGTCAGCGGTTTCCCTCTCATCGTGGTGGCTGCGGGTCTTTCCATGAGTTCTCCTCGAGTGAATTGATTTCCATTCATTGTAACAACTCGACGAACTTAGAGACCTCAGTCACTGGGAGTTGGCAGACGTAGCCTTGGCAGACGTAGGCGGTGGGCTCGCCCTTGAGTTCGCGCATATCGGCGACTGCCGGGAAGATCTGCTGAAGTTTGCGGCGCGTGTCGTCAGAATCCACCAGCAGAACTATGGTGTGGGGCAGGAATCGGCTGCGAAGTTGATGGAGAAACGGGCCCGTCTCGCGACGGCCGCCGGCGATTACTACTTCGCGCCGGGCTGCGGTCGAATAATCGAAAGCTACCAGCATTTGCGGAACGGCTACGGATTGGCTGGCCATTTTTGGACCCAAGGCGCGCAGCGCCCGCACCGCGGTGTGGCGAAATTCGGCACGATCGGTGAGGTGCGCCAGGCGCTCGAAATCGAGAAGCGCGATGGAGTTTCCAGAGGGTTCGGCACCGTCGTAGTCGTCTTTCATGCGGAGAACCAGGCTCGGGTCGCCTGCGGCGGTAGTGAAGAACGCGCCGTCTGAGGGATCTTCGAATAGTTCGCGCATTTTGCCGGCTAGAGTAATAGCGAGTTCGATGCGTTGCGGGTCGAAATCCATTTGGTATAGATCCAGGAGCCCGGCGATCAGAAATGCATAGTCGTCCAGGAAACCGGGGATTGCGGCTTCGCCTTCGCGATAACGGCGCAGCAGCAGGCCGGTGTGTGCGTCGTACATGCGGGAGAGGATGAATTCGGTCGCACGAGTGGCGGCATTCAAGTACGCCGGCTCACCCAATGCCTGCGCGGCTTTGGCGAAGGCTGAAATCATCAAACCGTTCCAGGAAGTCAGGATCTTGTCATCCAGATGCGGGCGGACGCGTTGGGAGCGGACCTTGAGCAGCCGCTGGATGGCTTCGCGCAGTTGGGTCTCGGCCGCTTCCTCGGGGATCGAGAAGTTCAGGGCTGTTTCAGCTACCGTGTGGTGCACGTAGAGGATGTTTTTGCCGGTAAACTCGCCGTGCGGATCGTGATGGACGTTGCCGTTCGGCTCTACGCCGTAGCGGAAGGCGAACATCGTGGCTAGGTGCTTGCCGAGGAGCTGTTCCAATTCCTGAGCGGTCCACAAATAGAACGCGCCTTCGCCTTTCACTTTTGGTTCGGCGGGATCGATTACGCTATCAGCATCCTCAGCGGAGTAAAAGCCGCCATCGGGATGAGTCATGTCGCGCAGGACGTAATCCAGCGTGGCGCGGGCGATGTCGGCGTAGAACGGGTCGTGCGTGATCTGATAAGCCTCGATGTAGGAGATGGCGAGCTGGGCCTGATCGTAGAGCATTTTTTCGAAGTGCGGTACGAACCAGTGTTCGTCGACCGAATAGCGGTGGAAACCGCCACCCAGTTGATCGTGCATGCCGCCGTCCGCCATGGCGCGTAAAGTGGCCAGCGTCATATCGAGAGCTTCGGCGCGTCCTGTGCGATGGTGATAGCGCAGCAGGAAATTCAGGACCACGGGACGGGGAAATTTGGGTGCGTCGCCAAAGCCGCCGTGCGTCGTATCGAAAGTGCGGCGGAAATATTGGAAGGCCGCGTCCAGCGCTTTGGTGTCGAGCGCGGCGCTCCCGTCTACGGTGGATTCGGAATGCAGCCTGAGCTGCTCCATCACGTTGCTGCTGGATTGAAGAATTTTGTCGTGTTGGCTTTTCCAAGCTTCGGCGATACGCTCAAGTACCACGGCGAAACCGGGACGGCCGTAACGATCGTCCGGGGCGAAATAAGTTCCACCGAAAAAGGGCATCCGATCTGGCGTGAGGAATACAGACATGGGCCATCCGCCGCTTCCGGTAGTCGCCTGGACGTACAGCATGTAGATGTGGTCGACATCGGGGCGCTCTTCACGATCCACTTTTATGGGCACGAAGGATTGATTGAGAATCGTGGCGATGGCGGAGCTTTCGAAAGATTCGCGTTCCATCACGTGGCACCAGTGGCATGTGGAGTAGCCAATGGAAAGGAAGATGGGCTTGTCCTCGCTGCGAGCCTTTTCAAAGGCTGCTTCGCCCCAGGGATACCAGTCCACCGGATTGTGGGCGTGTTGTTGGAGGTAGGGGCTTTTTTCGGAGATCAGATGGTTGGGCAAAGACCGTTTCTCGTTTCTGGTTTCTCGTTCGTCGCGCGTCTGATTTCATTGTCTCTTGACGTACCGGGTGGAAAGGTGCTCTACTATAAGTAGATAGCTTATGCCTAAGACTGAGATGCCTTCCGGGGCCCTGGTCCTCTTGATATTACGCGTGCTTCGCTCGGGAACCCTGCATGGCTATGCGATCGCGCAGCGGATTCACACGCTTTCTTCTGAAGTTTTGCAGGTTGAGGAAGGCGCTCTTTATCCCGCTTTACAAAAAATACTCTTGAAGGGCTGGGTGACATCGGAATGGGGAATCTCAGAAACAAATCGCAAGGTTCGTTTCTATCGTCTCACTCCCTCCGGCCGCAAACAGCTTGAGAACGAACTGTCGGATTATGAGCGCGCCCACGCGGCCATTCGATCCGTTCTGAAAACCGCCTAAGGGAACACTGAACATGCACGAATGGATTCGACGACTCGAATATCTTCTGAATCGCCGCCGTTTCGACCAGGAGCTTCGGAACGACTTGGAGTTTCATCGGGAGATGGCGGCCAAGGAGGGCGGGATGCCTGTTGGGAACCTGCTTCTTCTGCGCGAAGAGGCTCGAGATGCATGGGGCTGGACATGGATGGAACGGCTTTCGCAGGATCTTCGGTATGCGGCTCGTCAACTGCGGCGATCGCCGGGCTTCACGTTGGCGGCAATCCTTATGCTGGCTCTCGGGATCGGAGTGAACGTTGCGGCTTTTGGCTTCTTCAATCTGATGGTCTTGCGGCCACTGCCAGTCCGTAGTCCCGAAACATTGCTTCGCTTTAAACGGCGAGCGCCGAAGAGCTATGCGTGGCAGCTGCCTTACCCCGAAATGGCTTTCTTCCGGCAGTATTCGAAGACGCTCTCCGCGGTGCTGGCCGTGATGGACGCCAAACTGGCGATCGAGGGAGAACCCAAACCGCTCACTGCGGATTTTGTGACGGCTAATTTCTTCAGTGAACTGGGCGCCAGGCCGATGCTCGGACGGGTGCTGGACGTAGCCGAGGATGGCGCGGCAGATTCCGCGCCGGTGGTGGTGCTGAGCCAGGGATTCTGGCGGCGGCACTTCGGCGCCGATCCTTTGATTATCGGAAAGACGATTCGCCTAAACGATAAACCGGCCATCGTGCTTGGCATTGCGCCCCAGGACTTCAGTGGCCTTAGCATGGACAATCCCGATGTATGGTTGCCTATCAATCAACAGCCCTATTTCGTAACGGGCAGTCATCTGTTCACGGATTTTTCAGTGGATGCTCACGGGATAACGATGTTTGGCCGGTTGCAGCCGGGATTGAGTGCAGCTACGGCCGAGAATGAATTAGCGTCGCTTGCGGCGGTGTTGCACCAGCAGCATCCGGCCGACATTTGGGAAACGGAAAACCTTCCCAGTTCGCCGGGCGGATACGCGAAGAATCTAGGTGGAGGTCGCCATGGAACCGGGACGGAGCGATCCGACGAAGCCGATCCTTTGATGGCTCTGGTCGGTTCACTGACGCTGTTGATTCTTGCCGTGGCCTGCGGAAACCTGGGCAGCCTACTGCTGGCGCGAGGTGTGGCGAGGGAGCGGGAAATCGCGATTCGCAAGGCCGTGGGCGCTGGAAGCGGCCGCCTGATTCGCCAGCTGTTCACCGAAAGCCTGCTGCTAGCCTTGCAGGGCGCGATCGCGGGCTTGGCTCTTGGCTATCTGGTGCTGCGTGGAATGATGTTGATCGCGAAAACGCCGGCCTGGCTCAATCCGGCTCCCGATTGGAGAGTTGTTCTGTTCGCCGTCGGAATTGGATTCTCAGCCGCCACAATGTTTGGGCTGACGCCGGCTTTGCAAGCGGTCAGGCAGCGGCAACGAGCCAACCGGACGCGACAGGTGTTAATGGGGGCGCAAATTGCCGCAAGTTGCGTATTGGTGATCGTATCGGCACTCCTGGTGCGCGCTTTGGATCACGCCATGACCACCAATCCAGGCTTTGAATATCAGCAGGTGGTTTCCATCGATCCGGGCTTGGCCGCGCACGGCTACTCGGCATCCAGCGCGCGAACGTATCTGAACACCTTGCAGAGCCGGCTCCGCAAACTTCCTGGAGTAGAATCCGTGTCCATGACTTCCAGCGCGCCTTTGGGCAACCGGAAGGCAGTTACGGGAGCCGACGTCGGGGGACGGCCGCTCGATGTGCACCTGTACGCAATCGATCCGGAATTCTTTGGCACCATGAAAATCCCGTTGATCGCGGGCCGGAATCTCACGCGCAGCGATGGACGCGCCGTGGTCATCAGCAAGTCTTTTGCTCAGCAATGGCCGGAGGGGGACCCGTTAGGAAGGCCCTTCCAGATGGGCGATACGAGTTACACGATTGTTGGAATTGCCGGCAGCGCGCGGTTGGTGGCACTTCAAGATCCGGATGCCGTGGAAGCATATTACCTGGCCGGCGACGCGGATCTGTCTTCGATGGTGGTGCTGTTAAGAACTGCGGGGCCGCCCGAAGGCTTGGCTCCATTTGTGGCCTCGCTAGCCAGGTCGATCGATCCCAAAATATTTCCCGATGTGCAGTTAGTGAAAAGCTCCTTCAACCGGAAGATGGAGGGTGCTGGATACGCCGCGGTGTCCGTAAGTGTGCTTGGATTCGTGGCGTTACTGCTAGCTTCGCTCGGGATTGTGGGGTTGGTTGGATACTCCGTCTCGCACCGCACAAAGGAGATCGGCATTCGCGTGGCGCTGGGTGCGAGCTCTATCCAGGTTTTATCGGTAGTAGTGCGGCAGTTAGCACTACCGATTGTGGCGGGGGCGCTAGCGGGTGTAACCGGTGCGGCCGCTTTGTCGCAGCTCTTGCGGCGTGAACTCTACGGCATTAGCAATCTCGATCCGATTGCATATCTGGGCGCTATCGGCGTGTTTGTCGCGATGATTGCGGTGGCCGCACTGCTGCCCGCCAGACGGGCGCTTCGGGTGGATCCATTGCAGTCTTTACGATACGAAGGATGATTTCGCCCATTCACTGCCGCGCCGCAGGCAGTTCATGCAGTGAAACCACAGCGATCTGCTGGCCGCATTTTAGGGCGGGGAAATCGTGATCGCAATATTCGCGGATTAGTTGCGATTTCGTGCAATCGCACGCGAGCTTGCCTTTCAGTACGCTGTCGGCGTCTTCGGCGAAGGTGAAGTTCCGTCCACTGTATGAGAGCGTGACGCTGCTCGGGAGCATACAGTAGCGTACACG
>DASYNU010000269.1:0-17252 GCA_036008345.1 Bryobacteraceae bacterium
ATCGAAATAATTGCCGCTGGTTAGAAAAAGGAAGACGCGGGATGGATTCTCGCCGGTATCGAGCCCGGCCTCGTTGATTCGATAAGCCGCCAGACCATCGAAGCTGCGGTTGCGATCGCGCAGGTCGATATAGTCGGGATAAGATTGCACCGGAACATCCTCGCCCAGGCGCTCGATTCCGTAGAGGCTCTGCGACTCAGGGAGGTTCATGGGGCGCAGTATCAGCCCATTCAACATGCCGAAGACCACGGCGTTGGCGCCAATCGCGAGCGCCAGCGTCAATACGGCGACTGAAGTAAAACCCGGAGATTTCCGCAAAATTCGCAGGCTGTACCGGATGTCCCGAACGGTATTGTCAATGAAGTTTACGCCACGGGCATCGCGGCATTCTTCCTTGCGTTCGGTGACCGAATCCATGGCGCGCAAAGCGGCGTAGTGCGCTTCGACAGGCGCCAGGCCTTGGGCGATGTATTCCTCAGTCTTTCGCTCCAGGTGAAACTGGAGTTCTTCGTCCAGATCCTGCTCGACGCGCTTGCGGCTGAAAAGGGATCGTATCCGCAGCGGCAGCGTATAAAACCAGTGGTTGACGCGCATGGCGGGCTACTCTTCGCGCAGCAGCGCCAAAGGATCGAGCGATAGGGCGCGCTGTGCTGGAATCCAGGTGGCAACTATGCCGAGAAACAACATCGCTAGAACGACACCAGTTAATACGATCGGGTCGCGGGGAGTGGCCTGATACACGATATGCGCCAGCACCCGGCTCGCCAAAACTCCAAGAATCAATCCCGCTGTTGACCCAACCAGCAGCAATTTGACCGCCCGCCCTAAGGCGGCCTGTAACACTTCTTTGGGCTGCGCACCAATAGCGATACGAATTCCCAATTCCTTCAAGCGCTTGCTGACTGAGTACGCCGCCATTCCAAAAATTCCTGTGATGGATAGCATGGCGCCCATTATGCCCAGCACACCCAGCGATACCGTGGCCACGCGCGTACCAAAAAGAGCCCCGTCCATGCCTTGGATCCAGGTTTGGACGTAGACCGGCAGTCCGGAATCCACGCCGCGCAACGTAGTCCTCAAGGCTTCTCCCAATTGGCGCGGATCGCGATCTGAACGCACTACCAGCCAGGTGGCGATGGATGGCGATTGCAGCATGGGCAGAAACATGGCCGGCTGCGGATCTTCGGCGATGTTGGTGGTATATCTTCCGTCCTCGGCGATGCCGACCACTTGGATGCGCGCTCCATCCTTCATCTTGTAATATGCGCCGATCGCCTTGGCCGATGAGCCGAAGATTGTGCTCGCAAACAGCCGATTCACCACGGCTACGTGGGGCGCGTTCTTGTCGTCATGCTGGGAGAAAGCCCGGCCCACCAGCAAGGTGGTACTCGCGGCATCAAAATATTCGGGAGAAACTGCGTAACGGACGGCGGTAGCAACGGAATTCGCCGGCCTCAGATCTGTGGTTTGGTCGGTAAAGACAAACGCGACGTTCCAGCCCTCGACCAGGGGCGGGTTATCCACCAAGGCGGCCGACTTTACACCCGGAACGCCGGCGACCGCATCCCGCATACGTTTTTGTATTGCCAGCACTCCATCGCCCGCGTACCCGGCCATACTCAAGTTGGTTTCTACCAGCATCGCGTTGCGCGGCTCAAAGCCAAAATTGCCGTTCAGCGAGCGCGCCAGTCCGCGCACCGCGACCATCGAAGAAGTCACCAGTACTGCGCAGATCGCAATCTGCACCACCAGCAACACGTCGCGGACGCTAACCCGCTGCCCCACCTTGGCCGTGGATCCCGCTTTGACGATCTGATACGGATCCACCCGCAGCACCTGTCGCACCGGAACCAGTCCGAAGAGAATTCCGCTGACCAGCGCCAGTGCCAAGGCGATTGCGTAAACATTTCCGTCCGGCGTAACCGGCACATGGATGGGAAATCTGGGCATGGGCTGCCACACGCTGAGCCCGCGCAATAGCAACACGCTGCCCCAGAGTCCCACCGCGCCTCCGATCAAGGAAATCAGCGCGGCTTCAGTAAATAGTGCGCGGAGAATGCGATTCCGGCTGGCTCCGAGCGCGAGCCGTAGAGCAACTTCGCGGCCGCGGTCGGAGGCGCGCGCGGCAAAAAGACTGCCCAGGTTGGCACAGGCGGCCAACAAAATCAAGCCCGCCAGCAGCATTAACGCAGTAACGAATTCCCGCACTGGCTTGGCAAAAATATCGCCGGGAAGTCCTGTACGGCCCAATGTAAAGGCCCTTTGGCCGACGTCTTTGGGATAGGTCTTTTCGAGCCACGAACCAATCGAATTGAGATCGATCAGTGCTTGTGCCGGAGTGATACCCGCCTTCAAATGTCCCATCACCTGAAAAACCTGACGTTTGCCGCGGTCGTTGAGGTAGCTAACACCCTCGAGCTGTTCTTCGTTCACCAGGGGCACAAAGAAATCGGGAGAGAAAAACAACAAGGTGCCGCGGAACTCCTTAGGAGCTACGCCGACGATAGTGAACGGATGCTTGTTGAGTTTGACAACGCGGCCCACCGCGCCGCGATCATCCCCGAAATGCGCGTGCCAATACGCGTATGTGAGGACCACATAGGGAGCGCTGTTGGGGCCATGCTCATCGGATGCGTGGATGAACCGCCCAAGGTACGGCTGGATACCCAATACGTCAAAATAGTTCCCGCTGACTTCATAGAGCCAGGCCCTGGATGGATTGTTGCCTGTGTCGAGGCCGGCGGCAGTGATGTTGTAACCTGCCAAGCCAGCAAAGCTGCGGTTACGATCGCGCAGGTCCAGATAATCGGGATAGGACTGGTACGGCCACCCGCTGGTCTGCTGGACGCCGTAGAAGCTTTCCGCCCGCGGGATATTCACCGGACGCAGCACCAGCGCGTTTAAAATACCGAAGACCACCGCGTTGGCGCCTATCCCGAGCGCCAGCGTCAGGACTGCGACAGTGGTAAAACCTGGAGACTTCCGCAGCGTTCGCAGGCTGTAACGGATATCCCGAATGGTATTCTCGATGCCGTTTACACCTCGCGTTTCGCGGCATTCCTCTTGGCGTTGCGCGAGCGAATCCATGGCGCGCAAGGCGGCGTAGCGCGATTCCTCCGGTGTCAGGCCCTGTGCGATGTTTTCTTCAATCTTTCGCTCCAGGTGATACTGCAGCTCGTCATTCAGATCCTGCTCAACACTCTTATAGCTGAACAGAGATCTGAAGCGTAGCGGCAGCTTGTACAACCAGTGTTCCATGCGCATGGCTATACCTCGTCGAGCTGGACAACTTGCGTGATCGCATCCGAGAGCCGGGTCCAGTCCGCAGTCTCTTTTTGAAGCTGCCTGCGGCCCAACCGGGTGAGCGAGTAGAATTTCGCACGCCGGTTGTTTTCGCTGGCTTTCCACTCGGCGCTGATCCAGCCTTCTTGTTCCAGCTTGTGCAGGGCGGGGTAGAGCGATCCATCACTCACTTGCAGAATGTCGCCTGAAACCTGCTTGAGACGCTGGCTGATGGCCCAGCCGTTTAGCGGTTCCAGAGCCAGAATCTTCAGCAGCAAGAGATCCAGGGTTCCCTGTACCAGGTCGGATGGTCTACTCATGGCGCCTCCTATCGGTTACCGAGCTTAGAATATCACCACTCCTCTCGGTAAGCAAGGGGGGAGTTAAAAAAATATGGAACCCAACCGTTTTTTCTCCGTACCGATGCTCAGGAGGATGCATGGAACCGGTTATTGTTGAATGCGCACGAGGGATTGAAAATAATTCGCTCTCACCCAGTGCTCCAATTTGGCAGGATGTTCTGGCTCAGGCGATTACCGGCGAACTACTCGCCGCGATGAACTACGAGTCTTTATCGGAGATATGTGACGATCCGGAAGAAGTAGCGGATGCATTGGAACACGCCCAGGGTGAACGGCAGCATGCCGCGCGGTTTGCCGCCGAGGGCCGCAAGATTGGAGTGGACGCCGCGAATAACGTTGACGCGAAGCATTGGAAACGGCTGCGCGGCGCATTCCTCGGGTGCATCGCGGAGCGCGATTTTATCGGCTGTCTGATCGTCCAGGAGATCATGCTGGAATCATTTGCTGTCGCGAGCTATGCCCGCGTGGGCAAAGTTGCCCCGGGGAGCCTTGGCAAGACGTTTGCTTCGATCGCAGCCGAGGAAGAAGAACACATAGAACATGCCATGGCCATCCTTAGAGCGGAGCGTGCTTTAGGCCCGCAGCTCTTCGACGACAAAGTGCACCGGCTGCATCTTGAAGTGATGACTACGCTCGCCGAGATGCTGAGGAAGGAGTGCAAGGACGGGCATTGCGAAGTATGCCACGCGAGTTGTGTGAAACCGTCGCTATTCGAGATCAGCCTGAGTGCGGCTGTGCTTCGCGGAGCGTCACTGCAGCAGTACCTGAAGACGTTGGACATGCTGGGGATCCCCGGCGAGGTAACGCTTCAATGGGTGGCTCAGTTACCGGTCTAGATTTCGCGCTGATCGGGCATCCGGAAAGTTGGCGAGCGGCTGCGGACGTGTTGGCTGTTCTGCGGGGTCCGGCGCATACTCCTTTGGCGGACGATGAGGTGGAGGACATTCTGCCGTGGATTCCTCCGAGACCGGTGTGCCATGTTGAAGTGGGATCGGTGGCCGGCGCGACGGCGCGCGGCGTCTATATCGACTCCTTTATTCCCCCCGGCCGTCTGGAGCCTGCCTACATCCACGACAATGTCGCCCGGGTTCGAGGAGCGGCAGCGTGTGCGATCCAGGCCGGAGCGAAGATTGTGAGTCTCGGCGGATTTAGTTCCATATTGATCGAGGGAAATTTCGACCAGCTTCCGGAAAGACGCGCGACAGTCTTCACCACCGGAAATACGTTGACGGTTGGTTTCATCGTTCAAGGTGTCGTGAAGATGTGTGAGCTTGAAGGCCGGGACCTGGCAAGATCGACACTGCTCATTGTGGGAGCGACTGGCGATGTGGGGTCCGGCTGCGCCCGTTGTCTGGCGCCACTAGTGAGGCGCGTTCTACTCAACGCACGCAATGTGGAAAGGCTACGCAGGCTGGCTGAGGAGTTGGACGCAGATGGCGTTGAGGTGGAGATCGCAACGGATCTTGAGCGATTCTCCGTTGAGGCAGACTGCGTAATCTGCGCGGCAAGTCTCGCGTCCTCTTCGCTTTTGTTAGGCAGGATCGCGCCGCGTGCGATTATATGCGATGCAGGTTATCCAAAGAATATGTCTCCCAGCGCGGATATGCCTGACGCTAGAATCTTCTTCGGAGGCCTGGGACAGGTCACCGGCGGAATGAGGTTCGCGCCGGATTTTCGTGGGATTCTGAACCGCCATCCGTTTCCGGATGTGGCGCACGGATGTCTACTCGAAGGCATGGCGCTGGCTCTGGAGGGCCGCTTCGAACCGTTTTCTCAGGGACGAGGGTTCATCACTCCCGAGCGCGTGGAGGAGATTGAAACGATTGCAGCGCGGCATGGCATTTATCTCGCACCGCTTTACAATGCCGAGGGACCGATGGAAGACACAGCTCCCTTCCATGCGATGTGCAGCGCGGCGCTGTAGGTGAGTGCAACATAAATCCACAAGATCGAGAAAACCACGTGCATGATGGTGTAGAACCGCCGTCCCCGCCAGATGGCAGGATCATAAACGAAGAACTGGATTGCCAATCGTGAAATCCAGAACACTACCAAACCGGCCAACACAATCCGGCTCAGGGCTCCCGACGCGAGCAATGCATCCGTATAAAACAGAGAGCACGCGCCCATCATTCCAACCACTAATACGATGAAAAATCCATGCACCTGGAAGATCTGGCGCGTCAGCAGAGATACGTGTGCCAGCTCGTTTTTCCATTTGAAGTAACGGGCCAACTGAGTGTTCGCAAGAGCCAGCGTGACCAGTAGAGCGCCGACAACTTTCAAGTGAAGGTAGATACTCATGATTGTCTCCCGAAGACATATACGTGGACGAAGGGCGTCAGCCTACGATGCAGCCGTAGGGGAAGGCCGGCGGCGTTGGCCGCATTTCGCCAGGCTCGTTCCGGGAAGAAGTGGAGGAACCCGGGGCCGAACGCAAGGAAGTTGGCCCAGTCGCGCGAATGCTCCACCAGAACCAGTTCGCCTCCCGCGCGAAGGACCCGCGCAACTTCCCGAAAGAGCTGCACGCGAGCTGCATGCTGCCGAAGCTCGTGGGCGGCGAAGATCAGCAATGCAGCGTCGAACTGGTGATCCGGAGCCGGCAGCGCACGCCAGTTCGCGGTAGGCGATGACGCCGAAGTCAGGCGGCGGGCATATTCAATAGAGGGCTCTGTCATTTCGTGCGGATCATAAATGTCGACGATCTGACCATCAGAGCCGGGGAAAATAGAAGCGATTCCGCGGCTGCATTCATCGATACCGGAATGGATGTTGATCCAGCGCGCGGGCGGCCTCGATAGGCACGCCGGGAGCCAGCCGAGCGTGTAGAAAGCAGATCGATCATAGACGTAGTGCGAGACTGCAAGCGATGAGACGGTCCAGAAAAGCGCAGGTCCAGCGCCAGCCAAAAGCAATGCACGAAGCGCAAGAGGCAGCCAGGCTGAGAGGATGACGATCGCAATTACGCCTGAGAGCGTACGAATGTAAAACGGGCGATTGAAAGTGAAGATTTGGCGTAGGCCTTGATAAGTTGTACGAGTCATTTTGCCTCCAAAGGAATGCGTAAGCCGCGTTCCCATCGATAAGGGACATCGTGCACGTGGAATGCGTTGGCCAGGATCGGGGTAACACCGCAGAAGGGCGGCTGCTGGAAGAAAGTGTTTTCAAGAACCTCGACGCGCACGGGCTTTGGATGCCATGCTTGCCTGACACCCTGGATGCGAATGATGGAGTGCGTCTGGGCCTCGTAGTCGAACGTATAGGGCAGCGGCCCTGCGAATCTGCGCGCGGCATTGAAATCGAGAAACGGCGATCCAGCGGGCAGAAGAGCTGGTTCGTCGCCGGTATAGGCGATTACGTGCAGATCAGCATCCTGGCGAGGTGTTCGAACATTCCATTCAATTTCGCCGGGACGCTCGCGCAGTTCCGCCTGGCATAAGCGGTAGTGATAGTGGGTGAGCAGATTTCCGGCGGTCACCATCCATCGATGGTTCGTATCGCTGCGGAGAATCCGCAAACCTCGCAAAGAGCCGGTTCTGCCGGCCAGACGAGCGAAGATGCGGTAGCCACTCAAGAAGAAATCGCGGCCCAGCGCAGCCGGCAGAAAGCTAGGGCGCAGCCGCTCCGTCTGCACCAGGGCGATGGCGAGAAAGCCAAAATCGCCGTAGGTATCGAGCGCCAGGCCGGGTGGAAGTAGCGGCTGCAGCAGATCGCATGGAAATGCGTACGTCAGTACCAATGACTGACGGAAAAACGCCTGCACCGGAAACGGGTGACGCTTCAGAAGGTGGAGCATAGGTCTCCTGCGCGGGTTACATTCACAGCGCCCCATAGCAACGAGCGATCGCGCGCAGCCCAGTTATCTTGAATGCCATGCGATGGCTCTCTGAAACTGCGCACGACGGCCACTGCTCCCGGCGCGGCTGCGTGTTTCACGGCTTTACACAAACGCTGCAAATAGCATGACGGCGCGCCGTCCAAGATATTGGATAACGAGAAAGCGTCGAAACTCGCGGCCGGGCAGGCTTCCAAATAAGTGGCGGCATCTGCGCAGGCAAAGCGAATCCCGTGCGCCCGAAGCTCGGCGGTCCAGGGATTTTCGCCTAACAAAAGTCGCCACGCATACGGATTTGAATAGTTGGCGTGATGGGCCCAGGCACGCTCCAACCGGGCGCGCACGCACGCTCCGAAGTGTTTAGGCAAGCTGGCTAGAAACGGGCCGGCGTAGGCGAGCCTGAGGAGCGAAGCGGAGAGCAGCGTATCCACAGCTACTCGCCAGCGCTCGGTATTGAGGGCGCGCTTCCAGTAGTCGAGTTGCTCGGCAGGGTCGCGCATGGAAAGAAACTCACGTAGCTTGTTCCTGGTCCAACCGAGCATTGGGAGTAGCCGGCGTCCTTGCGAGATCAGCCGTTCGGCGGCTCCTTTGCGTATGGGAGCGCCGGCCGCGCGTGCCTGCGAATACAAAATCTGTTCCGGGTTGATATCAACTGCCGTGACGTCGAATCCCGCGGCTTGAAGCGCGCGAGCAGTGCAACCCGCGGAAGCGATACAGAACACGCGGCTGCATGGCACGAAGGCTTCTAGCTCGATGGCCGCATCTTCGTACATCGTGCCGAAGAGCAATTGCGGGGTTCGCCCGCGAAAGGCGCCTGCCTGCCAAGGTGTCGCTCGGAAATCAATGGGCTGTTGCATAGGAACCTGCTATCCAAGCGAGCACGACAAAAACAAAATTCTGCAGCAGCATACCCACCGGATCGGGAATGAGATTGCGCGCCCAAGCCAGGCCGGCTGCGTTCATGCATCCAAGCAAAAGCGTCTCGCTGAGAGCTGCTTGGCGCGCGCGGAATCCGGATATCACCCAGACAGCCAGGAAACACTCGAGAAAACCCAATGCAAGCAGAGCCTGTCGCGCTTGGGATGAGTTGAGAAACGGAACCGCTCCGACGATCTTCTGATGCTGCGGCGCCCGGCCGAGCAGCTTCATCCACAACCCTTGGTATAGCCAGACCAGTGCGATCGCCACGCGTGGAAGCAGCAAACTAGGCATGCTCAGGCTCCCCTTCGACGGTCATCAACAGCTCGACAATTTTCTTTCGCAATGGCCGTAGCAATGGAAAGCCGGCCAGCTTGAGAGCGGTTACCACTAGCGACAGACTCTTGTCGCGCAGTTGTCTCGTTCTCCTCTGATCCGGCGAGCGGTCCGAGATCCAGAACAGGATGAGTCCCATTTGATAAAGCCAGAGAAGCTTGGGCAGATAAGGCGCCAGATCTTTCGGCATGGCGGGGCGGCTGCCTTCCAACGCTGCGGCGAAGTAGCGAAGATCGCGTTCGCGGATGTGCGCGGTCTGGCCGCTGAAAGGCGATAGCGGATTCTCCGGATCGGCCGCGTGGCGCAAGAGCGCACCCAGAAACAACCGATCAGGCGCGAAGTATTCGAACTTGACGTCCAAAATCGCGCGCAGCCGGCTGTCCAGACCCTTGGCTTCGGCGAGGCCCGCTTCGATCTTTACCGACATCTCTGCGCTGGCCTGCTCATAGAAGGCCATCACCAGCGCTTCTTTCGACGCGAAATAGTAGTACGCCGCGCCCAGGGCGACGCTCGCTTCACTAGCGATTTCGCGCATGGTGGTTTCATCAAAGCCGCGACTGCGAAACAGATCGAGGGCGGCGCGGAGTATCCGGGAGCGGGTTTCTTCGGCTTTTTTGGACGCCATGTTAACCTATTTTGAACGTGTTCAAGAACAGTATGGAGGTGATCGCGATTAGCGTCAAGTCTTTTTTTGAACGTGTTCAGTTAGAAGGATGGGGGCCCATACGTCCCGTTCCGAACGCAGAGATTCCCGGAAACGAACAGTCGCCCTGTTCAGGCCCGCGCTAACACCCTTTGTTTGTGAAGCATAGCAGGGGTTATCCACTTGCCGATGAAACCGTCATGGTTGAAAAGATCGCGACGTTTCTGCAGGACCTGAAAACCGCATCTCGCTCCCTGACCCGCTCAAAGGGGCTTACCGTAACTGTCATTCTGACCCTGGCACTGGGAATCGGCGCCAATGCCGCGATGTTTAGCCTGGTTCGCGGCATTCTGCTGCGCCCGCTAGTCAATCGCGACGAAGACAAGCTGATCTACATCCGCCAGAGCGCGTCTGGCATGGGCCTGGATAATGTCACGTTCTCAATGCCGGATATCGGGGACTTGAGCTCGCGAGTGAAAAGCCTGAACTCTTTTGGCGACTTCTCCGAAATTGCCTTCACCATGGCTGGCCTCGGAGAGCCTCGCTCGGTTCGCGCCGGGGTGGTAGGAGGGTCGTACTTCCAGGTAATGGGGCTGCGCCCGGTACTTGGCCGGTTGTTGGACAAACACGATGATGGTCCGAATGCTTCGGGCGCCGTTGTTTTGACGTATCGTTTCTGGTCGACAGGCTTGGCTCGCGATCCCTCGGTGATTGGCAAAACAATCAAGCTCGGCTCGTTCATCGATACGCGCGCGGCCACCATCGTGGGCGTCTTGGAGCCCTGCGTCCCTTATCCACAGGACACGGAGATCATCGCCAACGTCGTGACCAGTGCGCATCACCTTTCAGCCACCATGGTCACCGGCCGGATACACCGGATGACAGAATTGTTCGCAAGGCTCCAGCCGGGTGTGGATCTGGAAACGGCGCGTACGGAGTTGCGTACGGTTTACGGGGTCATGAAGAAGGAGCATCCCGAAGCCTATCCGGCGAAAGCGGACTACAGAATCAGCGCCGTGCGGCTGCGCGACGAGCTTACATCGAAAGCGCGCACCATACTGTTGGTGTTGATGGCGGCATCGGTGCTGGTTTTCGTCATCGCCTGTTCCAATGTCGCAAATCTGATACTAGCGCGCACGTTGCGCCGCGAAAACGAACTCGGCATCCGCGCGGCGCTGGGAGCCAGCACTTTCGACCTGCGCCGCACTCTGTTGGCTGAGAGTCTGCTGCTGTGCGTGGCGGGGGCGGCTCTGGGTCTGCTGATCGCAAGTCCCATGGTGTCGGTTTTGGCGAAGTACGCTTCCCGTTATTCGGTCCGTGCCCTCGACCTGACAGTAGACTCGAGCATGCTTTGGGTGGGTGCGGGGCTGGCTATCGTGGCTGCGGCGCTACTGGCATTCGTTCCGCGTCTGCCATCCTCGGGAGGAGCCCAGGGATTCGGCCTGGCCAGCGGGAGCTCTCGAATTACCGGCAGCGCAAATCGCAAGCTAAAGGTTTTCGCTCTCATTCAGATCGCTGCTTCCTTCGTGCTGGTGGCCGCGGCCGGAGCAACCGTGAAGACGCTGCTTGCGCTGGAGGCTGCGCGGACCGGTTTCGATACACAGCATGTGCTGGCGGTGAATGTGCCGGTTATCCGTGAAGGAAAATCGCCTCAACAAGTCCTGGACTACTATCACGAAGCAACGCGGCGAATCCGGGAACTGCCGGGCGTTCAAACCGTTGCTGTGGCCACGGCCATTCCGTGGCGCGATGCGGGCAACAACTTCTCACTTCAATATTCGGCGGACGGGCACGTTCCGGCGACGAACGAGGATCCTCCTCGCGCGGGATTTCAGGTGGTGACTCCCGCGTTCTTCGCAACGCTGGGATTGCCCTTACTCGCAGGACGCGATTTCGACGCGGGGGATCGCAATGGCAGTGAGCCAGTCGCGATTGTGAGCGAGAGCCTGGCGCGGGGGATGTTCCCGAATGGCGATGCACTGAACCATCACCTGCTGTGGACTGACCCGGTCCTGAAGTTCGCCCCGGGCATACGCCTGGCGCCCATGCGCATTGTCGGCGTGGTACCGGACATCGATAACAATAATCTCGAAGCCAGACCGACGGTGACCGTTTATCAACCTTTCGATCAGGATGAATTCTTCTTAGGAGGGCGCATGGTGGTTCACGTGAGCTCCGATCCTTATGGATTAGTGAAGCCGATCACGCGAATCCTGCGTACCATGTCCGCGGACCAGCCCGTGGAGCACGCGGCCACCTTGGAAGACATCCGCGCGGAGGTGCTGGCGCCGGATCAGCTTAATGCTATGGTGTCCGGCGTTTTCGCCGGCGTGGCGTTGCTCATCGCGGTAGTGGGCGTGGCCGGCGTGCTGGCGTTTTCCGTCAGCGGACGTACCAGGGAGTTTGGCATCCGGCTGGCCGTGGGGTCCCAGCCGCGGCATTTGCTAATACGGGTGATGGCCGAAGGCGCGGCCATGGCCCTGGGCGGCTTGGCGGTTGGGGTTGCCGGCGGGTTTTGGCTGGCGCAACTGGCGGGCACTTTTCTGGGAGATCTGAAAATGCCGGGCATTCTGCCGGTGGCCGGTTCGGCATTGGTGCTGTTGCTTGCGGCCGTGATTGCGTCAGCGATCCCCGCCGCGCGCGCTGCCCGCGTAGACGTTGTGCAGGCGCTGCGAGCGGAGTAAGTATCACTCTCCAAAAATTCAGCGGCGTGATCGGGACAATCATTTCGAAACTGTCACCAGCGGCTGATTGCTGGCCGCAGTGCCGATGCTAACCTGCATCGGGTAGTCGCCTGAAGCCAGATTAGGCATCACAAAGTTGACTTGCATGAGCCCTACGTAGCCAGGCGCCATTCCCGCAAATTGTACTGAAGCGCTGGCTCCGCCTACCGAGACACTGGTCGGCAGCGTTTCCCGCGACAGCGGTGAGGATGAGGCCGGTGCTCCAGAGGCGATCGGGTTGTCCAGCGGTCCGGAACCCATCAGATACGCTACCATCACATCGCTCGGCTTGGCTCCATTGCCCGAAGCATTCAGGCTGCCGTCCGGATTGAAAGCGACTGCACGATTGCTGCCGTAGGTCAGGATGAACGGCGCGGACTGTTGCACTTTCACCGGCACAGCGGCGCTGGCCGCACCGTTTAAAGCCACCACCACTGAGGCCGTTCCCAAAGCGGTCTCATAGGGCATTTGAAATATGATCTGAAGAGGGCTGACGTAGATCAAGGGCGCAGCCGTTCCGTTGACCAGCACTTGCACTCCGCCGAGCATCGTAGGCAAGTCCCCACTCCCCGCAAGCATGGCTGCCGCGGCCAAATTTGTTCCATAGATATCCACGAGCGATCCCGGCGCAACCGTGCCTGAGTTGCCGGCGTGAATCACAATCCCGGCGCTGTTAATCTGCGGCTCGGGCTCGGTGGTAATGGTGAACGTTCGCGACAAAAATAGGCGCGATTCCAGCTCGCACGTAACATGGCTGAAAAAGAAATATCCGGTTAATTTGGTGTGTCCCGGGGCAGCGCCGGGCGACATGGTCGCAAGATAGTAACCGTCAAAGTCTTGCCCCGAGGTTTGGCCGGGGCAGGGCGACGTCAATGGGTATTGAGAGTTCTGGATCAACTGCGGCTCGGTCCAATCCTCCAGATCGAGGCTAGTCGCGGTGGAGTAATACCAGCCGCCAACCAGCGCGCCTGCCGTCCCGCTGTAGCACTTCGCGATCAAAAAGTACAGACCAAGATCGTCGTTGTAGCTGATCTCCGCACCTGTTTGCTGTCTGCTACCGCATCCAGTAGAAGCCGTGACGGCGCTATCCAATCCTCCGATTCCGGGTTGGCTGAACGAACCGTTGTACCATTTCATGAAGGTGAGCGGATCGGCGCCGAGTTTAGCGCGCGCGACGCGCACCGACTCGCCGCTGGTCGAGAAATAGGCGTAAGCGACGTAGAGGTAGTAGTCGCCACTCGCGCTTTTGTCGACGAAACCGCTGGGGATGGCGTCGCCCACGTATCCGTGTGGAACGGAGGGCTGGGGTTCGGGGCTCTGAATAACCGGAAAACGGGTGGGTCCGCCCAACGCGCCGTTTTGCGGCGCCGGCCAGGTCTTGCCGTTGTCCGATGATCTGGCGAATCCCACCGTGGCGTAAAAGGGCCCCTGATGAACGCCTCCCGGGCAATGGTTCTCCGCCTCGTAGAGCATAATCAGATTTCCAGGGGGCAGCGTGGGATCTTGTAGGACCGAGCCAGGAGCGGCGTAATTCTCGTCGAACTCGCTGTTGTCGCTGGGATTGCATTGGCTGAAGGGCATCGGTGCGGCCAGCACCGGAAAGCTGTAGCCAGTTGCGAAATCGAAGGTCTTCAGATCCGTGGTCTGGAGAACCACCGCGCCCCAGACGCCTGTTGCTGTCGCCGAGGTCGCAGCGGCTCCAAACACCAGGTAAGGATCCCCGGCGGCCGCAGGTGGAAAAAAGGTCGTATGCTCGTCAGCGAAACCGGCGAGCTGGTTTGCGCCGCTCGAGCTGTGGGGATACGTCAGTGTCTGGTCCGGTCCCACTGCGAAAGACTTCACACGGAGGGCGGTCGCCTGTTGCGCTTGGCATCGATCCGGAAAGACCAAAAGGGCGGCCGCCCCCGCTGCAAGAATCGCGCTTACGCAAGGTGTTCGTATGCACCGTTTCGCCATTGCTTACCTCCGTTTTAGGCCATCCAGGAGTATACATCGAACTCTCCCCGCTCATCCGCAGGATGCGAGGGGTGACCGGGGGTGAGCGAGCTAGTCCCAAAATCGGGCATTCGACGCCGATATCCACTTGAGAATCTGAAGCTTAATGACGGCTATCAACGTGCGACTGAAGTCGCGATGCTGCTCGGCCACAATCTGACTTTGGCGTTCCGTCGCCTCCGCTCCAGCCCGGGCTTTACCGCCGCTGCGATTGTTACGCTGGCTCTGGGGATCGGCGCGAATGCCACCATTTTCTCCATGGTGAACTCCATCGTCTTCCGGCCCTTCGGAGTCCAGAACCAAAGCGAACTGGTCTTCTTCAACCACCACACCGCCAAGGGCGAAGGCCCCATGATTTCGTATCCGGATTACAAAGATTATCGGGACCGAAATACCGTGCTGAGCGATCTGGCGATGTTCAACTTCGAAGCCATGAACATCAGCCGCAGCAGTGCTCAGAATATCCGTGTCTGGGGGTTTTCAGTCAGCGGAAACTATTTTGAGATGCTGGGAGTTCGGCCGCTCCGGGGCCGCGTGCTGCATCCGGCCGACGACGTCAAGCGCGGCGGACATCCGGTGGCCGTGATCACCTATGGTTGCTGGCGGGCGCGCTTCGTAGGGGATCCGAATGTGCTCGGCAAGCGAGTCAAACTGAATGGCCTGGATTACACCATCGTCGGAGTGACGCCTCCGGCATTCGCTGGCACCGAGGTCCTTTTTACTCCGGAGTTTTTCATCCCCTTGGCGATGTCGGGGAATTGGTTGGACGACCGAAGTAACCTGCAGGGTTTTACGATCGGCCGCCTAAAACCGGGCCTAACCATGCAAGGCGCCCAAGCCTCCATCGACAGTATCGCCCGAGGGCTGGCCCGTGAATATCCCAAAGTGGATGGAGGCGTTTCGATGGTCCTCTCTCCGCCTGGCATGGGAGGTACCTATCTGCGCCCGGGCATTATTGGTTTCTCCGCTGTGGGAATGGTTGTGGCCGGCCTGGTGTTGCTGATTGCATGCGTAAATTTGGCGGGCCTGCTGCTGGCTCGTGCCGGCGACCGCAGAAAAGAGGTGGCCATCCGCCTGGCGTTAGGCGCAAGCCAAGGCCAACTCGTGCGGCAGCTTCTTACGGAGAGCGTGCTGCTTTCCATTGCGGGTGGCGCGGCGGGGGTTCTAGTGGCCGCCTGGCTCACTGCTCTGGTCAATATGTGGCGGCCGCCCATCGACACCTTGACCATCGCTCGCGTTGTAATAGACACGCGCGTATTCCTTTTTGCAGCCGCCGTTTCGCTCGCGAGCGCGTTCCTGTTCGGTTTGATGCCGGCACTGCAATCCACTCGCGCCGGCCTGGTGGAAGCCATCAAGAGCGGCGCGCCCTCGGATAAACTTCGCCGGTTGAACGCTCGCGATGTTCTTGTCACCGTCCAGGTGGCTCTGTCGGTGGTCTTGCTCATCGGCAGCATTCTGGTAGTACGAAGTTTGCAGCACGCACTCACTCTGAAACTCGGATTTCAGCCCGAACATGCCGCCGTCATCTCGCTCGACCTGGCGGGTCAAGGCTACGACGAGCAGCGCAGCCGCGAGTTCCAGCGCCGTCTGCTGGATAAGGTTCGCGCCATGCCGGGAATTCAGGTTGCTGCCAGCACCTCTGGCCTGCCTTTAACCGCGACGGGTAATCTGAGTGACGTCATCTATCTCGATGGCCAGCCCGAGCCGCGCCCAGGCGAGATCCCGAGCGCGAATCTGTACATCGTCACGCCCGGCTATCTCCAAGCCATGCACACACGTCTCATCGCCGGCCGCGATTTGGATTTACGCGACAAAACTGACGCACTGCCGGTTGCGCTGGTGAATGAGACATTCGCCCGCCGGCTCCTCGGCGGCCAAGATCCCATCGGTAAGCGATTCCGCCATAGCGCCAGCGGGAAATGGATCCAGATCGCCGGCGTAGTTGAGGACGGAAAATATGTCTCGCTGAATGAAGCGCCTAGTCCCGCCATCTTTGAGCCAATGGCCCAGCGTTGGAGTCAAGATCAGACCGTCATTGCGCGCTCTCCGATGCCGGAAACTGAGACTGTCCGCCTGATGCGCCGCGCCGCTTTAGAACTCGATCCCACGCTGACTGTCTTCGCTGACGGCAGCCTTACCAGCGCGCTAGGATTAGCGTTGTTTCCGGCGAGGATGGCCGCGGTAGTGCTTGGAGCGTTCGGAGCGCTGGCGGTGATTCTGGCGGCCACCGGCGTTTACGGAATCATGGCCTATGCAGTATCCCGAAGAACGCGGGAGATCGGCATCCGCATGGCTCTGGGCGCTGCTCCATCGCAGGTGGCGCGCGTGGTGTTGACGCGAACGGCGAAGTTGCTGGCCGTAGGAATAGGGGTTGGCTTCGCGATGGCGTTCGCGGCGGGACAATTCTTCAGCGTGATCCTCTATGGTATTAGCGCGCACGATCCTTTGACGTACTTCTGCGCCATCGCGCTAATGGCGATGGTGGCGTTAGTGGCGTGCTGGGTACCCGCGCGCCGCGCTATTCACGTAGATCCTTTGTCGGCGCTCCGTATGGACTGAGCGTTTGCGCCGGCGGAGGAGTAGAATTCAGCCATGCGGTTTCTCGGCGCGTTGGTTCTTTTGGCGTGCGTTGGCGCGGCTCAGCCTTTGCCCGACGCGCAGAAGCTGTATGATCGCGCGGAAGCGGCTGCGAAAAGCTTCCACAGCTTGCAATATACGGCTGAAATGACCATGGAGATGGGCGTCCCCTCCGGACCCATGACGACTACCATCGAAACGGCGTACTTGAACCCCGGCAAGGCTCGGATGGAAATAAAAACGGGCAGCATGAGCATGCTGGACGTTTCCGACGGCGAAACCACTTGGGTGTACAACTCCATGGCCAAGCAGTATGCCAAAATTCCCGCCGCGCAGGGGCCGGCCGCGGTCATGGCAGTGATGGGCGTCAAGCTTCCAGACATTTCCCTCATCCATCCCAGCTATAAGACCACTGGCGAGGAGACCATCGAAATCGACGGGCAGAAACACGAATGTTGGGTGGTGGAAATGCAAATCAGCGAGTTCTCTTTTGCTTCCGGACCGGACGAGAAGGCTCCGCCACCCAAGGTGACCGGCGCGGTGATGACATCCTGGATCGACAAGAAGCTGGGCATCGATAT
>DASYNU010000270.1:0-4878 GCA_036008345.1 Bryobacteraceae bacterium
TTCGACCCTGGTACGGGGCTAGCATTTGCCTCCTGCGGGGACGGCACCATCACGGTGGCGCATGAGGATTCGCCCGACAAATACAGCGTGGTCCAAACCATCCAGACGCAGCGAGGGGCGCGCACCATGGCGCTGGACACGCGGAATCACAATGTCTACACGGTAACGGCCGAATTCGGTCCGCCGCCAGCGGCCACCCCCGAACGGCCGCACCCGTACCCGACGGTGATTTCGAAGACTTTTACACTGCTGATTTTTGGCCGGTAAACATCCTCGCAAGCCGTCGTTAAATGCTACTGTTTACACAATGCCAGGCCAACAGTTCCCGGTAATAGCCCGGAGTTTTCGCTTTCTGGTGTATGTCGTGGTAGTTTCTGTCCCCTTCTTCGTGGAAAATGCAGGCCACACGCCGGACAAGGATACTGACGCTTCAAAATTGCAAGCGCTGTCGACTTTTGCACTTGGCGCGCCCCTTCGCTACGAAGACGTGACACAGCTCGGATTTCGGCGGCCCATGCCGCATCTGGTTCAGATCGTGGCTGTCGGAAAGAACAAACCCATAGATTTCTCTACCGCAATCTGCGCGAGGAGACTATTTCTGGCAAGGGTTTTAGAAAAGATAGAGGACACGCACCCATCCTTAATTGTGTTGGACATTTATTTTCCAGAGCAGCTTTGCCCTGCCGGCGACCCAGGAACCGAGGCGCTGCGCAAAGCCATCGCCACAAGTAAGACTCCAGTCGTCGCCGCCTTGGAAACATATACACCCTCGGAGTATGCGCAACTATCTCGAGGAGAGAACAAGCCGCCGGGCCTGCCACTGGTTTCCGAGCGTCAGTTTGAAACTGCTCGGGCCGCCCGATTGGTGCTGGGACGCGACCTGGACTTTCAAACCGGAGGTCAGGCACATACCCCAGGCAATCTCATGCTCGCGAGCGCAGGGCTCATCCGTATTTCATCAGATATACGTCAGATCCCTTTGCGTTGGCCCATTTATGATGTTCAAACAAATGGAGACCTCGGCGACGTTAGACTGATGCGTACCCTGTCACTGGTTGCCGCCCAGAGTTATGAGAAAGAGGTTTCGAATGGATCAGTCAGCGCTCGGCTAGCGGGCCTGGTTGAATCGGGAACGTTCCCCTATATCACTAATTTTGTTCCTGAGAAAACGGCTGATACTGACAACGGAATTCCAGTCACCGACGCTCTGGAACTGCTGTGCGGTAAGTTGGCGCAAGCCGGCGATTGGACTCGATGCAAGGCAGGCACCGGCGGCGATCTGGTTTCCCTAGCACCCATCGTCGTGGTTGGCCAGCAGGTTTCGAGCGACATCCACCCAACGCCAATCGGGCTAATGCATGGATATGCGATTCAGGCTAACTATATCGAAGCTTTGCTGGAAGAGAGATATATCACACCCATGTCCCAGCGCTCAGCTTTATTCTTGAATATCGGCTGGGTGGTTTTGGTAGAGCTGATCTTTTTCTTCTGGACGCCTCGCCTGGCTCTCATGTATGCACTGTTGGCTAGCGTCATTATATTGGTGCTCACATACTTTGTCTTGCTCCAATGGGGCTTCTTCTTGGTCCTCTGGACCCTTGCTCTGGCTATCTTCTCGCCAGTCATTCGCGCTCTCGAGGAAGTGAAGCACATTTTGGCTCATCCGGCCGGCGGCCCACGGCATCGAGCGAAGTGACCTACGGCGTCATGGTAAGTGGGCGGCGAACCCGACCGGAGGTCTAGCCAATACCAAGTTTCCCCAAGACCTTATCAAATCCCGCTTTCACCAAACGAGGATGGGCCCACGCAATTCCTAGAGCCCAGCTAACGGAGAATTCAGTTTGCAGTCCACGCCCAAATTCGTCGGGCGAAAGCAAACCCAGAAGTTCTGTCCTCTCGTCCCACGTCTTATCGTCCCACCTCGACATCTTGCGGTTGAGCATGTTGGCAATTCTCAAGTTGCGGCCGTATCGACGCAGCCATTCAGACTGGAATTGGCTCAGGAAGGCCGCGGAAACGTCATCCTGCTCGATGGCATTGGCAGCCACGGTCCCCGCCATGCGTCCGGCTTTAATAGCCCAACGTATCCCTTCGCCTACGAGGGTTGATGCATGGCCGGCAGCATCCCCCGTGGCGAGTATCCCCTCTCCGACGAATGTCTCTCCGATATCCGACGGGATGAGTCCGAAATGGTACTCAATAGGCTGAGCGCCTTCCAGATTCACGCCGAGTTTTGATGCTCCAGCCACAAACGAATCAAGGCGATCAACTGGATCGGCATCGTGGTCCGGATGGATAACGCCGACGCCTACCCTGACACGGTGCTTCCCCCAGGGGGCCGCCCAGGCGTAGCCTGAAGGGGCAAACTGACTGCCCACCACCAAGACCGCTTCATCCTGACTGCAATGTGGCGCATACATATCGTACTCGGCACCCACACCGAAGCGTTGGAAGCGAGGGCTAAGGCCCGCCTGCCTTAGGAGGTGCCCCTTGTAGCCGGTTGCGTCAATCACGACGCGGGCACTTATCTCAACCACCTTTCTGGTTCGAGTCTCCACCTGTATGCCAACGATCTTGGAGCCGTCCTTAAGAACGTCCAACGCTTTTGACGCGGGCCATACAGCGGCTCCAGCCTGTGCGGCAGTGGTAGCGAGATGCTGGTACACCCCCCGTACATCCATGACACACATGATTGGTTCGCGATATTCGAACTCAGCCGAGCGGTTGAGTGAAAGGAATCTCAAGCGGTGTACCGGATGAAGGAGCTCTTGCGGTATTCCTAATTCGGTCAAATCGCTGATGAAGCTTCCGCCGCTCGTCCGAGTCGGAGATCCAATCTCGTGGTTTTGTTCAACTACCAGGACCGAGCGTCCCATCGATGCGACAGCATAGGCAGCAGATAAGCCGGCTGGCCCAGCTCCAGCTATTGCGACGTCGAAGTGCATCAAGAATGGTCAAATATCCAAATTGCGTTCATAGATTACCTGCCGTCCACCGTCAGCGCCAGTAAAACATTTCCGCCCATTCCACCGAGTTGGCCGTAACCGGAGTTCACGAACAGCATCCCTCCGGCGATGGTTGGGCCGGCGGCGCTCAGCGATCCGCCGTGCGCCATCACACCGTTGACGGTTTCGAAATCGTGCAGTGTGTCCAGATCCCAGATCACGCTGCCGTCGGTGGTGGAATAAGCGCGTAAGTGGCCATCCATAGAGCCTGAAAACACTACGCCCGCGATGAGCGTGGCGGGCGCCATCTGAGCCGGGCTGCAGCCTTGCTTGCCCTTGCAAGCCGGCTCGGCCGGTGGCGCGTACCAGGCTTTTTCGCCGGTTGCGATTTTCAGCGCGAACAAGCCGCCACCCGGTCCGGGCAGGATGTCGGACAACGGCACATAGAGTTTTTCGGCGTCGGCGGCCATGCCCCACATGATTCCGCCCAGCGCGCTGCCCTTTCCGATTTGCAGCTTCCACACAATTTCGCCGCGCTGATCCGGGTCGATGCCGTAGACAAAACCCGACTTCTGGCCGATCAGCAGCACGTCCTTACCGTTCGGAAGCGAGCGCAGGATGGGCGAGGCGCCGATGTCAGTATCGCGGTCCGGAGAATCCGGGCAATTCACCCGGCTGGGCTGAGCACAACCAAAATTCCACACATCCGAATTCATCTGCTTCGACCAGCGCATGCTGCCGGTTTCGAGATCGAAGGCCAGCACCGCATCCCCGTAGCGAGTGGGCGGGTCGGAATAATTGTTTCCAGTGCCCACGTACACGGCTTTGCGTTTTACATCGATGGTGGGGGACGACCATATGGCGGCGCCAGAGGGTCCATACATGTCTGTGCCGGCCGAATTTTTCTTGGTTACCGACGGCGGATCGGGAATGGTGTAGGTTTTCCAAATCTGCGTTCCGGTTGCGGCATCCAGCGCAGCCAGGCTCCCACGGAACGTGCAGCACTTATACACAGCATTCGCCGCCAGCATTTCTTCAGACCCGGAACGCACTCCCACATACACGCGGCCTGCATAAACTTTGGGACCGCCGGTGATGCCGGCCAGTTTGTGTTCCTCAATTTTGGTCTTCCACAGCTGCTCGCCCGTTTGTGCATTCACCGCGTAGACATTGGCCTGCCCATCACCAAAATAAATTGCGTATTGGCCCGTGCCGAAGGGAGCCACCGTGATGGGGGAACGCACCTGGCTGGACGCTTTGAAAGTCCAATAAACACAGCCGGTGCGTGCATCCAACGAATAGACCGTCCCGCTGTTGCCGCCGGCGAAAATTCTGCCTCCCACCACAGTCGGCTGGCCGAAGACGGTGCTGACGGCAGGAAATCCAAAAGCCCACTTCACCTTCAGCTTCGGAACATCCCCGGCACGAATTCCAGCCACGTCGGCGGACTGCATCCGGCTGTTGACCAGATCCACGCCCCATCCATTCCAACCGTTCAGATTGGATAGTGGGGGCGCGCCGGCATCGCAAGAATTGACGCGCGCGGGCTCGACGGAGGCGGGGGGCCGCGGAGCCAAATAATCGGCGATGGCCTGGCGCTCGGCTGCGCTCAGCGTGGATCCCTGCGCTTTCATCGATCCGGATTCGAGCGCTGTCACGATGGCGCCATTCGGGACCCACTTGAGAGCCTCAAACGTTGGAGTCCGGTTAGCGGCGTCGGATTTATGGCAGAGCGCGCAGTTCTTTTTGAACAACGCTTCACCGTCTGGGGCAGCCTGCAGAGCTGCCACGCAAATAAAGACGAATGACAGCCAGCCGATTAAACAACGCATGTGGGATTATTATAGTCACTTATGACTCGCCGCGAAGTGTTCAAAAATGCCGCTGTTGCCGCAGCGCTGTTCGGGCTGCCGGCTCAAAAATTCGCGAAGGC
>DASYNU010000271.1:0-4779 GCA_036008345.1 Bryobacteraceae bacterium
CCCTGGACCTCCGGCGCACGATCGCGGCCGGGCATTCCGCAGGTGGCCAGTTGGTGCTTTGGCTAGCGGCCCAAATGGCCGTTGATCTGCGCGGCGTGGTTCCGCTGGCGGGCGTGTCAGACCTGCGCCGCGCCTGGGCGCTGCAACTCAGCGGCGGCGTGGTGAAGCAATTTTTGGGCGGATCGCCGGAGCAGGTGCCGCAGCGCTATGATTCGACATCACCCATCGAGCTGTTGCCCATTTCCGTCCCGCAGCGTATGGTGCATGGAACCGCCGACCAGATTGTTCCATTCGAAATGAGCGAAAGGTTTGCGAAAAAATCACAGAACGCGAAGTTGGTTGCGCTCAAGGGTGCGGGACATTTCGAGCTGATCGATCCACGCGCGCGCGAATGGGAAACGGTGCGGAAGAGCATCCTGGATTGGGATTTTTGAACCGATGAATTTGGGACTGATGGATCGCGTAGCCATTGTGGCGGCGTCGAGCAAAGGGCTGGGCAAAGCCGTAGCGTTGGGGCTGGCGGCCGAAGGGGCCAAGCTCGCCATCTGCGCCCGCGGCGGGGAGGAATTGCGCCAGACGGCGGCAGAGATCCCAACTGAGGTGTTGGCTCAAACGGTGGATGTCACCGTGGAAGCGCAGGTTCGAGAATTCGTCGAAGCCGTAGTGCGCAAATTTGGACGCGTGGACATTTGCGTAACCAACGCCGGCGGTCCGCCCGCGAAGAAGTTCGCCGATACGTCCGTAGAAGATTGGCGTTCCGCCGTGGATCTAAATTTCATGAGCACGCTTTATTTCGCTCAAGCTGTGCTGCCGCACATGAAAGAGCAGCGCTGGGGCCGGCTGATTGCTATTTCCTCGGTTGCAGTTCTGCAACCAGTGGACGGCCTGATTCTCTCGAACGCGGCGCGCTCGGCAGTGCGCGGCTTGGTGAAGAGCCTTTCCAATGAGTACGCTGCGCACAATGTTTTGGTGAATAATGTCTGTCCTGGCTACACGGCGACGGAACGATTGAAGAAACTGGGTGTGCATCCGGAAGCGCAGATCCCGTTAGGACGTGTCGGTACACCGGAGGAGTTCGCGAATCTGGTGGTGTTTCTCGCGTCCGAGCGGGCCAGCTACATCACTGGGGTCTCAATTCCGGTGGATGGGGGCTGGACGAAGGCGCTTTAGGCAGATCGGGCGCGGGGTAGTACGGCTTGCCGTTCAGAGCCTTCACTTCTTTTCCGAAGTTGGTGCCATAATCTTTGTCCGGATCGGCGAACAGCCAAGCGTTGCGCTTGTAATTCCAATCATCCGGACGCAGCGACTGCGCAGCTTTGAAGTACGCGATCGCGTCGCGGGCGTGGCCGGCGCTCACCAGGTATTGCCCCATTTTGAAATTCGCATCGGCCAAGAGATTTTGAGGCGTGAATTGGTTCAGATGCTCGCGCAACTGATCCGCGCTCATCGCATAGATGCTCTTGTCGCCTTTATCCAACCAATCCAGCAATCCGGTAAGATACGGCTGCGCGTCGATGCCGTGCATTGCTTTGTACCGATTGTCGATGAATGCGACCTCAGTTGGCCGGACAATTTTGCCGCGCTCGTCAATCCAGACTGCCGTAGGCACGTTGACCATTCCGTACAACGTGGCGACGGTATGTTTTTCGTCCACCAGCACCGTGTACTCGGGGTTGGCTTTCCCAATCCACGGCCCAGCGTCCTTAATGCCTCCGATATCTTCGGCAACGGAGACGATTTCGAAATTTTTATTCTTGTTCTCCGCGAAGAATTTCTGCCAGCCTGGCAGGTCGTAGCGGCAACCTCACCAGGATGCCCAGGTGATCAGCAAAACGCGTTTCCCTCGGAACTCATGGAGCGAGCGGGCGACGCCTTTCCAATCCGGCAGCGTGAAATCGGGCGCTTCCAGCGTGTCCGCGATCTTCATCAAAGACTCCGGGCGCGATCCAAACAGCCAGACGCTGTTCGCATCATCATGCACCACGGACTGCTTCAGCGTCTTGGCAAGCTCGGTCAGATTGAAAAGCTTCTGGTTGTGCTCGTCCTTGAGAAACGCCGCCGTGCGCGACTTGGGGATCGGCACGCAGAACTCATCCAGGCACGCGCCTTCCGGTTTCAAGACGAATCGGGTGGCGCGCGTCAGGTCGGGAAGCGTAACCCAAAGATTCTCAGGCTCACTCACAGCGTCCGGCAGACTGGATGTCACAGCATCGTAGATCACCGTGGTTTGGGACGCGGAAAGCGACAAAGCGGCGAACAGAAAGAACGCGATGGATCGCATGGGAGTGCTCACTCGCGATTATACACGCGTTTCAGCCCCGAAACATTTTTGGTCGTTTCTGTTGCTATCCCCGTTGGCTTTGGTAAAATCAAGAAAGAGTGGCGTATCTCTGCCGTCCCACCACACTTGTAGTGTTGGTGTGTCTGTGTAGTGACCTGGTATTCGCCAAGCCTGAATATTTCACTCCCGAGCATCGCCTCTCCGGCGTCGGCGTGGACCGCGCGGAAATAACTCCCCGCGTGCTGGACGACCGTACTGATCGCATGATCGAGTCGGAGACTTTCGCCATTCTACGCGAGCCGCAGGCCGTAGCGGGAGCGGAGCGAATCACCAGCGCGCGCCTTACTCGGATTTTTGATCGCGCGGCGGCTTCCAGTGGCTTGCCGGCGTCGCTGATTTCCGCCGTAGCGTACCTCGAAAGCTGGGGCGACGCCAACGCGGTAAGCCCGGCCGGTCCTAAAGGCATCATGCAATTTTCCGAGGCCACGGCGCGCGCGGCGGGTTTGCGCGTGGTTCGGCTCACGCGTTTTAAGATCACCACCGAACGCAAATTGGTACGCCGCAAGAATGGCAAACCTGTTTACCGGGTAGTCCGCCACCGCTCGCCTTATACAGTGACGGTGCGTGACGACCGCCTGAATCCCGAGCGAGCCGTCCCCGCCGCCGCCAATTACCTGGCGCGGATGCAGAACAAATTCGGCGGCCGGGATTGGGCTGTGTTCGCCTATCATTGCGGCGAGGGGTGTATTTCAGAGCTGCTGCCCCTGGCGCAAGCGGCGCTGGGCCATAAACAGCCCACAGTTGCGGGCATGTTCTTCGCGGCCAGCCCGGCCTTGCATCGCGACCTGTACGAGGCTCTTCAGCGCCACATGCAGCGCGATTATTCACCCACTTATTGGTTTCGCATCATGCGCGCCGAGCAGCTTCTGAACCTGTATCGGACCGATCGCGCAACATTTCGGGAACTTGTCGAGGAGTATCGCAATCCGGCGAATCCGGCTCGCCGCGCGAACGACCGTCTGATGGTCTGGTTGAAGTCCGAGGACACATTCTACCGGTCGGTCGGCGATTTAAAGAAGGCGGAGGGGCTGGTGAAGGCTCTAGACGATCCGAAGCTCTTCGGTTTCACGTTGCCGAGGCCGTCGGGCGATCCCGATCTTTATTTACAGGCATCGCCCGCCGCGATGGGCACCCTGTTATACATCGCGTTCGAGACCCGGCGTTTGTTTGAAGAGCACCGGCCAAAGGGCGAACATTTTGTGCCTTTGCAAGTGGTGGAACTGGTCAGCACGAACGACCGGCCAGCGGAGGCCGGCACACTTCTGGTGGACCCGGAATTTCCGGAACATTCCACGGGGCAAGTGTTCGACATCGATCGATCGAACCTGCCGCCCGGCGAGCGCGAATGCCTGGACTTCATTCTGGATGATATGGGCTGGGATGGATACCTGGGCTTCATCCAGGTGACGGGCGATACGCTGCATATCGGATGCTCGCCGTCGTCGCGCGAATTCTTCGCGAAAGTGTTTGAGGAAGCCGAAAGTTACTGAGCCGTGACCGTAAGGGAGCCGGTGCACAGGAGCCGGCGGCTACGCCATATACAACTGGTGGAGCGGATGATAGGGATGCGAACGGGCACCGGCGGATACCCTGGCTGTATGTATCTGCAGCGGACCCTCGACAAGAGGTTCTTTCCCGAGCTATGGGAAGCGCGTTCGATTCTGCAGGCGGAATGAAGACTCCCACAATCACAATCGCGGGCGCTGGACTAGTGGGGCCGTTGCTTGCCATCTCGCTTAGACAGCGGGGGTTCCCGGTGGTCCTCTACGAACGGCGCGCGGACATGCGGCACGTCCAAGTCGGCGACGGGCGCTCCATCAATCTGGCCGTTTCCGCGCGCGGCATCTATGCGCTGCAGCAAGCCGGCGTGTGGAGCGAGTTGCGCGACATTGTAATTCCCATGGGCGGCCGCCTGATGCATTTGCTCACCGGCGAATTGATCTTTCAACCTTACGGGCAAGACGAAACCGAGGTTATCAATTCCGTTTCCCGCGCGGCCTTGAATATCGCGCTGCTTGATGCCGCCGAAGCCGCGGGCGTCGCAATTCACTTCCAGCAACGCTGCCTCGGATGCGCCCGCGCAGACGATGGCATTGTTGGATGCGCCCGCGCAGACGATGGCATTGTTGTGCGTTTGCGTGACGAACAATCGGGCAAGGAAACAGCGATTGCCGCCGAAGTCGTAATCGGCGCTGATGGTTCGTCTTCGGCTGTTCGCGGGGAAATGTCCCGGTCGCCGGAGTTCAGGCTCTCCGAGGAAAGGCTGGATTACGGCTACAAAGAGTTGACAATTCCCGCCGGGCAAGGCGGCAGCCACCGAATGGAGACGCGCGCGCTTCACATCTGGCCGCGCGGCTCGTACATGCTGATCGCATTGCCGAATGTGGACGGGACGTATGGCTGCATTCTGTTCCTGCCGTTCGAGGGCGAACGTGGAT
>DASYNU010000272.1:0-12329 GCA_036008345.1 Bryobacteraceae bacterium
CCACCACCCCATTCTGCGCGACAATCTAAGTGATAGGAGATCTATGAGCATATCCGAAGGCAAACTGCGTCACATGACGGCGCTCTCGAATAAGAATGGAATCATTGCCGCTGCCGCGATGGATCAGCGGGGCAGCCTCCAAAAGGCTATCGCTGCCGGCAAAGGCATCCCCACCGATAAAGTGACTCCGGAGATGATGTCGGAATTCAAAGTAGCGGTCTCAAAGGTTCTGACGCCCCACGCCAGCGCGATCCTGCTAGATCCCGAATTCGGACTTCCCGCCGCCAAGGCGCGTTCTAAGAATGCAGGATTGCTGCTGGCTTACGAAGAGACCGGCTACGACAACACTAAGCCAGG
This sequence comes from Bryobacteraceae bacterium, assembly GCA_036008345.1. Lineage (GTDB taxonomy): Bacteria > Acidobacteriota > Terriglobia > Bryobacterales > Bryobacteraceae > Palsa-89. Next base: position 358 of record DASYNU010000272.1, read on the forward strand.
CCGTCTGCCGGACCTACTGCCGCACGTTTCCGCCAAACGCATCGCCGATTGGGGCGCGAACGCCGTCAAAATTCTTATCTACTATTCGCCGTTCGAAGAAGCCCCGTTGAACGACATCAAGCATGCTTTCATTGAACGCGTCGGCGCCGAGTGTGAGACTCAACAAATTCCGTTTTTCCTGGAATTCGTCGGCTACGATCCCAAGGGCGGCGACGAAAAAGGCCTGGAGTTCGCCAAGCAGAAGCCGGTGAGCGTAACTAAGAGCATGGAAGAATTCTCGAAGCCCCAATATCGCGTGGACATCCTGAAGGTTGAAGTCCCGATTAATGCAAACTTCGTCGAAGGCAGCAGCGTCTACAAGGGGCAAAAAGCCTACTCGCGTCAGGAAGCGCTGGACTATTTTCGGCGCGCCGCGGAAACCGCGAAGAAGCCCTTCATTTATCTGAGCGCCGGAGTGGGCAACGCTCAATTCGTCGAGGAACTGACCATGGCCGCCGAAGCCGGTACTGACTACTCTGGCGTGCTGTGCGGACGAGCCACCTGGAAGGATGGCATGCCGATTTACGCCAAACAAGGCGTCAAGGCGTTGGAAGATTGGCTCTCCACCGAGGGTGTGAAGAATATCGAGGCCGTCAACGCGGCTACCAAAACCGCCAAGCCGTGGTACCTCAAGGCTGGCGTGCCTCAACCTGTTCACGCTTAGCAGTCTTTACAAAATTTGAACATTCCGTCCGGCGGGTGCGTCGTAGTAAGAAGATATGCGCACCCTCTGGAACGACATTCGCTACGGCATCCGGATGCTGGCCGCCAATCCCGGCTTCAGCGCCGTCGCCATTCTCTCTCTGGCCATCGGCATCGGCGCCAACACTTCGACGTTCAGCCTGGCCGATGCTATGCTTCTGCGGCCGCTCCCAGTGGACCATCCCGCTGACGTGGTTCGCGTGGTCAGCACATCGCAAGCCGAACGCTATGCACGGCTTTCGTATCCCGATTACATCGACTTTCGGGATCACGCCAAGACACTTTCCGGGATAGTGGGCTACAAGAACATTCCGATCGGGTTCAACCCCAATCCGGATGCGCCCGCGAAACTCATGCTCGGCTTGGCGGTCACGCCGAATTTTTTCGACGTCCTGGGCATCCGGCCTGCATTGGGCCGGGGATTTCGAGCGGATGAAGATCGCGAGGCCGTTGTCGTCATCAGTGATTCCACCTGGGACTCGCAGTTTGGACGTGATCCATCCGTCATCGGCCGCTCGGTGAAGCTCAGCAAAGTTGATTTCACCATCATCGGCGTGGCTCCGGCGAGCTTCCCTGGCATCGACCGGTATGTTCACGAATGCATGTACGTGCCCGAGGGCGTAACGCCGCGATTCGTGCCGGATGAGAAAGATCTGTTGGGCCATCGCGACCGCCTCACCCTATCCGTTTACGCACGGCTTCAACCGGGGCACACCGCATCCGAGGCACAAGCGGAGTTGCAAACTATTGCGCGGAATTTAGAGCAGGCTTATCCGGATACGAATCGGGGACGCGGAGTGCTGGTGATGCCAGAGCTCCAAGCGCGCATGCGCGTGGATCCGGATGACGCGCTGCAGACCGCAATTTTCCTGGCGATCGCTGGCTTGGTTCTACTGATCGCCTGCGCCAATGTGGCCAGCCTGCTTTTGTCGCGCGCCCGTGCGCGGTCCCGTGAAATCGCCATTCGCCTGGCCATCGGCGCCAGCCGTGCGCGTCTGCTGCGTCAGTTGCTTACCGAAAGCCTGTTGCTGGCTCTCGCCGGCGGCACGGCCGGTCTGGGCTTGGCGTTGCTCGGGATAAAATTTTTCTCGAGTATCCGCCTTCCTACCGCGTTACCTCTCTGGTTGGTAGCGCATCTGGATTTGCGCGTCCTCGCATTCTGCGCTGGTGCATCCGTCCTCAGCGGCGTGGTTTTTGGAATCGCACCTGCGCTCCACACATTGCGGACCGATTTGAGCGGCACACTGAAAGCAGGCGATGCCGCGCTATCCGGCAAGCGGCGCCGTTTCCAGGTGCGCAACATCCTGGTGGTCGCGCAAGTTGCAGTGTCCATGCTGTTGTTGCTCATCGCCGGGCTCCTGGTGAAGGATTTCGCCAACGCAACCTCATTCAAAGCAGGTTTTCGCACTGATCACGTGTTGTTGTTGACGCTGGATCCGTCTCTGGTGGGTTACCAGGAATCGCAGGGACGGGCCTTTTACCGCCAGCTCGAGGAGCGCGTCGGCAGCCTTCCCGGCGTCAGTTCCGTAGCGCTCGGCGAACACATCCCTTTGGGTGTGACGTCATCCAGCAAGAACATTGTGATCGAAGGATTCGAAATGGCGAAGGGCCAGCAGAGTCTGTCCATGCTGGTGGATTCGGTGGATGAGCATTATTTCAACGTCATGCATATTCCGGTGATCGGCGGGCGGAATTTCCAGGCGAGCGATACACAGTCATCGGTTCCGGTGGCCATCGTCAATGAGGCCATGGCTCAGACCTATTGGCCGAAACGGAGCCCGATCGGCGGGCGGATTCAAATGGGTAAGCAGACGCTGCAGGTGGTGGGTATTGCGAAAAACATCAAGTACCGGGATTTGTCGGAGCACGGGCTGCCGTTTCTCTATTTGCCGTTCTCGCAGCAATACGAATCGCTGATGACTCTGCACGTGGAAACTGCCGTCGATCCAGCCACGCTGGCCGCACCGGTTCTGGCTGAGATCCGTAAGCTGGATGCAGCGACCCCCGTGCAGGACGTCCAGACCATGCAGCACTTTTTCCAGGAAGGTGCACTCTTTGGAAACCGTCTGATCACGCAAGTGGTGACAGCTATCGGCCTGTTCGGATTGTTGCTCGCGATCACCGGGTTGTATGGCGTAATCGCATATTCGGTAAGCCGGCGCACGCGCGAGATTGGGATTCGAATGGCCATCGGTGCGGATCCAGGTTCCGTCGCACGCCTGGTTTTGCGTCAAGGCATGCTGCTGACAGGGATCGGCGCGGCCATCGGGTTGGCGCTGTCGCTGCTGGCGTCGCAATTGCTGGGCAGTCTGTTGGTGGGTGTCAGCGCACGCGATCCCGAGGTGTACGTTGCCGTGCCATTATTGTTGGCCGCCATCAGCCTGCTTGCATGTTATGTCCCAGCGCGCCGCGCCGCGCGGATCGACCCGTTGTTGGCGCTCCGCCAGGATTAAGGCACCGGCTCCCCTCGGAAAGATGTGTTACTGAACCGCGACCGTGAGGGAGTCGGTGCATCTTACTGTCGAGGCTCGGCTGCGAATTCCACGCCTTCCCAGCGCGCCACCACCGCCGTCGCCATACAGTTGCCCAGTACATTTACCGCCGTGCGCCCCATGTCCATCAATGCATCCGCGCCGAAAAGTACGGCGATGCCGGCGCTCGGCAATCCGAAAGTGTGGATCGTCCCAGCCAGGATCACCAGCGCCGCGCGCGGCACTCCCGCCACACCCTTGCTGGTCAGCATTAGCGTTAGCATCATGAGCAACTGTTGACTGAGCGGCATGTGGATTCCCGCCGCCTGCGCCACGAACATGGATGCCATCGAAAGATACAACGTCGATCCATCCAAGTTGAAACTGTAGCCGGTGGGCAACACGAAGGACACGATGTGCTTGGGAACACCCATCAGTTCCAGGTTCTCGATGGCCGGCGCCAGCGCCGCCTGGCCGCTGGCAGTGGAGAACGCAATCACAAATGGCTCGCGAACAGCGCGGATGAACGGACCCAACGGAATCCGAGCGATCCAGAGCACTGCGCCCAACGCCACCACGATGAAGACGATCAGCGCGGCATAAAGAGACAGCACCAGCTTGCCGAGCGACAGCAGAACTCCGGTACCGCTCGCGCCGATAGTATGCGCCATAGCCGCCCCCACGCCCAGCGGCGCGAGATACATGACGTACTTCGTGTACTGGAACATCACCTCGGATAATGACTTGCAGAACTCCACTACCGGCGCGGCTTTCACTCCAACTGTTGCGCACGCGGCTCCGAACAAGAACGCGAATACGACAATCTGCAACACGTCGCCTCGTGCCATGGCGTCGATCACGCTGGCAGGAAAAGTATGCTCCAGCGTACTCGCGAGTGTCGGGTTCACCTGCGGCAGCGCGGCCTCTGTAGAAGTGAACTGTAGCTTCATTCCTTCGCCGGGACGCGCAAGATTAACGGCGGCCAGCCCAAGAAACAGCGCAATGGTGGTGAGAACTTCAAAATAGACAATGGCTTTCACGCCGATGCGGCCCATGGTCTTTATGCTGCCCGTACTCGCGATGCCCGCCACCAACATGCCAAAAATCAGCGGCGCGACAATGGACGAGATCAGCCGCAGGAAAACATTGGCCAGCGCGGCCACCCAGTCCGCTTTTGCCGCATCCGGACGCAGCAATCCGAACGCCACACCCAGCACCATTGCAATGAAGATCCAGGCTGTCAGGGACAGCCGCTTCACCGCTCGCCCCACTTCAATTTCTGGCGCAGGACATCGAAGAAGAACATCTTCGGAGGACGAATCAGGTGCACGCTGTGTTCGGAGCTGCGGCAGACGATGCGGTCCTCTCGCAGCAAAGGCTCGCCCACTTGTCCATCCACGGTGAGGAACGCCTGCCCATCTTCAGCTTGGCAAATCACCTGAATCACCATGTTATCGGGCACCAGCACGGGGCGATTAGTCAACATGTGAGGACACACCGGCGTTATGCAAATGGCGCCTACCAATGGATATACAATCGGCCCACCGGCGGAGAGCGAATACGCCGTGGAGCCAGTGGGAGTCGCGATTATCAGCCCGTCGGCCTTGAACGTGCTGACGTACTGTTGATCCACGTGCATTTCCAGATCGATCATACGCGCGATCTGGGTCTTTGCGATCACAATGTCGTTGAGCGCCTCGTACGACTGCAACGTGTGCCCATCACGCACCAGCTCACCGTGCAGCATTTTCCGCGGCACCACGCGCTGCTCGCCTCGAAACGCCCGCTCCAACTCCGGATAAAGCTGATCCAATGTAATGGCGGTCAGGAATCCCAAGCCACCCAAATTAACCGGGAAGATGGGGATCACGCGGCCGGCCACCGCGCGCGCCGCCGCCAGCAACGTACCGTCGCCGCCCAGCACGATCACCAATTGCGCGCCCTCCGCAACTTTTTCGCGAGGCAGCGCGTTCGGATGGCCCAAATAGAGTGCCGTCTCCGGGTCCAGGCGCGACTCAACGCCGCGCGCGTGCAACCATTGCACCAGTTCCGACACGATGGCCGAAGCGTGCGGGATTCCCGGCTTGGCCATAATGCCGACCACTCTAATGTCGGGCATATAAGAGGAACTCCTGATTCCCTTCTGCTCCTAGCACTGGAGACGGAATGATATCAGTTTGAAAGCCCAGCCGCTGGACCGCCGATTCCACGCGATGGCAGGCCTGTTGGTGCAGCAGAGGGTCGCGAATGATCCCTCCTTTACCCACCTGCTCGCGTTCCAATTCAAACTGAGGCTTTACCAAAATAATCATTTCCCCATTTTTCGCAAGAAGATCCGGCAGCACCGGTAGAATCATTGTGATGGAGATGAAGCTGACATCGCAAACTGCGAGAGCGATCGGCTCGGGGACCTCAGCCCGTGTAAGATACCGCGCATTCACCTGCTCCTCCACCACCACTCGTGGATCGTTCCGCAACTTCCAGTCCAACTGTCCCGTCCCCACATCGATGGCATAAACGCGCGCCGCCCCGCGCTGCAACAGACAATCGGTAAATCCGCCGGTGGATGATCCAACGTCAAGGCAAACCTTGCCGGCCACCTGAATGTCAAAATGATTCAGCGCGGCCTCCAGTTTCAGCCCACCACGCCCCACAAAGCGCGGTGACTCGATCAATTCAACGCGCGCTTCCGGAGAAACAGCGTGCCCGGCCTTGTCGGACTTTTGCCCGTCCACCAATACCTGTCCGGCCAGAATCAAAGCGCGTGCCTTTTCCCGCGAATCAACCAGCCCACGTTCCACCAAAAGAATATCCAACCGCAACCGCGCCTTCATTTGCGTTTATTCGCGTTCATTCGCGGCCAATCAAGTTTTCCGGTGAACAACAAAATCAGCCAACTCACGCAGCCGCTCCGCCCTTTCATCAAAGGACCGCAAGGCCAGATGCGCCGCGATACACTCCTCCTCCGCCATCTCGCGCGACCGTTCCAATCCATATACCGCTGGGAACGTGATCTTCTGCTGCTGTGCATCTTTGCCCGCCGTCTTACCCAGCGCCTCCGACGGCTGCTCAACATCCAATACGTCATCGACGATTTGAAAAGCTAGTCCGACATGCTCACCGTAGCTGGACAATGCGTTCAACTGGTCAGTGTCAGCTCCGGCATAGATGCCGCCCATCTTCACGCTGGCTCGAAGCAATGCGCCCGTTTTGGCGCTGTGAATCGCCTCCAACAGCGCTGCGGTCGGATGTTTGCGCTCCCCCTCCAGGTCGTTCACCTGGCCACCGATCATGCCGCCCACGGTTCCAGCCGCTACCGCCAGTTCCTCTATCAGCCGGGTTTTCCGTTCAGGTTCGCACTGCATTTGCGCCAGCACCTGGAACGCCAGCGTCAACAAGGCGTCGCCCGCCAGGATAGCCATCGCTTCGCCGAACACTTTATGGCAGGTGGGCATGCCGCGGCGCAAATCGTCGTTATCGAGAGCGGGCAGGTCATCGTGGATCAACGAATAGGTGTGGATCAGTTCCAGGGTGCAGGCCGCGGACTCAATCCCCGCCGGCGAATCCGAGATGGCTTCCGCCGCCGCCACGCACAGGATGGGACGGATGCGTTTGCCGCCCGCGAACAGGCTATAGCGCAGCGCCTTGTGAATGGATTCGGGTGGCGTGGATTCGGGCGGAACCCAACGTTGCAGCGTCTCATCGATTTTATGCTGCTGGTGTGCAACATATTCCGCGAGCGTCATGCTTTGTCGGGCCGGAACGGTTCGGGCACAACTTTGTCGCCCTTCCTCACCAGCATCTCAATCCGCGTCTCGGCGGCTTCCAATTGCTTGCGGCAGCTTTCGCTCAGGCGCATCCCCTTCTCATACAGCTCCAGAGCGCGCTCCAGAGGTAGATCGCCGCTCTCCATTTCTTTGACGATTTGTTCCAGCTCCGCGAGGCCACTCTCAAAACTGGCGACTGGCTTTTCTTCCGGCATCTCTACATTCTAACTGGGCACTGCTACGCCCAACTTCTCCGCAGCTTGCACCAGATTCTGCCATGCGCCATCTGACACCGGGATTCCATCGCGCCGGCGCAGCTCTTCCATCCGCCACTCTGGCTCGCCCGCCACCAGCACCTCCTCGAACCCTTTGGCCGCTCGCGACGATTTCACCATTTCCACCAAGGATTGCATGCGCCGCTCGAACTCATCCAGAGGCATGAATCGCGCGACATCGATTGCCAGAAACATTTGACTCGTCCGCATGGGCTGGCCTTGAATCCGTATCCCACCGAGCTCGGTCGACATCGCTCCGCCGCTCAGCACAGCGCAGAGAATCTCAGCCATCATCGCCAGGCCGCTGCCTTTGTAGCCGCCAAGCGGCATTAGTAACCCCCCCAGCGCGGTTTGCGTGTCGGTGGTGGGCGCTCCTTCGGAATCCATCGCCCAACCCTCAGGAATGCTGGCGCGGCCGTGGAACTGCGCGTTCAATATCTTGCCCAGCGCGACTGTCGTGGTGGCCATGTCGAGCAACCATGAGTCCGGCCCCGGCACGGACACACACAGAGGATTGGTACCGAATCGTTGGTCCTTCCCCTGCCAGGGCGCCACCAATGGCGACGCATTACACATCACCATCCCGATCATTCCCGCAGCCGACATGCGCTGCGCCCAGAACGCCGCCGCGCCAAAATGATTCGACTCCCGCGACACCACTAGGGACACACCATGAGCGCGGCCCAGCCGAATGGCATGATCGCAACAGATTGCGGAAATCCATTGGCCGATTCCATTTTGCGCGTCATACACCAGCGATCCACCGTTTTCCGATACGATGCGTCCATCGGTGCTGATATCGATGTTCCCCATCAGGATCAGCTCAATGTAGAACGGCAGCAACTGCAACCCATGGGAATCGACGCCGCGCAGATTGGCAGCCACCAGCGATTTCGCCACCAGATCGGCTTTCGGATGCGGCACCTTGATTGCGATCAAGAGCTGATACGCAAAGCGAGTAAGGATCTCTGAAGACAGTGTCATTGGAATCTAACCGATTGTAATATTAGCCGCGGATGAACGCCGATAAACGCGGATGGGCAAAACTGTTTTATCCGCGTTCATTCGCGTTCATCCGCGGCCTAATGACTTTCGCCTATGCCTTATACTGAACGCCATGGTTGCACTGGTTACCGGCGGTGGACGCGGCATCGGACGAGGCATAGCGCTTGGTCTCGCTAAGCAGGGATGGGAGGTTGCCGTTACAGCCCGGTCCGCCGACCAGCTCTCGGAAACCGTGAGATTGGCCGAGGGCAAGGTGATTGCCGTGCCCGCCGACGTTTCCGATCGAACTTCGGTGAAAGCCTTGGTCCGCTCAGTGGAATTTATGCTGGGACCCGTCAGCCTGCTGGTGAACAACGCTGGGACAGCCGGTCCTCTGGGACCGTTTTGGGAAAGCAATCCAGAGGAGTGGTGGCGTTGCCAGGAAGTGAACCTGCGTGGCCCGATGCTGTGTTGCCGGGAATTGTTGCCGGGAATGATTGCGCGCCAGGCGGGACGCATCATCAACGTCGTGAGTGGGGCCGGGTGCCGGGCTTATCCGGATATGTCCGCCTACGTGTCCAGCAAAACGGCTCTAATCCGGCTAAGCGAACAGTTGGCGCTCGAACTGAAACCGCACGGCATCAGCGTGTTTCCGATCATGCCGGGCTTGGTCCGAACAGTGATGTCGGAGGGGGCCCGGCATCAGTTGCCGTTCGTCCAGAAACTCTTCGATGATGGCCTGGAAGTTACGCCGGAGGTGGTGGCAAAGCTGGTGCTCACTCTTGCATCGGGAGTAGCGGATTCACTCAGCGGTAGATTGTTCTCGGTAGCTGACAATGTGGAAGAGAATGTCGGCCGCAGCGAACAGGTGCAGGCGAATGAACTGCACCTCTTGCGAGTTCGGAACGCGTAGCTGTGGGGCAGGGCCATGCCCTGCCAAGTCGGTCATGAGCCGGTTGTCGCAGACGGTGGACTAGATGGTTTGCCGCACGCCGGAAAGTCACTTCCTCAAGGTCAAGGCAGGGCATGGTCCAGGCAGGGCATGGCCCTCCCCCACCCGCAAAACTAAGTGACCTTGGGATGGAATCCTGCAGCGGGTGGCCAAACAGTGACTACTTCGGCTGCTTCACAATCCGAAGGTACGGCTTCGGCGACTTCCATCCCTCCGGGTATTTCTGCTTGGCTTCTTCCTCCGGCACGGACGGCAGGATGATCACATCGTCGCCTTGTTTCCAGTTCACCGGTGTCGCCACTTTATGCTTCGCCGTAAGCTGTATCGAATCCAGAACCCGCAGCACCTCGTCGAAGTTTCGCCCGGTACTCATTGGATAGCTCAGCATCAGCTTGATTTTCTTGTCAGGACCCACTACGAATACCGTGCGTACAGTGGCGTTGTTCGCCGCGGTGCGTCCGTCGGCAGTGGTTCCTGAATCCGCCGGCAGCATGTCATAAAGCTTGGCGATCTTCAGTTCGGGGTCCCCGATCATCGGATAATTCACTTTGTGCCCCTGGGTCTCTTCAATATCCGCGGCCCATTTGCCGTGACTCGATACCGGGTCCACGCTCAATCCGATAATCTTGCAATTCCGCCTGGCAAAATCCGGCTGCAGGCCCGCCATGTACCCAAGCTCGGTGGTACATACTGGAGTGAAGTCCTTGGGATGCGAAAATAAAATCGCCCAGCCATCGCCGATCCATTCGTGGAAGTTGATAGTTCCCTGTGTCGTCTCGGCAGTGAAATTTGGAGCCTCGTCATTGATGCGTAGCATAGGGTTATATTTTACCCAATCGGTATTAGGCCTTGCCCGACAAATCTTTACACTAATCTGTAACTCCGCGCTCCCCGACCGCCGTCCATATCTACAAGCGGGGGAGGGAAAACTGTACCCAGTCTGCATAGCTCAACGATCGTTCGCATTCTTGTTCTTCGTCGCCGCGATCTCCGGGGCGCAGACGCCTCCGGCCAACGATGCTAACGCCGCTCCGCCGGCTCCTCCCATCTCGAACGACCGAATTCTGGGCGTTATCCCGAACTTTCAAACCGTTTCCGACCCCAACCAGAACGTCAAGCCGTTGAGCGCGAAGCAAAAGTTCGAGCTCTTTTTGAAAGAAACCGTAGATCCTTTCACGATCCTGTCCGGCGCCGCGGGCGCAGCGTTATCCCAATCAGATAACGACGATCCAAAATACGGACAGGGCAGCGGCCCCTATGCCGAGCGCTTTGGCGCCGCAGTGGCCGACATCACCACCCAGAATTTCTTCAGCGATGCTGTGCTCTCATCTATCTTGCATGAGGATCCACGCTATTTTCGCAGAGGTTCGCAGTATCGCTTCTGGTATCGGCTCGGCTATTCATTGAGCCGCGTTGTGGTGACCCAAACGGACGCGGGCAAAACGCGGTTCAACTACTCCAATATTGGCGGAATGGCGATGGGTATTGCTCTATCGAACGCCTACTACCCCGACAAAAGCGTGAACGGAACTGAAGTGGCAACGCGATTTGGGACCAGCCTGGTGGCTTCGGCTTTGTCCAATATCCTGCCCGAATTCTGGCCGGATATAAAGCAGAAGCTCTTCCACCACAAGTAGGACAACATCTGCAACGACCCTGCGCCTTGTCCATTCTTCCGGACTTGCTATGCTGATCGGTTGGCACGCATCTACCCTTTTCAACCCTATCGCTATGCTGCGAAAGCCGGCGCGATTGAAGACCTCGTAACGCAGCCTTACGACAAGATTTCTCCCGCTATGCAGGCGCGCTATCTTGCGCTGAGCCCGTTCAATCTGGTGCGGCTCATTCTGGGGGAGAGATTTCCCGCGGATTCCGAGCGGGAAAATGTTTACACACGCTCAGCCGCCACATTGAACACCTGGATTGCGCAGGGAATCCTGGAACGCGAAAGCGAGCCCAGCCTTTATGCGTACTATCAGCGATTCACTGTCCCAGATACAGGACAAACTCTGGAACGTAAAGGCTTCATCGGATTGGGTGCACTGGAAGAGTATTCGGCGGGCGTAGTGCATCGGCACGAACAAACGTTGTCAGGCCCAAAGAAGGACCGCCTGGAGCTGGTGCGGCACACTCGCGCCCAATTCGAATTGCTGTTCTTACTTTATCCCGATCCCGATTTGACCATCGACAAAATACTGGATTCAGCCGTCGCGAGCGCGCAGGGAGCCGTCATCAGCGACGAGTACGGAGCAGTGCATCGCCTCTGGAGAATTTCCGATCCCGCCGCGGTGCGCGCAATCCAAGAGTCCATGGCGGACAAGAAACTCCTGATCGCCGACGGGCATCATCGGTACGAAACGGCATTGGCTTTCCGCAATGAGAACCCAAGTCTGGCGGATGCCGCCAGCGTCCCCATGACGTTCGTCAACATGCATTCGCCGGGCCTGGAAATCCTGGCGACGCATCGGGTGGTCCGTGGCTTGACCGGCTTTGATCCAGCCAATTTGCTGGAGAAGGTTCCAACCCGCCGGCTAGCCTCGCTGGACGAACTGCGGCAAATATTTCGCGTGCCCGCGCCAGCCAAAATCCGGATCGGGATCGCTCTGCGCACCGGGGAAATTCACTTGTACGAGCGCGACCGCCAGCCCGGCGAGCTGGATGTCAACGTTCTCCATCAATACTTGCTTGGCTCCTTACTCGGAATCAGTGAAGAAGCGGTCCGGGATGAGAAGCACATCGAGTATGTGCGCGGCTTGGACGCTGCCTACGCCAAGGTTCGCCA
>DASYNU010000273.1:0-12729 GCA_036008345.1 Bryobacteraceae bacterium
CAGTTAGAACGGTTGGGAACAATTAGGACAGTTGGAACAGTTACAGCTGTTGGAATCAATTAGAACAGTTGGGAACTATTAGAAACTATTGAAGTCAATTTGTGGAGTTTAGTGGGTGTAGACGGTGGTGGATGGGTTGTAATGGCGCCAGTCGAACCAGTAGTCTTTGATTACGTAGACTGGCTCCAGGCAGGTGCCGGTGGATTTGCCTTCGGTGGCGCATCCTTGGAAATTCCATTTGCTGCCGGTTGCTGAGTCCATTAGGAAGAATGTTGCGGCTTCTTGGGTGCGGTAAAAATCGTCGTGCGTACGGAAGGCGCGGATGGATTGATTGTCGGGGCCGACTATCAGGATGATTGGTTCCGGGCCAACGTGATCTTTCACTAGCTTTTCGCGCAGAACTGTTTCGTAGTGGAAGGCGCGGGAGGCGCCGAAGGCTTGGATGCCCAGCATTAGATCGCGCGGGGCTAGGCCGGGCTGGGCGTAGCTTAGGACTGTCCGGGCTTTTTTCATTTTCACGTCCCAGTCCTTGGGTGAGTATTGGGAGGCGTAAGCGGGGACGTCTTTGAGCACCAAACCCTTGGGTTGCTCGGTTTTCCAAAGGGCGAAAGTCAGTTCGTCGGAGGGGATCAGCTTCAGCACGCGGCCGGCTAGCGGGCCTGAGACGGCGAGGCCCGAGATCTGTTGCCAGTAGGTTCCGGTTTCCTCATCGCGCATGAGGAAATTTTGATTGTTGATTCCCGCGAGATGGAAGGTAAGCTTCAGCCCGTCTATCTCACGTCCTAACACCAGACCGGTGTGACAGAGCGTTCAATACGTAGCCACGATGGGAAGGCCGCCGACTACGTCGTTCACGATGTGATGGTAGGAGACGATGCGGATGGGGTAGGCGCGGGCTTCTCCACCAAGGTGAACGGCCATTACCATTTCGGCGCCGTCCAGTTTTGTGTCGGTAAGGGATGCAAAGTTGGGGCGGCCCATGGGATGGAACATGAGCTCGAACATCTTGACGCGAGAGAGTCCGACAAAGAGGATGACCAACGCGACGGCGAGCGCGGCTCCGATTTTGCGGAGCATTTTGGGTTCGGCGCGCCAGTATAAGAAGCAGGCCAGAAGGGCGCTCACTGCACAGACCATTTCAATTCCCGGGCGGAAGTGCATGATCCGGAGAGCGACGGCTAATTCGCGCGGGCCTTGATGCCGGAATGGGCGGATGACGTAGAAGGGATAGGCTAAGAGGGAAAATGAGATCGCGATTGTTGCCGCGATGGCTAACAGGTAGTTGCGTTTCTGCACGCTATTGGCCGGCAGCGTCCGCTATTTTTTCGATCACCAGGGCGTTGGAGCCGCCGCGGGTGTACAGCTTTCCGGATACTGTGACGCGTTTGCCGGCGAATGGGAGAAGGCGCTGGTTCTGGCCTTCGGCTGGGGTTTGATCGGAGATGGGCCAATAGATGGTGCCGTCATTTTGAAGGATGACGAGTTGGGAACCTTTGCGGGCGCAGGCTAGGGCGCAATCGCGGCTGATGGGCTTGGAAAGTCCTTTGGTGAAGGCACAGGCGGAATCGAGGACCCAGCCGGTGACAGTTTTGTCCTCGGCGTTGAGGGAAGTAGTTAGCGCGAACAGGGCGAGAGTTGCGAAGAGTGATTTCACGAAAGACCTCCGGTTTCTAGGAAGTTTAGCGGAGTGGGCGGTGTGGGGCAATAGTGGGAATGTATTAGGAGGGTTCGGAAAATCAGGGGACACGACTGGGTTCGTGCAGGGTTGAAATTGTTCGGACGCTTGCCCGTCATGGCTGCGGATTTTAAAAGCACCGACTCCCTTACGGTCGCGGTTCGGTTACGCGCTTGGGCGCCGAGGTGAAGGCGGTGGTTAGTTTTTGGTGGGTTACTGAGAGGTCTTCGGGTAGGACGCGGGTTTCTGAGAGTGTGGTGATGAAGCTGGTGTCGCCCGACCAACGCGGGAGAACGTGCAGGTGAATGTGATCCGCGATGCCGGCGCCGGCGCTTTCGCCCAGGTTCATGCCTAAATTGAAGCCGTCGGGTTTGTAGATGTCGGCCAGGTGGCGCTGGGCCTGTTGGGCCAGCAGGATCATTTCCTGGAGGGTTTCAGAGGAAGCCGCTTGGAGGGTGCCGATGTGTTCATACGGGACGATCATGAGGTGACCGGTGGTGTATGGATACAAGTTGAGCAGCACGAAGTTGAGCTGGCCGCGATAGACGACGAATTTCTCCGGGTGGCAAAAAACGCATCCGGTATCGGGCAGCTTTTTTTGAACGTACTGGTAACGCCAGGGACTCCAGAGGTAGTCCATGCCGGGAGTCGCTATTGGGTTGCGGGCGGCTCGGCGGCCGGGGCTGGCTGCGCGGCGGCGGGGTCTCCGGCTGAGTTATTCACCAGATCCTTCAGTTCCTTACTAGGCTTGAAGTAAGGTATGCGCTTGGACGGCACTTCGACGCGGGTGCCGGTCTTGGGATTGCGTCCAACGCGGGGCTGGCGCTGCCGGGTGCGGAAGCTGCCAAATCCACGGATCTCGATCTTGTCTCCCCCGCGCAGCGAACGAACGATGCTGTCGAAGATTGCTTCTACGATCACTTCGGAATCCTTGCGGGTCATTTCCACGACCCGGGAGACTTCCTCGATCAACTCGGCCTTCGTCATTTGTACTTTATCTCCCTTGTGAGGTCCGTATTAACGGCCTTCTCCCTTTACTCTGATATTCATTACCTCTTCGATGGTCATAGTGGCTGCCGCGGCGTGGCGCTGGTAATCCTCCAGCCTGGTTTTCTCCTCATCATCGGTTAACGCACGAATGCTGAGGCCTATTTTCTTTTCGCCTTCGTTCAGCTTGACGACCTTAAAATCCATCTCCTCGCCGATGGGCAGAGGCGACTCCTCATGGCGGCGCTCAGAAGACGTGGGGATTTCAGAGCGATGGCACAGGCCTTCAACGCCGGGGGCCAATTCCACGAAAACTCCGAAATTGCAGGCCCGGCAAACGCGGCCACGCACCACGTCGCCCACCTGATGGGCGCGGAAGAACGATTCCCAGGCGTCGGGATGGAGCTGCTTTACTCCGAGCGAAAGGCGGCGGTTGGGGGCGTCGATATTCAAAATGACGGCTTGCACCAACTGGCCCTTCTTGACGACTTCAGATGGATGTTTGACGCGTTTGGTCCAGGAGAGATCCGAGATATGGACCAAGCCGTCGATGCCTTCTTCGATTTCAACGAAAGCCCCGAAATCGGTGAGCTTGCGGACGCGGCCTTCAACGACGGAGCCGATGGCGTAGCGATCGGCAACGGTGGTCCAGGGGTCGGCTTCGAGCTGTTTGATGCCGAGGGACACGCGGCGCTCGCGGGGCTTGACGTCGAGCACGACGGTCTCCACCTGGTCGCCGACTTTGACCACTTTACTGGGATGCTTCATGCGGCGGCTCCAGGTCATTTCCGAGATATGGATGAGACCTTCGACGCCGGGCTCGAGCTCGACGAAAGCGCCGTAATCGGTAACGCTGACGACGCGGCCGATGCAGCGGGATGAACGGGGGTAGCGTTGGTCGATGCTTTCCCAGGGATCGGGAACGAGCTGCTTCAATCCAAGGGAGATACGCTCTTTTTCCTTGTCGAACTTGAGGATCTTGACGGTGATGGCATCGCCGGCGCTCACCATTTCTGAAGGATGATTGACGCGCCCGTAAGACATGTCGCTGACATGCAGGAGGCCGTCGATGCCGCCCAGATCGATGAAGGCGCCGTATTCCGTTAGATTCTTGACGGTACCGGTGACGACGCCGCCTTCTTCGAGAACCTGCAGCGCGGCGCTCTTGCGAACCAGCTGTTCTTCTTCCACCGCCATTTTGCGCGAAACGACAACGTTGCCGCGGCGGCGGTTGAGCTTGACGATTTTTACCGGGATGTCCTGGCCGAGGAACGAATCCAGATTGTGGGTGGGGCGGACATCGATTTGAGAGCCGGGCATGAAGGCCGGAACGCCGACATCCACGGAGAGTCCACCTTTAATGCGGCCAGTGACGTGGCCGGAAACGACGAGACCGTCGCGGTGGGCTTTTTCCAGATTGTCCCAACAGCGGATGCGGCTGGCCTTGTCGTGCGAGAGCAGGATGTAGCCTTCCGGCTGGATACCTTGCCGGTCGACCATGACGTCGATCAAATCGCCCGATTGCACTTGGATGGAGCCGTCGGGCTGGCGGAACTGCTCGATGGGAACCAGGCCTTCGGATTTGTATCCGAAGTCGACGATGACGTCGGTATCGTGAAGTTTTACAACGCGGCCTTGGAGCAATTCGCCTTCATGAGGCGGCGCGAAGTGGCCATAATCTTCGATGAGCTGCTCGTAATCCGCTTCTTCAGCGGACACGGATAGTTCCAATTTGGGCTCATCAGCTCTGCTGGCCATTGCCATAACTCCCGCGTTCATGCTAACTGCGACGGCATGGAAGGGATACAAATCATTGATACGTCAGTACTTCAGAACTATAGCCGAGCCGCGAGCGGAAGTCAACCGCGCCAATTTTGCGGTATTGATTGTCGGGCCAAGCTAATTCACGAGGCAGCGCATGGCGCCGCCCCACGGGTGCTGCCTCACATCTGTGGGCAACATCTAAGGGCAACATTCTTAGCCACATCGGTCTCAGCCACATCAGTCGCGGCCACATCAGTCGCGGCCACATATGTCGGGAGTTCGGCACATTCCGCCGGGACAGGCGGGCATGGCCGCGCTTTTCGACTTTCCATTGGAATGGGCCGCAAAGGTGGATAGCGCCGTGGCTAAGTGCGACTGGCCGCAACTCGGACAGGCAATCGCATCGCCATTACGAACCAGCTTCTCGAACTTGGTTCCACAATCTTCACAAACGTATTCAAAGATAGGCATTTTACGGACTCCGAACCCCCCTTGCAGCGTCTGTACAATTTTAGCGCAGAGGGGAGGGGATTGGGGGTGGCGGGAAGGTTCGCAGATATTGCCGGAGTTCGTCGCGCACGCGGCGAAAGAGAACGAGGCGGTCCGTTTCGGCGCCCGCGAAGGCGGCGGGATCCTGAAAAGAGTGATGGAGCGTAACGGTTCCGGGGAAGAACGGGCAGTTGCCTTTGGCGTTATCGCAAACCGTGAGGACGTAATCGAAGGGCTGGCCTTGAAATTCGTCAACATGCTTGGAGCGGTGGCTGGAGATGTCGATGCCCAGTTCGCGCATGACAGTGACTGCTTCGGGACGAACATGGCCGGGGTTGGTTCCGGCGCTGAAGACCTCGAATCGATCGCCCGAGTCGTGGCGTAGGAGGCCTTCGGCCATTTGGGAGCGGGCTGAGTTTCCGGTGCAGAGAATGAGAACGCGTTTTTTATCGGCCATAATTCGTTTCGGGCTGCGCGGGCGGAACAAGCCAGCGGAATAGCGCGGTAGCGGCAGCGGCTCCGGCGAGTTGGGCAAGGATGAATCCGGGAGCATCGGTGGGGCGAATCCCTGCGAAAGTATCGGAGGCGGCGCGCGCCAGAGTTACGGCGGGGTTCGCGAAGGACGTTGAAGACGTGAACCAGTATGCCGCAGTGATGTAGGCTCCGACGGCCAGCGCAACGACTGGAGGGCGGAGGCGTGCGCAGCTCCAGATGACAGAAAGCAGTCCGAAGGTGGCGATGAATTCGCTGAAGAGTTGGGCGTTACCGGCGCGAACGTGCCGCGAGGCTGAGAACAGAGGCTGGCTGAACATTATGTGCGCTATGGCGACGCCGGCGAACGCGCCTACGAGCTGTGCGGCAAGATATACAGGGACGTTGCGCCACGCCAGGCCACCTTGCCAGGCGTCGGCGAGGGTGACAGCGGGATTTAGATGCGCTCCCGAAATTGGTCCTAGCGCGAGAATGAGGGCAACCAAAGCGGCGCCGGTCGCTAAGGTGTTGGCAAGCAGAGCGATGGCGACATTGCCCGCCGCCAGACGCTCGCCCATGATGCCGGAGCCGACGACGGCCGCTAATAGCAAAGCCGTCCCTAACGCTTCAGCTACAGCACGCCGGGCCACAGCACTCTTTCTTTGACGGCTTGACGGCGCGGATGAACGCGCTTTTGAATTTGCCATCGACTGCGGGCGCGATTCGGTCTACATCGATGCCTTGGGCGGTGAGAAATTGGCGGGCGTCTTCGATGGTGTAGACGCGAGTGGGTTCGATATCGATGGATTCGAAGCCGGCGGCTTGCAGTTTGGTCTGATATTCGGAATCCTGGAGGGCGCCGGCGATGCAGCCAACCCATAGTTCGACGTGACGGCGGACTTCGGGCGGAACATCGCCCGTGACGACGACATCGGAGACTGCGAGGCGGCCGCCTGGCTTCAATACGCGGAAGGCTTCGCTGAGGACGCGATCCTTGTCGGCTGAGAGATTGATGACGCAGTTGGAGATGATGACGTCGATGGAATTCGAGGGCAGCGGGATGTTTTCGATCTCGCCTTTGAGGAATTCGACGTTTTCAACGCCGGCTTTGAGTTGGTTTTGGCGGGCTAGGGCCAGCATTTCATCGGTCATGTCGAGGCCGTAGGCTTTGCCCGAGGGTCCCACGCGGCGGGCGGAGAGGAGAACATCGATGCCACCGCCGGAGCCGAGATCGAGGACGATTTCGCCGGGGTTCAGTTGGGCCAAGGCGGTGGGGTTACCGCATCCGAGAGAGGCTTTGACGGCTTGCTCGGGGAGTTGGCTGGTTTGAATGGCGTCGTAGAGGTTGGAGGTGATTGGATCGCAGCAGTCCGTGGCCGGCGATGCGCCGCAACAGGAACTGCCGCCGGTTGAGACGCGGAGGGCGGCTTGGCCGTACTTTTCTTTGACTACATCTTTGATTTGCATGGGTCTCCTTACTTGCAGATTTGAACGATGGTTTCTGGTTTGACAGCTTTGTTACGGGTGCAGCACTCGGCGTAGAGAAATCCGAGTAGCGCTTCTAGAGCTTGGGTGTTTGCGGTGTACCAGAGGTATGTGCTGTCGCGGCGGACGCGGACCAGGTCCTCATTTTTCAGTTTCTCGAGGTGGTGCGACAGAGTTGAATTCGGGATGCTGAGCTCGGTTTGGATATCGCCGACGACCAGACCTTCGGGATGAGCGGAGAGCAGGAGGCGCAGGATGCGGAGGCGGGGCTCGGTTCCTAAGGCTTGGAACATATCGGCATAGCGGGCTACGGGCTCGGGTTGTTTGCGTTTCACTATTTCTACAATAGCAGAAATATGGAAATATACAATACGAAAGTGTTTGTTTTGGCAGGGCATGGCCCTGCCCCACAGCTCTTGGGTTGGGGACGTGCGAAGATGGGAGCAAGTGGCAGTGAAAGTTCAGGCCCCGAAAAAAGCCCGAAAGGTGCATTTCCTCATGCGCCCGGTAGGGAAGATCCTCCTGGTTGCCGTTACACTATTCGTCACCATTGGTCTGTGCGTGTTTACGTACTACTACGTAAAGTACTCGCGGATGATTGAGGCCAAGATGGCGGGGGGTGCGTTTTCGAATACGTCGATGCTGTTTGCGGCTCCCCGGACTGTTGCGGTGGGGGATCTGGCCAGTCCGCAGGAGATCGCTCTCGAGCTGCGGCACAGCGGCTACAACGAATCCCCGAAGAACCGGATGGGCTACTTCACGCTGAAGCCGGAGGAGATCGATATTTATCCAGGGCCGGACTCTTACTTCCGGCGGGATGAGGGCGTGATCAAATTCCGCGGCAACAAGGTTTCGCAGATCATATCGCTGGCCGACAATACGGACCGGACTGAATACACGTTGGAGCCGGAGTTGATTTCGAACCTGTTCGATAAGAATCGCGAGAAACGGCGGCTGGTGAAATATGAAGATATCCCGCCGGTTCTGGTTCACGCGGTGGTGTCGGCGGAGGACAAGCGATTCTTTCAGCACTCCGGGTTCGATCCAATCCGCATCGTAAAGTCGGCGTATGTGGATTTGAAGACGCGGCAAAATGCGCAAGGCGCTTCCACGCTGAGCATGCAACTGGCGGGGATGTTGTTTCTGGATCGAAGCGACCGGACGTGGAGGCGCAAGATTCCGGAGGTGCTGATCACGATGCACCTGGAGCAGAAGCTGACCAAGCAACAGATTTTCGAGTACTACGCCAACCAGGTGCCGCTGGGGAATCGGGGAAGCTTCGGGATTCGGGGATTCGGCGAGGCGGCTGAAGTTTTTTTCGGGAGGGATGTTTCGCGGTTAACCTTGCCGGAGGCGGCCACGCTGGCTGGATTGATCCAGCAACCGAGCTTTATCAATCCATATCGCTGGCCGGAGCGCGCCAAGCAGCGCAGAAATATAGTGCTGAAGATGATGCGCGAAAACGAGTACATCAGCGATGCGGATTACGAGCGTGCGGTGGCAGCTCCGCTGGAGCTGGTGCGGCAAGCTACGCTCGAGGCTAGCGATGCTCCTTATTTCGTCGATTTAGTGAATGACGCACTGGTGGAGAAGTTCCCGGATACTAATTTTCAAACCAGTCCGTACCGGGTATACACAACGCTGGATCAGAACTTGCAGCGCGATGCCGCCGAAGCGGTGCGGATCGGCATGGAGGAGGTCGACAAACGGATTAAACACCGGAAGAAGAGGGATCCGAATTATCCGGATCCGCAATGCGCGCTGATTGCTTTGGATCCGCAAACGGGGGAAGTACGGGCGCTGGTGGGAGGACGCAACTACGGTGCGAGCCAGCTCAACCGGATTCTGGCAAAGCGGCAGCCGGGATCGTCGTTCAAGCCGTTTGTCTATGCAGCGGCGCTGAACACGGGTCTGCAGGGTGGAAATTTGTTGCTGACTCCGGCGACCATGATAACGGACGAGCCGACAACGTTTTGGTTCGACGGGAAGCCCTACGAGCCAAGCAACTTCGAGCATAAATTTTATGGGAACGTTTCATTGCGCGATGCGATGGCGCATTCGCTCAACGTGGCCACGGTGAAGGTGGCGGAAGAAATCGGTTACGACGCAGTGGTGGATCTGGCGCGCAAGGCTGGATTGAACATGGACATTCAGCCCACGCCGGCGGTGGCATTGGGCTCGTATGAGGTAACGCCGCTCGAGATCGCCGGCGGGTATACGATTTATGCGAACCATGGAGTTTATTCGAAGCCATATTTCCTGAGCACGATCTTGAGCGACCGGGGAGCGAATGTTTTCGATTCTCAGCCGGTACATCGGCCGGTGCTGGATCCGAGAGTGACGTTTTTGATGGATCAGTTGTTGGAAGAAGTGGTGCGGAGTGGAACGGGAGCGGGGATGTACGGGCGCGGAATTAATTTTCCGGTGGCGGGGAAGACGGGCACTTCGGATCACGATGGCTGGTTCGCTGGTTTCACATCCAGACTGATTTGCGTGGTTTGGGTGGGCTTCGACGACAATCGGCCGCTGAATCTGGAAGGCGCGCATTCGGCGCTGCCGGTGTGGGCCGAGTTCATGAAACGGGCGCATGAACACCGGGAATATCGAAACGTAAATGAATTTGAGCCGCCGGCGGGGGTGGTGAGCGCGCAGATAGACCCGGCGTCGGGCCAGCTCGCGACGGCGGCGTGTCCCAAGGTGCGGACGGAGTATTTTATCCAAGGCACACAGCCGGTTGAGATGTGTCAATTGCACGGCGGTGGCGGCACGCAGGTGGCGAGTTGGGAGACGGCGCCGAGCGGGCAGGCGGCGCGGGATCGTTCGGCTGGGGCGGGGAATCAGCCACGGGACCGGGCAGCGCAAGACGCCGCTCCGGCGGGTCAGGAGCAGGCGCCGGCGAATCCTGCCAAGCCCAAAAAGAAAAGCCTACTTGACAGACTTAGGAGTATATTTAAATAGATGCGTGGGGGGTTAGACACTTTAGGGAACCCCGGAGGGGGCGTACCGGTTTGGTGGCGTTGAGGTCTAATGCTTGGCGCAAAGCAGCCGATGGTTACGAGGAGGCCGGGTATGGTTTCCAGGCTAAATTTTCTCGCAATTAGTTTTGGGATGGCGTTGGTGTTTCCCAGCGCCTTCGGACAATCCACACAACAACAATCGACGCCTCAGGGCGGACTGTTAGCAGAGTCACGGACCGGCCAGCCCGCAGTGCCGCCCAAGCCCGCCAATCTGGTGACACCGGAGTTACGGGGCGATATATTCATGGCCAAGAAGATGTACCGGGAGGCTGTGGAAGCGTACAAGGAAGCGCCGCGTGATTCGGCGATCGTGCTGAACAAGACGGGCATCGCCTATCACCAAATGCTGCAGCTGGACGTTGCCGAAAAATATTACCGGCTGTCGGTTAGGGCGAATCCGCATTATGCGGAGGCGATCAACAATTTGGGCACGATTTATTTTTCGCGCAAGAGTTACCGCCGGGCGGTGAGTGAATATAGGCGAGCGCTGCGGATCAATCCGCAATCGGCGTCCATTTGGAGCAATCTGGGCTCGGGCTACTTTGAGCGCAAGGACTACCAGCACGCAGCCGAATCCTGGCAGAAGGCGCTAACGCTGGATCCGGAAGTTTTCGAGAATCGGAGCACGCAGGGTGTGTTGATCCAGCAGCAGACGGTGGAAGAACGCGCGAAATATCACATATTTCTGGCGCGGACGTACGCCAAAGCCGGCATGAACACGCAAGCCCTGACCTACATCCGTAAGGCGTTGGAGGAAGGCTTCAAGGAGAGGAAGAAGCTGCCCGACGATCCGGCGTTCGCGCAGTTGAAGGAACTCCCTGAGTTCAAGCAGCTGCTGGCCATGGAACCGCGTGTTCTGTAGGCGAGAGCTTTCACTTAGCACCATCACGATTTTCCTGATTCTGGCCCCGCTCGGCTGCAGCCGAGGGCGCAAGCCTGCGGTTGAGCGGCTGGCTATTGTTCCATTTGAAAACCTGAGTTCGGACTCCAATTTGAATTGGGCGGGCCGAGCTATATCGTCCGCGCTGGTGTATGACCTGGCACCGTCCCCCGAGAGGAACGCTCAATCGGTGGATTCCACTTCGGGTGCTTACACGCTGGGGGCATCGGAAATGCTGGAGGGATATTTTTCCGAGAGCGGCGGGCGGTTGGTGCTGGTGGCCACCCTGGAGAATCTGGGGAAGACCAAGACACTGGCGAGCTATGAGCTTCGCGGTCCGGCGCCGGAGGGCGTGTTGCCGCTGGTGAATCAACTGGCCAAGCGGATTAGCGCTGACGCGCGGCCATTTGGGACGCGTAATTCGGAGGCTTATCGGGCTTATGGAAACGCGCTGATTGGGGCGGACGCGGAGGCTGTGCGCAAAGGTTTAGAAGTGGCTACGGCGGCAGATCCACATTTCGCAATGGCTTATCTGGTGTGGGCGCGATTGCTCGGGACGCAAGGCGAACGCGACCAGGCGCTGCAGAAATTGCAGGCAGCGCGGGCGGCGAGTCCGGATGCGATTGACGCGGCGGAGATTGATTATTTCTCGGCCTCCCTTACAAGCGATGTGGACGGGCGAGCCAAGGCGCTGGAGGCTCTGACGCGTTTGACTCCCGCGAATGCCAACTGGTTCAAGGAATTGGCTGGATTGAGACTGGCGCAGCGGCGATTTCAAGAAGCAGCGCAGAACTATGTGGCTGCGGCGCGACTGGCGGGTGATGACGCCGAGTTGTGGAACCAGTTGGGGTACGCGTACGCGTTCGAGCAGGATCTGGCGAGCGCGAATCGGGCGTTGGAGCATTATGAGCGAATGCTGGGGCCTCGGGATTCGAACGCGCTGGATTCTTTGGGTGAGGTGAACTTCTTTCTGGGCGATTTTTCCGAGGCGGAGAAGTATTTTTTGGAAGCGGAAGAGAAGAATGGGCCGCGGCGCGGGGAGGAATTGAGGAAGGCGGCCGAAGCGCGGTTGATGGTGGGAGATTTGGCGGGAGCCGATGGAATCTTCCAGAAATATCTGGCGCTGGCACAGCCATCGCAGCGTCAAGCGGCGGGATTTGACCAGGCGCAATGGGAGTTTTTGACCGGGCGGCGCAAATCGGGGATGGCAAGGCTGGAACGTCTGATTCCATCGCTTGTAGCCGATGCGCAGTCGCTCGCATTGTGCCAGCTTGCGGTGTGGAAGCTGGAGACCGGGGCGACTGCCGAGGGCGCGGAGCTGGCCCGGAGGGCGGAGGGATTGGCGAGGAGTCCACGGACACGCGGCTTGAGTGCAATTTGCAAGGCTATAGCTGCGGGGCCGGGGGTTCCGGCTGGGTCACCCGCGGCGCAGGCTTATGTGCTGCTGTTCGCGCGGAAGTATGCAGAGGCGGTGGGGCCGCTCGAGACTGTGTATCGCGAGACTAATCCTGGTGTGGATGGGCAGGTCCGGACTTTGCTGGCGTGGGCGGATGTGGAAGCGGGCCGGATTGCGGAGGCGCGCAGTCTGGTGCAGATTTATCCACTTCCATTGTCCGCGGGCGATCCGGTGTTCGCTTCGCTGATATTTCCTCGGATTCT
The DNA here is from genome assembly GCA_036008345.1 of Bryobacteraceae bacterium. Classification (GTDB taxonomy): domain Bacteria; phylum Acidobacteriota; class Terriglobia; order Bryobacterales; family Bryobacteraceae; genus Palsa-89. The sequence continues at coordinate 12,428 of DASYNU010000273.1, forward strand.
TTATTTGCGTGGAGTGGTTCTGGAGAAGGAAGGGAAGAAATCGAAGGCGAAGCAGAGCTTTGAGTTTTTTCTGAAGTACGCGGGGGATGTGGGGGATGTGTTTGGGGATGATGTGGTGGCGCGGCGGGCGGTGGGGGGTGGGGGTTAGTTGGTGGTGGCTGGTGGTGGCTGGTGGCTGGTTACTTGGTTGTGCTCTTCACGTCGTGGCGGCGTTTCGCTCCCTTCCGGTCGCGGCTTCCATGAGAAGGCCGGTCCGTGTCAAGTCGAAAATGATTTTGGGCCGTTAAAACCACAACGCCCAT
>DASYNU010000274.1:0-11961 GCA_036008345.1 Bryobacteraceae bacterium
TTCGCCGGCGGCAGCTACGTCATCGTGCAGAAATATCTCCACGATCTTGACGGATGGAATGCGCTGTCCACGGAGGCGCAGGAGCGAATCATCGGCCGCACGAAGTTATCGGATATCGAATTGGACGATTCCATCAAGCCGGCCTCGGCGCACAATGCCCTCACTACGATTGTCGAGGACGGGAAAGAGATCCAGATCCTGCGCGACAACATGCCTTTCGGGCAGGCCGGGCAGGCTGAATTTGGCACCTATTTCATTGGCTACAGCCGTTCGCCCCGCACCATCGAACAGATGCTCGATAACATGTTCGTTGGCCGGCCGCCAGGCAATTACGACCGCATTCTCGACTTCAGCCGCGCCGTCACTGGAAACCTATTTTTCGTTCCGACCGTAACATTTCTGGAAGCCCTGGGCGAAGACCCGCCCGCCTTGGCCGCTGCGCCTCCTCTTGTAAACCCAGCGGCGGCCGAAGGCTCTCAATGCACTCCGGGGCGGAGCGACGGTTCGCTAGGCATTGGTTCCCTCAAAGGAGAAATACCGCATGAATAATCTGCACAGCGAGCTAGCTCCGATTTCGGATGCCGCATGGGCTCAGATTGAAGAGGAAACAGCCCGCACGTTCAAACGTTACCTCGCCGGAAGGCGTGTGGTGGACGTGCAGGGGCCGGCAGGCACTGTTCTCTCCGCAGTTGGCACTGGGCATCTGATTCCGATTGCCGCTCAGAGGGACGGCATTCTCGCCAGACAGCGCGAGGTGAAGGCGCTGGTGGAGTTGCGTTTTCCTTTTGAACTCGATCGCCAGGCAATCGACGACGTCGAACGCGGCGCGGACGACTCGGATTGGCAACCGGCGAAGGACGCGGCACGCCAGATCGCCTTGGCCGAGGACAGCGCGATTTTTGACGGGTATACGGCAGCCGGCATCGTGGGAATTCGTCAGGGGACGAGCAATCCGAAGCTGCCCCTTCCGGCCGACGTTCGCCAGTACCCGGATGCCATTGCTCAAGCCCTGAGCCAATTGAGGCTTGTGGGCGTCAACGGCCCTTATACTGTTTTGCTTGGAGCCCCAGCCTATACCTCACTCGCTGAAACCAGCGATCACGGTTATCCGGTGCTGGAGCATGTCAAGCGCCTGGTCGACGATAAAATCATTTGGGCGCCCGCTATAGACGGGGCTTTTGTACTGACCACGCGTGGCGGCGATTTCGAGCTACACATCGGCCAGGACGTCTCCATCGGCTACCTGAGCCATACCGATAGTGCTATCCGGCTTTATCTGCAGGAGAGCTTCACGTTCCTGCTGCTCACTTCAGAGGCGGCCATCGCGCTGATTCCGTCCGCGAAAGCAGAGACAACCTGAAAGCGATGTCAGGCGAATAAAGTCGCATTCATCGATGCTCAGGCGGCTGCTCTTTGATGAGCAGTGCGGCGCTCAAGGAACTGGTGAGCGCCAGCCCAGCAGCTATCCACAACACCGCGCGATAGCCCGCGACGAATGCATCCTCGATAGCTTGCCGCCCGCGAGCGTCTGCCGTTTCGGCGGCCGCTAGCTTGGACCGTTGGGCTTCGATTTGTGCACGCACCGCCGGCGCCAGGTGGAGACGGTCCAATCGCCGTTCCAGAGCGCTTTCAAAAACTCCGCTGAGTATTACTCCGAAAACTGCGACGGCGAGCAAACCCGCGACCCGTGAGACAGCGTTGTTAATTCCGGACGCCGCTCCTGCATAGCTCTGCTCCACCGCGTTCATCACGGTCGTCGAGAGCGGAGCAACGCTGATCGCCATGCCGAGGCCCAGCACCAACACCGCGGGGAAGAATGTGGTCCAGTAGGGCCCGCCAACACCGGGCCTTGCAAACAACGCGAATCCGCCGGCCGCGATCAGCGGACCCACAACCAGCGGAGCCCTGGCGCCGTAGCGATCCAGCAGCCCGCCAGACCAGCGCGACAACAAGAACATCAACAGAATGAGAGGCAGCAGAGCGGCTCCCGCCTGCGTCGGCGAGTAACCTTGCACCTGTATCAAATCGAGAGGAAAAAAGAAAAGCATGCCGCTCAACGCCGAGTAAAGAAAGAAGGTGAGCAGATTCGCTCCGCTGAAATTGCGGGAACGGAACAAACCGAGTGGAACCATTGGCGACGATGAGCGCGCTTCCGAATACAATAGCGCAATCAGAGAGACGAACCCCATCGCGCCCGCGGCTGGCATTGATTCGATCAGTGCAAGAACGATTCCGCCAAAGGCGAGCACGGCCAGCAGGCCGCCCAACCAGTCGAACCTCTGGCTGCGGTTGTCAGCCCGGCTCTCCGGGACTTTCCACAGCGTAAGCCAAAGGACCGCCACTGCTAAGGGAACGTTAATGAAGAATACCCATCTCCACGAACCGTGCTCGACGAACCATCCACCGAGTACGGGACCGATCGCGGCCGTGATCGCAGTGAAGCCGGACCACGTCCCGATCGCCCGCCCACGCTCCTTCTCGGGAGAATTAGCGCTGATGAGAGCCAGGCTGCCCGGTACCAGCAGCGCCCCGCCAATTCCCTGGAGACCCCTCGCAACAATAAGCTCCCGGATGTTGGGCGCGAGTCCGCACCAAGCCGAGGCTACCGAGAACAGCAAGACACCGGCCACGAAGATCTTGCGGCGGCCGTACAGGTCCCCTAAAGATCCGCCAATGAGGAGCAGCGTAGCCAGAAACAGAGCGTAAGATTCCATGACCCATTGAACGTCCGCCAGGGTCGCATGGAGGGCCGATTGCAGCGCCGGAAGGGCGACGTTCACTACCGTGCCATCAATGAACACCATGCTCGAACCGAGGATGGTGGCGGCTAGAATCCATGGGCCGTTTGTTGTGACCGGGTGCTCGCACGAACCGGCGAGAATCGCGGCTTCATCGCATGGATGTCTGGCGATGTTGCCCATAGTCCATTCTCTACCAGGCGCAGACGGAAAAGAGTCGGTCAACTAACAACTATGATGCCACCGTCTCCGCGACGGGGGCATTCCGCAACCTCTACATGGATTCATCGCCAGAATGAGGTGTCCGAAAACAGCATAGTCTTAATTTGCAATTGACCCCGACCTTCTGTAACAGGTGATAACTGTGCGCCGCGTGTTAAGCCCCGAGTATCCCGGCACACTGCGGTCCATGAGCAAATTTGGCCGTCGACTACGGAAGAACGCCCACAGATCTATTTCTTGCAGAGCACCGGAAACGCACGAGACTGATTATTTTGGATACACTCCAGAGTGGAGTGGCCGACAATAAACTGCAAATCAGTGTGGTAGATGGCAGGCGTTCGTCGGAGAAGGTCATGGTACTTCAAGGCGTGTTGAACGCAGAGACCGCCTTTCACTTCCGCGACAAAGCGCGTCAGCATGTTCCTGAAATTCTCGTCATCGATATGCGAGGCGTCCGGTACGTGGATTCGAGCGGCATAGGAGTACTGATCGGGCTCTATGTATCTTTCGAGCAGAACTCGAAACGCTTACTTCTGGCCGGAATTAGCGATTGGGTATGGGATCTGTTCCGCAAGTGCAAGATCGATGATGTCTTCACGCGCTATGCAACCGTAGCTGATGCTGAGCTAGCCGCGCCGAACGTGGACCGCTGATTCAGTTTCCGATGGAGCAGGTTCGCGCGTCTGGGTGGAATCGAGTTCGCAGTGAACACTGTTCTGTGCCGGAAGGCGGATGGCCCATCCAAGCTCCATCTGTCTGCGCCGGTGCAAAAATCCCAGGTTAGTACGCCTTCGCTAGAGCGCTGATCTGCACGCCTCAGCGACAGGCCACTAGTGGCGGGCCCACGTGCCTGCGGCGTTTGTGTTGGAATTCTGGTTGGTTCCAGTGCCTAAAATCGAGTCGATGGACCTATCAAACACCGAGGTCTCATTTACACTCGAGAGCACCACTTGAAAGAACCCGGGGCCGGCCGCCCCAGGATGCAAAGACCGATCGCCAGCGGCCCGGATATTTGCCGGGAACATCGCAGACCAAAGACGCGGCCACGACCGGTCAATTTGAGGGGTTCAAGACCACTGCTCAGTTTGATAGCACCGCGCGGAGTCCGAATTGGATGGCTAGGACTGCGCCGCTTTCGCCGTGGTTCGTTGCGTCCTAAGAACCTCGCCAAGCAGAAACACGTCGGTGAGCAGCGCACGAAGATGTATCGAGGCGTTCAGGTTGTCAATGAGCTGAGAGCTGATGGCCGGCTGGGCGAGGACCAATTCCATGGCGGCCAGCGAATCCCGCGCATCGCGGTCCAACACGGCGAAAAAGGCCTGGAGCTGGTCTCCTGGTTCGATTCCTTCCGCCCGCATCGCCGCCGCACAACTCTCAGCCAGTCCTCTGAGTGCTCCGACGGCGTGCTTTAAGAGTTCACGAATCTGTCCGCCTGACTTGCTGCCTTCGTCGCTAGGAAGCCCCTGCGCGGCGTAGGCCAGCATGAACTCGTAGCATTCTTCGATGGCTTCAAACCGCTCCCAGATTTTCGTTGACATAAATTAGGACTTTTCGTCCGTTCGTCGAGATCGCGCGGCGGGCACTTCCACGTTCCAGCGCTGCGGGTCGTAGTGCGTCAAGTAGAACTCCCGCCTCATCGTGCCGAAGATCATCGACTTGGTGATGTCGCGTTTTTCCGGACGAACCGCGAAGTACACGTGGATCATGACCAGCGCAATGAGTCCAACGCCGGCCAGCCCGTGCAACACATACATCCAGCCCCATGTCATGTCGCCGAACAGATAGGGATTCCGGGGGAAGAAGATCGTACGTACGCGGAACATCATGAACACGCCCGTTCCAATAGCGGTCAAGCCGGTCAGCATGATCGCGCCGTGGTAGAGCTTGTTCTCTAGCGGGTACTTCGCAAACCTCCGGGGCGGCTGCGCCGGCAGTCCCATAAACCTGCGCACTCTTCTCCACGCATCCTCCAAGTCTTCTCTGTCCGGCCAGATCGCCCAAAAGTCCAGCCAAAAAGAGGCATGGATAATGTGAAAAATGACGGACGCCGTGAGGACGGTGCCGGCGATCCAATGGTAGGTCACCCAGTCAAACTGTACACCCACCTTCGGAAGAAAAGCCGTGAAAAGCAGCGTGAACATCGCGGCCGCCATGACCCAGTGGAATAATCGCGCTGCCAGAGTGTGTCTCGGAACTCGCGGCGGTAGCAGCACCTCTAGCGTAGGCGAAACACTGCCTGCGAACTCTTCCGCTCTGGCGAAATACCGCACGTAGATTGCGTGAACTATGAAGAACAGCAGGCCGGCGATCGCCGCAACCCAAATCAAGAACCACGCAATGTGGATCGGTACATTCTGCCCCCACGGATTCGTGGCCCATTGCGTAATCACCTTTAGGATGCCCATCTTGCTTCCTCCACACCGCCAATTGCGCGTTTCACAAGATTTCTCATCAGCGGGATTTTATAGGCATTGAACTGGAGCGGCACTGCTCCCTGTACGGCCAGCTTTCCGGCCATTTCACCGGTTGCCGCTGTCGCCGGTTTTCCGCGAACCGCGTCTTCGACCTCTTTCAGCCGCAGTGGGCGGGCGGCAGCGCCGTTCACGGCTATGCGGATGCTCTCGATCGTGTTACCAGAGACCTGCATCGCCGAGGCTACATTCAACAGTGGGAAATCCCAGACGTTCCGATCGCGCACCTTCTCGAAAAAAAACCGCGCGCCGGCCCAGGCCGACGGAATACGAATGGCCGTCAGCAGATCGCCGGGCTCCAATATGTGAAGCCGGGTGATATCGATCTGTGGGCCGATGAAATAGTCTTCGGCGTCAAGGATTCGCTCGCCACTCGACGTGCGTAGGACGAATTTAGCGTCCAGAGCGATCAGCGCTGGGGCCGAATCGGACGGGTTCACCGCCACGCATCGATCGGCGTGAAGAATCGCGTGCTCGCGGTTGCGGGCGGTTGGTGTGTCGGCATAACACATGTTTCCGCCCGCGCGGTAGCAGGGCCAACCCGCGCGGTAATACCAACAGCGCGCGTCCTGCGATACATTGCCGCCGATGGTGCCCTGGTTCCGGATTTGCGGCGAGGCAACCAATTCTGCAGCTTCCGCCAGAAGACCATATTTCTCTCGGATGATGGGGTGCTTAACGACTTCGGTGAGAGTAGTGGTGGCACCGATCTCAATACCGTCGCTAATGCTTCGAACGCCCTTGAGCTCCTCGATGCCGCTTAGATCTACCACGAACTTCGGCTTCCGGATTCGATCTTTCAGCCAATCGAAAGTATCCATTCCACCGGCCATTACCCAAGCATCTTCTCCATGTTGCTGGAGAAGTTTCTGAGCGTCCGCGATCGAAGCCGGCTGAAGCAACTCAAACGCGGCCATGACATCTCGTATTACAGCCATAGATACCTCTCGAATTAGATATGCGCCGTTAACGGATTTTGCATCGGCCGCCCAGCTTCGAGCGAAGTCAAAATCGTATCGGCGTTGACGGGCGCGCGCCGGAAGATTTCGTCGCCAAGAGCGTCAGAAAGCGCATTCAAGATAGAGGCGCAACCGCCCCCGACAGGTGGTTCGCCGATACCGCGGGCGCCGACCGGAGTTTCGGGATCCGGAATATCCAAGGCGGCCCATTGCATGTCCACTGGAACATCCAGAATGGTCGGCGGTCTGTTTTGGTAGAACCTTTTTGAAACCATTTCACCGTAGTGCGGATCGAAAACCCACTTCTGGCTGATGGCATGGGCGATACCGAGCGTTGACCTCCCGAGAACCTGTCCGCCCAGCGCACGCGGATGGATCACCGTACCCACATCGGCGTACGCGAGAAAATCCACAATGTCGTACTTGCCGGTTTCGACATCTACTTCGATTTCCGCGAAACTTGCCACATAGGAATGCGTCATACCGTCGCGCGGGTAATTGTCGCGCGCCACCGCGACCAGGCCCTGGCCCGCGAGCGCGGCGACGGATGCCTGGGTCCTTTTATTTACGTCGGCGGGAGTTTCATGGCCATCGTATTTACCACCGAGTTCAATTGCCCTTTGCGCTGCCTGTGCAAAGGTTATCCCTGAGCCCGAGCCTTTTCGGAAGATGCGCTCGTTCGCAACCTCGTAATCCTCGGGTTTACCACCCAGGCTCCTCGCGGCGATCTCCTGGAGCTTCTGCCTGGCATCTATTGCCACCGCGTGTGCGGCCCGCGTCATGGCGTGTGTTGTCTGGCTGCCGCCGGACACACAGGTGTAGGGAAAATGTTTGGATGTATCACCCCACACGACGTCGCACTTTTCCCAGGGAATGCCCAGAACCTCCGCACCTGCGCGGTGTACGTCGATTACCGACTCCGTGCCTAAATTTCCGATTCCGGATTGAAATTGAACCCGGCCCTCAGGCGTGATGACCAGAAGCCCGTCGAAGCCGATTGTGCCGCCAACGTAACAGCTCAGCGATACACCCACCCCGCGCACTTTGGAGCCGATCCGTTTGGGGTTTCGAGCAACCCTCACGTGCCACTTGAATTGCTCCGCACCGCCCTGGAGAGCTTCCTTCAGATATGCAGATGTTGCGTGTTGAAGTTTGCCCTGCACCGGAGGCCCATAGGGCGCCTTGCCTTCCGGACAGTTGATGTAGCGGATCGCTACCTGATCCAGGCCGAGCTTTCGTGCGGCTTTCGCGATGATCGGTTCGGTGATCGAGATGCCTTGCAGGCCGCCCGGCGAACTCTGCGCACTCCGAGGCGGTGTGTTCGTCAGCACCGTCAGCCCGCGCCAACGCATAGCCTGTGGCTGATACAAAAGCGAGACCATATGCCCCGATGTCGGAGCATCGCCCTGTGCGTCGTAAGGACCATTGTCCGAGACTACGAACATGTCCACGGCGAGAATTCGTCCCTCTTTGGAGAAACCGACTTTCATTCGACCTTGAAAGCCTGGCCGCGCGCGTCCGATAAAAGTCTCCTCTTCGCGGCTGATGCGCATCATCACGGGTGCATTGGCCTTCTTTGAAAGCAGCGCCGGGATAATCATGGTGACGCCGCCGGTGATCTTGCTGCCAAATCCGCCGCCGGTGTATTCGCTGATGAAAACAACTTTGCTCGGATCCATGTTCAGCCATCTCGCGATCGCAGGCACGGTTCGATCAGTGCTTTGAGAGCCGGAGTGAACGTAGACCTTGCCGTTCTGCCAATAAGCCATCGCACTACGGGGCTCAAGAGTCTGATGGCTAACGTCGGGCGTGACAAATGTTTCGTCCAGCACCAGCGCGGCGTTCTTGAAACCTGCATCCACATCGCCATACGACCATTCGTCAGCAGTCTTGCCCATCGGGAGACGGCCGTATTTGGCTTCGGCGAAGTCCGCCTCGGTCCATTTAAGTTCCTGAACCGCGGGCTGACCGCCTGGCGGAGTCACCCAGATATTGCCATCGGTTCTCGGATTTGGCCCGCCCGGACGCAGCGTATCCAGCGGATCCACCACGAACGGAAGTCGCTCGAAATCAATTTGAATTCTCTCAATTGCCTCAGCCGCGGTCAGTTCATCCACCGCGGCCACCGCGAGTATCGGCTCACCCTGATAGACCGGCTCCATCGTCAAACCGCGCTCGCCCCACTTGCTGGCCTTGATTACTGTCCCGTTGTCGGTGAGGGTGTCGGCAGGCGCAGGCAGATCGTCCGCCGTGAGAATCGCTCTCACGCCGGGCATCGCCAACGCTTCGCTCGCATCGATACGCTTTACCCTCCCATGTGGCACCGGGCTGAGTAAGAGCTTACAAAACAGCATGCCTTCGGCGCGAAAATCTTCCGCGTATTTTGACTTCCCCGTGACCTTCGCATACAGATCGGCAGTCACATAGTTCTTGCCGATCAGCTTGTATTGATGTCCGTATTGGCGTTCGTTATCCGAGGTCGACATGATTCGCCTCCCGCATGTTCTGGGCGCCGCGCATCAAAGAAGTGAGGATCTTGTCATAGTCCTGGCAGCGGCACAGGTTACCCGAAATGCCGTGCGCCAGCTCCGATCGGGTGGGGTTGGGGTTAGTTCTCAGGAATCCCACCGCGGCCATGACAAAGCCCGACATACAAAAGGCGCACTGAAATCCCTGCTCGTCGATGATGCCCTGCTGGAGGGGATGCAACGTTCCGTCGGCATTTGCCAGTCCCTCAATTGTCAGTACCTTCTGGTCGCGCACTGTGTGCGTCAGAACCGAGCATGAATAATGCGGCACGTCGTCGAGCAGGACCGTGCAAGCGCCGCACTCCCCGCGGTCGCAGCCTAGCTTCGTCCCCGTGAGTCCCAATTTATATCGCAGCGTCCACGCCAGCGTCTCTTGCTTCATTGCGTCGACGCGGCGCCGTTGCCCATTCACGCTTAAGGTGATGAGTCGCTCGCCCGAGCCGGCTCCATGGACCGCCGAGTTACGGAACAAATAGCTCGCTGAGGAGACGGCCGCACCCCCGGCGATTACACCTTGTATGAACCTGCGCCTCGAAACCGATTTTGGTGCGTTTCCGAGCACCTTGAGATCTTGACCATCCGCCATAGCGTCATTGAGAAGTGCAACTGACTACCCACGCTCTGGCCTATGGTTTCAAAGGATTTATTACCCGTGGAGCCTCAGGAAGTCAACATGTCGACAGGGCGGGACGATTGGGAAACTGCCCATGCAATCCGGTCCGCAAGATATTGGACTGCGCATGTGCAAAAACAGTCATTCCCTTTGGATCCCGGGTTGGCAAGGCGGGTGCACTACTGCGGACGGATTGAATAGGAGAATCGATGATAGCTAATGAGAAGATCACCTCTCGCAGCCGGTTGGGATTCATAGGACTCGGTTACCTGGGCTCACGGATCGCGGGGCGGCTCGCCGCTGCCGGGTTTCCCATGGTCGTCTACGATCTTGATCACACGAAAGCCGCGGAGCTAGCCGCCCTCGGCGCCGAAGTTGCACGGCATCCTGGAGAACTGGCGAGCGAGGTGGATGTGGTGTTGTCATGTCTTCCGGACGAAGGCGCGGTCCAAGCTGCCTACCTGGGAAAAGGCAACGTGCTGTGCAGCGCCAGGCCCGGTACACGGATCGTCGAGATGAGCACCATCTCTCCGGGAGCCTCCCGCGAATTACATCGCGCGTCGCTGGAGGTGGATGTCTCCGCACTCGACGTCGCGGTCTCCGGCAGCACGCGGTCCGCGGAAACCGGGGCGCTGACACTATTCGGTGGAGGCGACCGCAAAGTCTTTGAAGCGGCAGAGCCGATTTTCGCGGCTATCGCGAAACAGTGGTTTTACATGGGATCGACCGGCTCGGGTGTCGCCATGAAGCTGGTAGTGAACGCGCTCTTAGGAGTGGGCATGCAGGCGATCGCTGAGGCGGCCACGTTAGGCGCACAGCTTGGCCTACCGCGCGATCTTCTCCTGGACACCCTGGCAATGACTGCGGTGGTCGCTCCGGCCCATATCGGAAAACTGGCTACTGCCAAAAAGAGCGACTATACGCCACAATTTCCGATTCGGCTCATGCACAAGGATTTCGGACTCATTCTAGCTGCAGCGGCACAGCGTGGACTCGCGTTGCCAGTGACCGAAGCAGCCGCGGCAGTTAATTCCACAGAAGCAGCGTCCGGGAATGAGGAAGACTTTTCGGCCGTAATTCGCCGCATGGAAAAACAAGCTGCGGCGGAGCAGGCTCTGCCCCCGGCCGCCTAGGAAAACGAAAGGAAAATAAACGTGACTTTACGACGGCTTGGACAGAGTGATTTGCAAATCACACCGATTGGAATTGGAGCTTGGGCGATCGGCGGAGGGAGTTGGGAATTCGCCTGGGGCCCCCAGGATGACAAAGAATCCATCGCGGCGATCCACGCCGGGCTAGACCGCGGAATAAATTGGATCGATACCGCCGCCGTCTACGGGTTGGGCCATTCAGAGACCATCGTCGGACGTGCGGTCAAGCACCGGCCAGTGCCGCCTTTTATTTTCACTAAGTGCAGCCTGATCTGGGACGGCTCCGGCAATGTTTCGCACAGCCTGCAAGCGGCTTCTATTCGCCGCGAAGCCGAGGCGAGCCTAAAGCGGCTTGGTGTAGAAGCCATCGATCTCTATCAAATCCATTGGCCGGCTTGGAAGGGTGATCCCGAGAGTGCCTCTCCGGGCTCTATCGAAGAGGCAGTCGGCGCTATGGCGGAACTCAAGGCTGCGGGGAAGATCCGCAATATCGGGGTATCCAACTTCACTGCGGCGCAAATGCAGCGCGCCCAAAACGTAGCGGCCATCACTTCGCTCCAGCCGCAATATTCACTCCTGGCGAGGGATGTTGAATTCACGATTCTTCCATTCGCTCAGGAGCACCACATTGGCGTTGTCGTTTATTCCCCAATGGCCTCCGGCCTACTGAGCGGAGCTATGACTCGCGAACGGATTGCCGTGCTCCCTGAAGACGATTGGCGGAAACGCAGTCCGAATTTCCAGGAACCATTGCTCTCCCGCAATCTTCGGCTGGTAGAAACGCTGCGCGCTGTCGCCAAGCGATGCCATGCAACGCCGGGTGAGGTGGCCATCGCTTGGACCCTGCAGAATGCCGCCGTCACCGGCGCGATCGTCGGGGTCCGCAGTGCCCAGCAGGTGAGCGGCGTGGCCCGCGCCGCCGATCTAGAGCTCAGCGCGGACGACATGCTGCAAATCGAACAAGGTCTGAAAGTAAAGGCTGCCTAGGACTTCGTTTATGTGGATCGTCCGTCTCGCCCTCCGCCGCCCTTACACCTTCATGGTGATGGCCATCCTTATCGCCATCCTGGGCGGGCTTTCCATGGTCACGACACCGACCGATATTTTCCCGTACATCAACATTCCGATGGTCGGCGTGATCCGGACCTACAACGGCATGAGTCCGGACGACATGGCGAAACGCGTCCTGGTGGTATCCGAACGGGCCATGACGACCACGGTCAGCGACATCGAGCGCATCGAATCGACCGCCTATAACGGGGTGGGATTAATTCGGGTC
>DASYNU010000275.1:0-33699 GCA_036008345.1 Bryobacteraceae bacterium
CGGTTGGACGTCATGCCGCCTTGCGAGTGACCTACCAGCCAGAATGCCTGGATATTCTGCTTGCCAATCTGTTCCACCATCGCATTGACGATGTTCTGCAAGTATTCGTCATCCACCGTTGACCACACATGCGTTGGAGAGTTCGGTGTAGCAATAACCAAGCGGTACTTGTCTTTGTAATCCACGATCGGGAAATAGTGTCGCTGCCAGTTCCCATAGGAGCCGGCGCCGTGCAGACTGAGGATGAACGTAACCTTCTCGTCCGCCTTCAGATCGCACGGATAATCCAGGAAGTAGGTGCGACGCGTCTTCATATCAACGACCGGTCCCTGGTTTATCACTCGGTCGGCAGTGCAATCCTTATCGGGACAGCGCAGCACCGGTGTGCAGGGCGCGCCCCCTAGAGTGATGGATTGTGATTGCGCGCCGCCCGATCCCCCCAAAACCAACAAGACAGCGATCAGAGTGTGGGGCAGGTTGGCAACAATGTAGACAACCTGCGCGCCGATTGCCAATCGGCGCAAGCTCGGCGCGTTAACAGCCCGCCTGCAGGATGGCATCCTGCCCCATAAGTTTCGATTCATTGTTTCTCTCACTAGCGTTCGGTAATCATTATATTCCCTCTTCAATGTGCGCCTTCAGGCGGGCCAGAGCGTCGTCCCAACCGCGCGCGATGATTTCCAGACAGCGCTGCGCTTCCCCTAGACGGGCCGGATTGAGAGTCCACACATGTTCCCGGCCCTCGCGCTTTCCCTGGATAATACTGGCAGCCGCGAGGAACTGAAGATGTTTAGTGACTGCCTGGCGCGAGACTTGGAAATTGTGGGCCAGCACCGAAATCGAAGCCGGCCCCGCTTCCGACAATTGCCGCAGCAAGCGAAGCCGCGTCTCATCGCCCAGCGCCGCGAACAGCAGCGCGGCTTCCGCCAGCCGGAGGTTAGACCGCGGCTTCGGCATAATTCGACAGCCAGACCAATACTTCGGTCCAACCTTGGTTGTTGTCTCCAAACACTTTCGCCCGCCGTGCCAAGGATACTTCATTGAAGCCGGTCTCGGTCAGGCTCAGGCGCGTTCCGCCCTCCACTGGCTCCAGCGTGAACGTCACCGTGGTTCGGGGCTCCTTCGCGTAGTCGACATTAGGATCCACTGCGCCAGGGTGCCACTGCCAGACGAAGCGCGTGGGCGCCGTCATCTCCACAAATCGGACGCGGAAGCGCACGCCAGCATAGCCCTTACTCATGGATGTCATCCAGACTTCGTTGCCGGGCGCGATATCACCTTCGATGGCCACCTGGAACCATGTGGATAACTCCTTGGCGGTGGTCAGCGCGCGCCACACACGCTCGGGCGGCGCCTTGATCTCAATCCTTCGATCGATGCGGGTCATCTCCGCGCTAGTAGTCATTATGCAACCTCCAGGTTGCATAATAACTAAAACGAACTAATTATGCAACTAAAAAGTTGCGCGTCAAAAAAGCTACCGTGGAATCAATGGCGGCGGCGCGGGCAAGTCTCGAAACGGAGTATCCGCAACATAGAGGAAACCTGAGCCCGGAGCCAACTGCCTGGTTGCGGCCGGCATGCCCTCAATAGCGGTAGTGAAGACCAGCTTCACTTCGCCATCCAGCAGGACGAACTCCGGACACGTCACCCGTGGAGCACCCGGAATCTGCCATTCACATAAAGTCTCCCCGTCAGCTACCTGAATTTGCCGCGCTACCCCGTCGGAAACGCACTCCGGATTGTAAAACGCCACGATCACACTCTCGCCTTCGCCTCCACCAGCATTCGCAGGTGCGGGCCTCAAACCGTCCGGGAAGCCGGGCAGCAAGTCCGGAGAAGTGATGCGGGAACTTTCCAGCACCCGCTCCAGTTTGGAGTCGAACCGGTACCGAGTAATGGTTTTGGGAATAGAGTCGATGTCGATCAGCGTCACCCCTTCCGCATCGCGCCTTAGAAACTTGCCATTCGAACAGAACTGTCCGCCGATTACCGTCCGCACGGTTCCGGTAGCGCTATCGAAGAAATAGAGCGCCCCCAGAGGCTGATTGAACTCGAGATGCTTGGTCCCGAACAGGACGCCGCCATCGATAGCCAAGCCATCGTTGATGATCACGCGTTTGTCGCCGGTAACTGTCGGCCCGGTTTCTTGGAGGACCCCAGTCAACAGATCGAAATATGCCAGCCGCCGTTCGAGCCCAACCAGGACAACACCCGGCTTCGTCGTCTCGGCGAAAAAACCGGGGCGGCCGGGAAGAGGGAACGTCGTGTTCTCGCCGGATGCGAGATTCAATACATTGATACTGCCTGTCTCGGCGTCGGCCCGATGCTGGATGGCAACCCACCCTAGCAGGACACCGCCAGCCGGATGATTCCTCAACAAGCGAGGCCCTTCCGGGAGAAAGCGCAACTCCTCGCTTTCGGGTTCAAAGTAAGGCCTGGCGATGAATCGCGGCGGCATCAAATCAGAATCATACCTCGATCAACCAAGATATCTTATTGAATCTGCGCAGGTTTGTTTGTTAAGTGCAACTTATCGCGCGTCGAAACCATCTATACTGATAGGTAACTCCTCTTGAGTTCGGCCGAGTCTGCCGGGCTGTTCCCCGTTGGTCAAACAAGTCCGAAATCGAAAGGATCAGTGTCTTTATGAAGCAGTATCTGCTAATCAGTGATTTCGATAAAACACTCAGCTTCAATGATTCTGGAATCGTTCTCGCCGAGATGCTCGGCATCCCCGGCTTTCAGGAAAAGATCGCCGGACTCTCGAACATCCACCTTGTGCAACAAGGCGGAGAGCTGGCGTACCTGTTGTTACACGATCCGGAATTCAGACGCGTCCGAAAGCACGATCTCACGGAAGTGGGAAAGCGCATTCGTCTCAAACAGAACATCCGCCAGTTGTCGAAGCTGCTGGACGATCTGGACGGACATCATTTTTCGTTCTACGTGGTTTCGGCGGCGCCGGAGGAAGTAATCCAATCGGCGCTGGAAGGAATTGTCCCACCGGATCACATTTTCGGAGCGCGCTTCCGTTATCACTCGGCGACTGGCGAGATTGAGTCCATCGAGCGTGTTTCGGCGGGCTACGGCAAGGTGGCTGTTCTGGAGGAGCTTCGCTCGAAGCTTCCCATCAGTCACGACCGCATTGTGTATGTGGGCGACGGCAGCTCCGACGTCCATGTGATGCTGCACGTAAACCGTTTGGACGGGCTTACCATCGCGGTGTCAGAAAACAAATACATAACACAGATCGCGCGGCGGACCATCCTTAGCGAGGATGGATTGAGCGTGCTGATACCTATTCTGGAGGATATCCTCGGCTGGAGCTCCACCCAGATCCGGGCCTTCTTTGAAGCGCACGGATTTCTGCTGCAGGAATGGGATAAGGTCCGGACCGATTCGCTGACCATCTCGAAAGTCGCCAGCCATTCGCATGCCGAAGCCAGCCTGGAGATCCAATGAAGCTGGAATGGATTGGTTGGGTGGCCACCGCGTTCTTCGCAAGTTCCTATTTCTTCAAACAGCCGGATGTACTGCGTAAAGTGCAGGCCGGGGCGGCGTTGCTGTGGGTGATCTACGGATTGATCATCCACGCTTTCCCGGTAGTGGTGGCGAATCTTGTCGTCGCGAGTGTGGCGTTGTACTCCTCGCTCGGTGGCGCTACAAGGCCGAAACTTCATTCAGAATAGCGCGCACCACAAGATCGTCTCCGATCTTAGAATTGATCATCAAGTGATAGAGGTGCCGGTTGGGCCATTCCTTGCCGAAGTATTTCTGGATAAACGTGGCGCGTTCCTCATCGATAGTTGAGACCAGGTCCACGGCCTCCTCTTCGGATTTGCCGGACATTCGCACGCGCCGGATTTTCTCTTCCCACGGGGCAAAGACGAAGACGTGATAAGCGTCTTCCCTGCCCCGTAGGAAGTAGGGAGCGCCGCGTCCCACGATCACGCAGTTTCCCTCCGCCGCGGCCCCTTCGATGACGCGGTGCATAAATGCGACCATGCTGTCGGCATCAAAGTGGCCGAGCCCGGCAACCGGCAAGCTGCGCTCATAGCTGCCGCGGATAAAAACTTTCATGAGGCGGTAAAACAGCGAATCGCAGCGCTCGTCCAGCCTTTCCACGCATGCCTGGTCCACTTGAGCCAGGCGCGCTATCTCAGCGGTGAGCGCCTGGTCCCACAGTTTCCATCCGAGACGCTCTGCGAGTTTTTCAGCAATGGCCGTCCCGCCAGCGCCGAATTCCCGTTCCACCGTGATGATGCGGATCATTTGTCCCAGCCATAATACATGGGGCTGGGGACCAGTGGCTGGTTTCTGGTTTCTGGTTTCTGGTTGCTGGTGGCTGGTTGCTGGTGGCTGGTTTCTGGTCGCTGCCTTCTGGTCGCTGCCTTCTGCTTCCCGCTTGCCGCCTGCCACCTGCCTGCCACCTGCCTCCTGCGGCCTGCCGCCCGCCTTCTGCCTTCTGCTTCCTGCCTCCTGCGGCCTGCCGCCGGCCGCCTGGCCTCAATGCGTCATGGCGTACACAATGTAGTTCACTCCGATCCGAATCCCTAGCGCGGAGTATCGTTCCGGATACAGCGGATTGTCGGCGTGCTCCCAGGAATCGCCCAGGTCCATGTTATGGCAGATGGCTACCATCAGCCGTCCCTTGTCGTCATAGATGCCGCGCCAGCGGGCCTCATAGCCGTCGTGCTCCCAAACCTGGTAGGGAGGATACAGCACCTGTTCGCCGGGCACCTGATAGCGGTCGTCCAAGTCGAAAATGGTGTGGAAGATGGCGTCTTTGTTGTCGATTTCCACAATCGGCCGATCCGGAAACACGCGGCTCATGCCGGAAATGAAAACGTCCCACTCATGCGTACCGTGGAAATCGTCGCACATGAAGAAGCCGCCGCGCAGCAAAAAATCGCGCATCTTGGCCGCTTGCTGGTCCGTGAGCGCCCAATGCCCAACTTCCACGCCATACAGCCACGGCCAGTTGTAGACATCGTCGCCGTCATCCAGATTCACCGGCTGCTCAATAGAGCGAGCGTGCACGCGCGTCAGCCGGCGAAGCGCCGCCGAGAGATGCCGGTCCGAGCGCGGATAATCGATGGTCCAATTCGTCCCGCCCGCCAGCCAGTTCCCAAAGGGCCGGTTGCTGAACCGGACATCGGGATACATCAAGCGCGCGAAAGTCCACTCTCCAGGAGTCTGCCAGTCCGGCGGTTTCGGAAAATCGTTGTATTCCCAACCCGGATAATCGCGAAATCCGCGCTGCCCAAAAGCTACACACGCGAGCAACGCGCACGCCCAGATCCAGGTGCTTGTCAAACGCCGTCGCGCCACAATCCTTGGACGCGCGGAAGCCATCCCCGTTGTACGCATCACTTCTTACGTCTCTTACGTCCAGAATGCCACACCAGCCCCCAGTCCCCAGCCCCGAATCCCCCGCTATACTGGTCGAATGCCACAAGCGAACGCAGGACCAATCCAGCGCCTGACAGCACTCGCACTGCGGATCACCGGCGCACTCGCCTTCCTGGTGCCGCTGGTGACTCGCCTGGTGGTCGGGATGGGTCTCCGCGAAGACGGGCTTGGCAAGCTCCACCACCTCGACAAAGTCACTAGCTTTTTCACCGATCTCGGAATTCCGTTCCCCGGCGCTAATGCCGCCTTCGTCGCCGGCCTGGAATTTATCGGCGGTCTCTGCCTGGTGTTTGGTCTAGGGACGCGCATCTTCGCGGCGCTCCTCTCCTCGACCATGCTGGTCGCTGTCCTAACCGCCGACCGCCCGGCGTTCATTGAAAAGTTCCCAGGCGACCTCACCGACATCGCCTCATTCACGTACTTGCTATCCTTAATATGGTTGGTCTTTTACGGACCCGGCCCCATCAGTATTGACTACTTCCTGAGCAAGTGGCTGGGGCTAAACGGCAAGACCGGAGAGTCGAAGTAGATGGCGAACAATCGGTGGGGATATCCGGATCTGGGATTCGGCATCGGGCTGCGTTCGGTGCATTTCGAGCACATCCTTAAGAACAATCCTGTCATCGATTGGTTTGAAGTTCTGTCAGAAAACTACATGGATACAGGCGGCCGTCCCCTGCATATCCTGGATCAGGTTGCGGAGCGTTATCCCGTGGTGCTGCATGGCGTGTCGCTCTCCGTGGGCAGCACCGACCCCATCGATTTCGATTACCTCAAGAAACTCAAAGCGCTGGGAAAGCGGGTTAACGCGCGCTGGGTATCCGACCATCTATGTTGGACCGGAGTCACCGGCCTCAACACGCACGACCTGTTGCCCATGCCCTACACCGATCAGGCGCTGCGCCACACCATTGAACGCGTCCGCAACATTCAGGATTTTCTGGAGCGTCCCATCGCGCTTGAAAACGCGTCTACGTATCTGGAATTCAGCGCTTCCAAATGGCCGGAGAGCGAGTTCATCGCCGCCCTGGCGGAGGAAGCCAACTGCGGCATCCTGCTGGACGTCAACAACGTGTATGTAAGCTCCTTCAACCACGGATTCGATCCAAAAAAATACATCGACAACATTCCCAAAGATCGCGTGGTGCAGATGCACCTGGCCGGACACACCAACAAAGGCACGCACATTCTGGATACTCACAGCGACTACGTCATCAATACCGTGTGGGAGCTGTATCGCTATGCACATCGCCGGCTAGGAGGAGTGGCCACGCTGCTGGAATGGGATGCCAATATCCCAGGTTTCGATGTCGTGCATGGCGAGGCATTGAAGGCCCGCCAGTTCCGCGAGCAGGAAGACAAACAGATGCCGGCGCCGGAACTGGAAGAGATTCCCGCGTATGGCGACTGAGACTCATCCGGACCTCGATCGCATCCAGCGCTGGATGCAAACCCTGATTCTCGATCAGGGCACGTGCGAAGAAGCCATCGCGTCCGAGCGCGCGCAAGCCGAGATCCCCGCCGGGCAAGCCCGCACCGTGGTGCTGCCGTCCAAAACTCTTTCGTCTTTCGAACGCCTGAACATCTACCGCGAAATGTATTTGCTGCGCATGGAAGAAGCGCTATCCAGCGACTATCCAGCGCTCAAGCATTTCCTGGGCGAAGAAGAATTCATGCGAATGGTGGAGCGCTACGTGGAGGTTTATCCATCGCGCAGCTACACACTCAATCGCTTGGGCGATCGTCTTCCCGAATTTCTGGCGACGCTCGACGATCTTCCGAAGAAAGATTTTTGCCATCAATTGGCACGGCTGGAATACGGACTGACTTGCATTTTCGATGCCGCGGAAACGGCCCCACTAAAGCCGGAGGCCGTGCAGGCCGTTCCACCGGACGCATGGGAGCATGCACGCCTCAAGCCGGTGGAGGCCTTCCGTCTGCTCGAATTCGATTATCCCGTGAGCCAGTATCTCGGCTTCGTGGACGAAGAAAATCCTGCACCGAGGTTGGGCCGCAAAAAGACTTGGGTGGTTGCGTACCGTAACAACTACCGCGTGCGCCGCACGGATTTAACGCAGCCCGCATACGAGTTGCTTTCCGCGCTGGCAGCGGACAAAACCGTCGGCGATGCGATCATCGGCGTGATGATCCGCAAGTGGCGTCCCGCGGTGAAACAGAATCAGCTATTCGAATGGTTTCGCGATTGGATGGCGGACGGTCTGTTTCAAGCAGTGGAAGTCCGAACGGCCTAATTCGAGTTTCCCCGTAGAATTGTGAGCAGCCAGACAGTGGCCGCCGCGGGTTTCAATCTGTTTCCATAATTATCTGGAAATTTGCGAACCTTACTTGGCACCGGCAAGGAGGTTCCATGCTGCAGTCCGGCGTTCTGGACGTCGCGATTGGTTTGATATTTGTTTATCTGCTTCTTGCGTTGATTTGCACGACAATCAACGAGTGGCTGGCGGGAATTCTAAAAACTCGGCCCCTGATGCTCGAAAAAGGCATAGCCAATCTCCTCCAGGGTGTTACCGCCGAAGGAAAACCGGCTTTGCAGGCCTCGGCGAGCATCCGTTGATCGCTGGCCTAGGGCAGGGCGGTTCGACGCCTTCCTACATAGCCCCGCGCACCTTCGCTCTTGCGGTGATGGATTTAGTAACGCCACAGCAACCGGGTGTGATAACGTTCGACGATCTCGATGCCGGCATCAAGAAACTGCCCGATTCCAGCCTGAAACGTTCCCTGCTGGCACTCATCCAAAATACCGGCCGCGATCTCGACCGTAGTGAAAAAGCCATCGAGGGTTGGTTCAACGATACGATGGACCGCGTCACTGGCTGGTATACGCGCGATAAGCAGAAACTCACGATTGTAATCTCGGCAGCTTTAACGCTGTTCGTAAATGCGGACACGATTGGCATCGCCAATAAACTGTGGGTGAACCCAACCTTGCGCCAGGAAATTGTGAATCGGGCGACCGCCAGCCAGAACGAGCTCAAGGATCTGGTTACGGCGGAGTACAAGGACTCGAATCCCAAGCCTTTTAAGCCGGAGAAATCGCAGCCGCTTACGCAGATCGAGCAAATGAACACGAAGCTCGGAGGCTTGACGGGTTGGACTTACGATTGGGATAAGGCGAACAAAAGTATTGGCGCGGTGATCGTGCTGGCGTTGTGGCACATCCCCGGCTGGATCTTGACTATTATCGCTGTTTCCCTGGGCGCACCTTTCTGGTTCGACACGCTAAAAACCTTCGTGAACCTGCGATCGGCCGGCACCAAGCCCGTGACGTCACCCAAGTCCAAGAACGGCTCTGAGCAAGGGGCTTAAGGCGATGCGCGGCTCTTGGTGGTTGTTTGTCGTTGCTTCTTCCGTACCTTTATCCGCTCAGACCGATCTGGTGCTCAAGAACGCTTTCATCGAAACGAACAAGAATCGCGCCACCATGGATATCACTCTTGAAGTGGACCACGTCCTGAAGAACGTCCACACGATTAGTAGCGGCGGAAATGATGGAGACATTCACATGTCCGGGCGTTCTGGCGACGTGGGACTTCCTCTGGTGGTGGAGATCATGAACGCAGGCTCGGACGGCGAGAAGAAGCCCCTCGCCGATGCTCATAAGGCGGACGGCGGCAAGACGGTACCGGTGTCGGGCGCCTGGAGGATTTGGTTTGAGCATCCGGGCGGCGATCAGATCCAAGGCGAGGATGTCCCGGTGCCCGGCGACACGAATCCGGATCACGTCTTTGAAATTCACCCTGTGACGAAGTTCGCGGGCGACGATGCGGCGCAATCGTTTGTGAGCATTCCCGGATACACAGCCTACGATGCTCAAACCGCCTTCGGGCATTACGAAAAGCTCCAAGCGACCATCGCCTCCACCAGCACGTCCACCACAATTAGCGCGACGAAGATCGGGTATAACTATGCTCAATTCGTGATTCAGCTCGCGGGCGCGCCAGTCAAATCGGACGACGGCGGATTCCTGGTCCTCGCTAAGGTGATGCAAGATGCAGAGGAAGCGGTTGTCGAAGAGTCGCTGCGGATGGTCTTTGCGCCCAATACTCCGCCTGCGTTGCTGGTCGCAAATTGCGCCGCCGGCGCCACTTTGCACGTACTGGGAATCCCGCGAGTCAACCTTGAGAGAGTTTCGTTCATGACCTCTCAACAGCCGGGCCAAACCTTTGACGCGAAACTCCCCTACGAGATGATTATCGTTGGTGTGTTCGACGAGAGTCTGAACGCGTGCTCCCTGTAAGCTTCGAACGCGTCGCCCTCCAACACACCCCAAGAGCGGCCTGCTGGCCGCACCGGACGACGGAAACCCCCTCGAGGGTAGCCGGAAGGGGGACGAGTACGGAAGCGGGGGTTGTTGCTGTTACTGTTGAGCATGGCCGAGGAACAAAAGCTGCCGGTCCGCTCACTCATCGGGCGCATCGTGATGGCGATCATCGCGATATGGCTGGTGATTTGGATGTTGCGAGCCTACGTTCTCTAGAGTCAGTGGCGATGCTGCGCTAAACTCATCATTGAAGCTCGTAGTAAGCGGGCGCGTAGCTCAGGTGGATAGAGCATCAGCCTTCTAAGCTGAGGGTCGCTGGTTCGAGTCCAGCCGCGCCTACCAATTAAACTAGTGATCAAAGAATCGCTGAGCCTGCTCCAGTGTAGTAGGAATTAAAGCCCTCGCCATCATACGGACGACGCTTCACGCACCGCTGCGCTGCAGGTCTTTTCAGGCAGGGTCAATGATGGCCGCGTGGTGCCTCATGGCCATGCGCGTCGTGCATTGCCTGGCCGTGAAATTCCGCGCGGTGTTCCGCTGGATGTTCACCGCGCGCGGGAAGACTTCCATGGTAGCCCTTGCGATAGTCGAAATGATGATCGACGTGTCCGTAGAAATGATCCGGTCCGTGAAACCAGGGTCCCGCCCCGATGAAAACACCGCCTGAGAACCACTCCGGCCCATAATACCCGTCTGGGGCGCAGTTATAAGGAGGAACTTCGTAGTATCCGTAAGGACAAACAGGTGGCTCTCCAATACTGACCGCAACCTGCGCCTGCGCGCGGCCACCGTTAGCCAAAACCATGCCAATACCAACCGCCAGAAAACAGAAGCTCTTTAACATATGCGTCGCTTTCCTCCCACGCTAGTGAGACCCGTGAACTGAATTCATGTTTCATCCCTCTGCAATTGGCGATGTCAAAGGGTAAGTTGGGTTATTTCACCCACAGTCCTAACTCACCCCCCGCGCCCGAACCGCCGATCACGCCGCTATGTGCTGGATTATCTGTTAGATCCCGATTTGGATTCGTAGTTGCCAGGAATTTTCCAAAGCGCCCTGGAGGGCAGAGAAATGATGATTGATCGTCCAGATGATGCCGCGGCAGATTTGCTGGATATTTTAAGACGCGCCATCAATCGCGCCGTGCTGGATTCCTCAGACGTCGCAGATGCGATGGCTATGCTGGAAAATCAGGGTTTCGAAGTTGACATGGCGATAGATCTCTCGCTCTACACGCGGATCGACCAGAGCGCTCATCGGCCGCTCGAATTAGCGCCCACCGCGATGGGAGCGCCGGAATTGACGGATGCGGACGAAATGTTCCTGAAGGCTCTGAAGATAGCCGCGGGATAGAACTGCTTCCACCCGTCGCCCGAAATCAGGCTGTCAATTCCGGGCCGGCGGCCGATCAACCACCGGCTGAACCGGAACTGATCGTTGAACGGCGCCGCCATCGGGCGAAAACTCCACTTCAATTTCCCGCGGGTCGCATTCCGAGCTGGGCTGCGTTCCGCTTATGAAATAAGATATGGGGCCGCCGGGACAAACCTGACCGGATTCGAGATCTACTTCGGCGTTCATCACACCAGATGGCGGTGCAAATGGCTTAGCATTCCCATACTGCTTGTAACGTGCGGCCTGTAGCATGAATTCGGTCCAAATCGGCAGGGCCGAACGCGCGCCCTCCAGGCCCAGTTCGCGATAGTCGTCAAAGCCCACCCACACCAGGCACAAGAGTTGAGAGGTGAAACCGGCGAACCAGCCGTCGTGCGAGGTCCCCGTCTTTCCTGCGGCCGGCAATCTGAATCCGCGCGAGCGAACACCCGCGGCCGTTCCGCTGCGCATTACCTCCTGCAGCATGTCCACCATGAGAAAGGCAACGCGTGGGTCTAGAACACGCTGGGTCTCCGGGCTGCGATGATAAAGCACCGCGCCGTTCCTATCCTCGATTCCGGCGATGAAGGTAGGCTGGACGCGCACACCTTCATTCGCAAATATCGTGTAGGCTCGCGCCAGATCGAGCGGCGTGGCTTGATACGCTCCCAGTGCGATAGACGGAGTGGCATTCACACCGCTCAAACCGGCCCGCCGCGCCAGTGCGGCTACGTTATCGAATCCCACTATTTCTCCCACCTTCACCGTCGCGACATTAAGCGAGTGGGCCAGCGCCAGGCGAAGCGTCACCATCCCGCGAAAGTCACCTCTAAAATTGTTGGGGCTGTAGGTCTGATTCTCAAACTGAAAGGTCGCCGGTGAATCATCCACCGTGGATGCCTCGGTAAGAACCTGGTTCCCGCCCACCACCGCCGTATTCAGCGCTGTCGCGTAGACGAACGGCTTGAATACGGAACCAGGCGGACGTTTCGAAAGCACGCGGTTCAGTTGGCTCATGGCATAGTCCCGGCCGCCGCACGCAGCCTTTACTTCGCCGGTATGCGGATCAAGGGCGATCAGAGCAACCTGTGCCCTGCCCCCGTCCGCGAGTCCCTTCTTGCCGCGAGCGGCCAGCGCTTTATCCACCAGCCGCATGCCATCGGCGATGGCTTGCTCGGCGGCCCGCTGCAGGCGTGGATCGAGCGTCGTATGAACGTTGGCCAAGCCGCCCAGCCGCTCATCCAAATCCTTCGAAGCTTGATTCGCGGCCATGTCGAGAAAGTACGCAGCCTCCGAAGCCTGGCTCGCGCCCGGATTCAAACCGAGCGGCGCCGCCACTGCCTCCAGATATTGCGGCTGGCTAACATACTTGTTCTCAAACATCAATCCCAAAACCAGGTTGCGTCGTTCCAGGGCCCGATCCGGATGGCGGAAGGGATTCAGGTGACTAGGGCGCTGGATCAGCCCGGCCAGTGTCGCGGCTTCGGTTAGATTCAGTTTGCGCAGGTCCTTGTTGAAGTACACTCGCGACGCTTCGCCAAAACCGTTTATACTGAACGTGCCCTCATTCCCGAGGTACACCAGGTTGCAGTAGTCTTCGAAAATTTGCTGCTTGGTGAGCTTATGTTCCAGATGCAGCGTAATCAGCGCTTCCGTCACCTTGCGCTTCCAACTCTTGTCATGATCCAGCCAAAGGTTACGGGCGAGCTGCATGGATATGGTGGACGCGCCTTGTTCTTTACGGTGTTCCCTCAAATCGACATACGACGCCTTCGCGATTCGAAGAAAGTCCAGCCCGGAGTGCTCGAAAAATCGTTTGTCCTCTACCGAGACAACCGCGTGGACCAGCACCGGTGGAATATCCGAGTATTTGACTATCAGCCGCCTGATGCGTCCTTCGTCCGACATGTTAATGATGGGTTGCGGAGGCAGTTCGGTTTGAGAAATGCGGCGATGGGTGCTGAGATCGGTGATCGATGAAATCGCGCCATTCGAAACCTGCAATTCTACCGGCGCGCTAGAATGAGCGGCGAATCGGTTCATAGCGGCACCCTCCGCGGCCGTAACGGGATCGCCCACCGTCACAATTTCTGGTGCGGCGAAAAAGGTAAGCGTGTGCTGAAACGCCCCTGCCGCAAGCTGCCGGTCAACGCGCTTCGCGAGCCGATAATAGGGAATTGTAAAGGCGATAATCACAGCCACAACCAGAGCAGCCACGATCGGGGTAGCCGGGAAAGCGCCTCTTGGAATCGCCAGCCGCCACTCGATGGGCGCCTTTTCCGTGGCCGGTTGTGCCGATTGGTCCATTGCAGTTAGTCAATGCACGCCTCCTTCCACGAAAATGAACCACGGCTTCAATAGCTTAGTGTCCAATCGAATTTGTGGAGTGTCGATTTTACAGGCTTTCTGCGACGGCTAGTAGATCACGGTAACAACGCTCACCGGCGTGACGTCTTACGTGCGTGAACATACCCCGGCAAGCAGTGGCTCTACTAGTATTGATGTGTTGGATTGGCAGCGGATGTAGCCGCCGAGATCAACGCGAATTGAAGCACGAAACAAAGGAAGCCGAACGGAAATTGAAGCAGGGCGCCCATGAAGCTGCCGATGAAGTGCGTCGCGATGCTGCCGCGGCCTCGCGCGAGGTCAAGAAAGACGGGGAAAAGCTCAAGCGAGAGGCTGAGTCGAAATAGTCTCGACAGCAGCTTCAGGCTCCAGCGTTACGGCTGCCGGCCATGCAATTTCCACTTGGCCGGATCCGAGATGACTCGAAATTTTCAACGTCGCGGGACCGGCTACCACGCGAGGCTCCATCCCGTAAGTAATTACACGTCCGTTCATCAAGAACGAATAGATTTCCTCGAGCGCTTCCGGCACCCCATCCGCGGAGCCATCGCTAAAAGTGCCGTCCGGAAGTGATGCACAGATATCCCGGAACGCCGGGCAGGAGCAGCCGGGGGCAAAGCCGTGTAACACTATGCGCTCATTCGCGAGCTGTGTCTTGAGAGAGGCTGCTCTATCCGGATCTTCGAGCTGTGCGGCGGCGCTTTCATGCAGAAACACGAACATGTGCCGCTTTCCGGAATGTTTGCTAATGGCTTCACATTGCCGCTGGATAGCCGCAAACGCGTCCGGCGCCACCCTGTCACGAGGCACATCGCTTGCAATCACCTTACTCAGAATATCCAGCGACCCGATGAAGCATTGCCGCATCTTCACTTCCTGAGTGGCGATGGTGTCATCGTACGGCAAAAAAGACTGTTCCCTGGGCGCCCCGGCTTCGTCTCTCGTTGGCTCGATGGAATACCGGTCAATTCGCCATGCATCGTCGGGACGCTTGGCGGCGCTCGATCGTTTCAAGGCAGCCATAATAGCCTGGCCGAAGGGATCGGAATTCGATATAAATCGAGGCGCTACAAAACCGGCCGCCAGTGCTGCCGGCGCGCCGAGCAATTTCACCTGATAGTCTTCTACCAATTGGCCCCCTTCCCAAAGCGCGAAATCCAAGGGCGTGAGCGCGCTGAGATCTCGTGGAGGCTCAGACCAAAGCACCAGGGCAAAACTTCGTTTGCCCTCCGCGGTGACACTAGCCTGCGAGACACGGAATCGTATAATTCCGGCCTGCTCATTCAGCTTTTCGCGGCGTCGTATGGATGCCATCGCACGAGTCACAGCCAAACGAGCCTTCCCGTCCAATGCTTTGAACTGCTGCATCAGGAACGGGAGAAAACGGGGATCCTGGGCTTCCCCAATCGCCCACAGAGCCGATATCTGAAAGGCTGGCGCTTCGCGCTGGCGCGCCATGTCGAGCAGCATCCGGATGGCTTTCAATTCCGCGATGCGATACAGACCTAGAAGCGCATTGCCAGCCACACGATTGTGCTTCGATTTAGCGGCCGTAAGCAGAAGCGGGCGCGATTCATTCGCCTCGAGCGCCCAAAGCGCTTCCACAGCGCTGGCCTGCACGCGCGCGTCGCGGTCCATAAAACGCCTTCCGATCCACGCGGAGTTTCTGCCGCTGCGGCCGATCAGCAAGGCTGCCTTGGATCGAACTAACTTGTCTGGATGCGCCATCAGTTCCAACTGGAACGAGTTCCAAAAGACGGGCGGCGCAATTACCGCCAGCAGTTCCATAACTCGCAGAATGCGGTTGCTGTTTTCAGGGCTGGACTGATCCTGCAAAACTCTATTGAGTGCCAGTTCCAACATAGGCTGCAGATTAGTTCCATTGGCTGCCACGGCTTGAAGCGCCGCTAGGGCTTGCCGCGTGTCAGTCATCCGTAGATCCAACAAACCGGCTGGCAGCAACTTTCCCTTCATGAGTAAGTGCACCAGAAAACGAACTCCCGGAGAAGGTTGACTCTTTGCCAAGACTACTATTGCCGAGGCTCCGAAAGCCCGCGGATCGGAGACCAGCAGTTGCGATAAGGATTGCTTCCCCACCGTGTCCCGCTCGGAAAATGATGCCAGAAGTGCAACGATATCTTGGGTAAACGAATCGTCTAACCCCACTTCTTTGAGCATGACATTCTCCGCTGCTTCTTATCGGCACGACTTGGTCTTCTTTTGCCGGCCGGTCAATATTTCCACCTCGCCTGTTTGTCACTCCCTGTAACGCTATGGCAACGCTATGAATCCACAAGCAGATTTGAACGGCAATCGAGATGCAGTCTAGGTCGAAAAGGAGGCTATCGAATGAAAGCCGTACTATTGGAAGGCGCAGCCTTGGTAGTGGCGCTGGGAGGACCCGCCTGGTGCCAGTCCAGCCCGGTGTCACCGCATCCCGATCCTCAACCCATCTATCGTGTCACGGTAGTTTCGCGCAGCCTGCCAGCGATTAATTACGAGCACCGTGGCGGCCCGACCATGGTCGACTTTCAAGGCACCGTATTGCTTCCCAAGTCCAAAGGCGTAGCGACGGTGGAGAGCAAGCGCGGCCGCATAGTAATCGACGCCAAATTCGAGCACCTGGAGCCACCCACCCGTTATGGGCGTGAGTACCTTACTTACGTACTGTGGGCCATTACGCCGGAAGGCCGTCCCAAAAATCTTGGTGAACTTCTGGTGGGATCCTCCGACAAAGCCAAGACCACCGTCACAACGGACCTGCAGGCATTAGGGCTGATGGTGACCGCCGAGCCTTACTATGCGGTAACCACGCCGAGCGACGTAGTTGTCATGGAGAACGTCGTCCGGCCGGATACCGTTGGGAAGATCGAGCCAGTCATGGCGAAGTACGAACTGTTGCCGCGTGGGCAATACACGTTGACCATGAATCCAGGCCAGCTCCGGACGATGGAATCCGAGCAGGAAAAGCTGCCGTACGATCGCTACGAAGCGGTGCTGGAGCTTTATCAAGCGCAGAACGCCATCCAGATCGCGCGATCGGTAGGTGCGGATCAGTATGCCGCGGATACCATCAGCAAGGCTGATCAGCTATTGTCGGACGCGCAGAACATGCAGTTGCGCAAGCAGGATACACACATGATTGTTTCCCGTGCGCGCGAAGCGGCGCAGATGGCCGAGGATGCCCGAACCATCGCGATCAAGCGCGGCAATGCAGACCGCGTTTCTCAAGAACGCGAGCAGCAGTTGGACGAGAGCCGGGCGCGAGAGAGAGCGGAACAGCAAGCCCAGCAGGCACAGGCCCAAGCCCTCGCCGCGCGAGAAGCCGCCGACGCCGCACGCGCTGAGGCCCAGGCTGAGCGGGACCGCGCTAGCGCTGCGCAATTCCAATCCCAATCAGCCCCGCCTCCCCCGATAGTGGCTCAGCCCGTACCAGTGATAGCACCGCAACCTACCGGAGCACAGCGCCAGGCTCGGGCGGAATTACTGGAACGCTTGAACGGCGTTTTAACGGCTAGAGACACGCCGCGCGGCTTGGTGGTCACGCTGCCGGACGCATCTTTTGAAGCCGGTGGCACGCTCCGGCGAAACGGTTCTGAACGGCTTGCGCTGCTGGCCAGCATACTCTCCACGCGCCGCGACCTGACGGTTTCCGTGGAAGGATTCACCGATGACCACGGTAGCGACATCGAGCAGCGCGAGCTTTCCGAGCGGCGTGCGCGCGAGGTTCGTGCCACGCTGGTGGGCAACGGCATCACGCCCGTTTCGGTTCAGGCTGTAGGTTTCGGCGGGACGCGGCCGCTAGTGTCCAATGCGAGCGCAGGCGGCCGCGAACAGAATCGCAGAGTGGAAATCGTGATCTCCGGTCCGAGCATCGGCGGCATGGCGCTGTGGGACCGTACTTACTCGCTGACTTCACGGCATTGATTTTGGCCGCGAATGAACGCGAATTAACGCAAATAATAGAAATTCTTATCCACGTTTATTTGCGTTCATTCGCGGCCAACATAAAGAACGGCGCTGTAGCCCGCGATAACCCCTCGTTCGGCCGGCGTTGTTTGAAGGGCGGGCTGCCGTTGCTCATCAAACATAGCGCTCGTTGGCGCAAAGTTGCACACCAGCAACGCGCGGGTGCCGGAAGGGTCACTACGCTCCATCCGAAGCATGGCACCATCGATCTTTACCGTCGTCAAGTCTTTGCGGCAATTCGATAAGCAGGGCCAGCGTTTCCGCAAAGCAATCAACTCGCGATAGAAGCTCAAAATCGCCCCGTGCCTGGCCTCTTCGAGCAGCGGCCAGGTGAGTTTCGATTTTTCAAACGTCGCCGGCGACTGAGGATCGAAGAATTGGGCCGATGTCGCGAACTCGGCATATTCCTTCCGCCTTCCCTCTGTGACCAGCTTCGCCAAAGCCGGGTCGAGATGGCTGGTGAAGTACAGAAAGGCCGCGGTCTCGGCGAACTCTTCACCCATGAACAGCATCGGGAGATAGGGCGAACAGAACAGCAACGTGGCAGCCAGCTTAAACTGGTCGAGCGAAACAAGCTGGGACAGTCGAATGCCTTGATTGGTGTTGGCTATCTGGTCGTGATTCTGAATAAAAACCACGAATTTATCCCCAGGCAGGTCTTTGGATGAGCTTCCAAATCGCCGCCGGCGATAAGGCGAATAATTTCCGTCGTGGACGAAGCCTTCTGAAAGAGCTTTCTGAATGTCCGCGAGACTTCCGAACGCGCTCAGAAATCCGCGCCTCGCATTGGTCAGGAAACTGATTAGCGCGTGATGGAATTCGTCGAACCATTGAGCATCCAGCCCATAACCGCCACTCGAGCGCGGCTTGACTATTCGAACATCGTTGAGATCGCTCTCGGCAATCAGCCATGCCTTGCGTCCAAGCTCGATGGCCTGTTGGTGGAACCGCTCAGCCAACTCCGCCAGAACGTGGAGGGCGCCCATGTCGTAGATACTATGGATGGCATCCAGGCGCAACGCATCAATGTGATATTCGGTCAACCAATAAAGCGCATTTTCGATGAAGAATCTCCGCACGCCGTCGCTGCCCGGTCCATCGAAGTTGACAGCCGGGCCCCAAGGCGTCCGGTAATGGTCCGTGAAGTACGGGCCAAGTTCAGCCAGATAGTTTCCTTCTGGCCCAACATGGTTATAAACTACGTCCAGCACTACAGCCATACCGGCCCGGTGACAGGCGTTCACCAGCTTCTTCAATTCTTCAGGACCGCCGTAACAGGAGTGTGGCGCGAAAAGATCCACACCGTCATAACCCCAGTTCCGGCGTCCAGGAAACTCCGCCACCGGCATCAATTCAATCGCGGTGATACCAAGCTCTTTGAGATATGGAATCTTTTGAATTACACCTTCGAAAGTTCCTTCCCTGGTGAAAGTCCCGGTGTGCAGTTCATAAATTATGTAGTGATCGAGATCCAGGCCCTTCCAATCCCGGTCAGACCAGACAAACGCGTCTGAATCGATGATCTCCGATGGGCCATGGACGCCTTCCGGCTGCGAGCGGGAAACGGGATCGGGCCGTTCTTTGGCGTCATCCAGGACCAACGAATACCTTTGGCCGGGCAGTGCCTGCGGCGCCAGAACTTCGAAGTCCTCTCCGTCGCGCGTCATCGGAAATACGGTGCCACCCACATTCACCGCGAGTGTCTGAACATGGGGCGCCCAAACGCGGAACCGGACGCCTCCTCCTGGAACGGGAGTAGCGCCATATGTCATCCGCCAGCCTGCCATGCGGAACTAATCGGTCTCCTGGCTGACCAAAAGAGCGGCCGGACAATGCGAAAAGGCCTGGGCCAGCGGGATCACCGCGCCATCCTCGCCCTGCTCACTCGCTATATTCCGTCCGGTGAGTACTTCCTGAAAACGGGGCTGCCCGATTTTTTTCGGCAGAGTCAGCGCGGTATTCCCCCATACGTCACCGGTGGGCGAAGGGTGCCCGTTGAACAGCCGGAGAAAAAATCTGCCGGCCAGCGCGATAACGGTTTTGCCCGCCAGACTGCGTGCGAATCCCACTGCATGGTTGGCGCGATTTCCGGTTACGGTCAGCGGTGTATAAGAACCCCTAACGAACAGGTCTTGCATGTCTCTCCGCAACCTTAGAGCAACGCTCGAGGTGTAAAGCTTGATGGCGCCGTCACACGGACTGGCCGCTAGCCGCTCCACCAAGGACGCTTTGCCGCGCGAGGCCTGCTCCTGCAATTGCGAAAGCATCCGGCGGCGCAGCACAAAATCCACGGGACGCCGGTTGTCGGGGTCCACTAAATCGAAACACCACAACTCGTTTCCCTGATAAAAGTCGGGCAAACCGGGAGACGCAACCTTTAGCACCACCTGAGAAATTGAGTTCCATATGCCTGCTTTCGCGATGGGAGCTTGAAACTGCCGAAAATCCTCCAGGAAGATGTTTGCGGGCGAAGGATCCAGAATTTTCGCGACAAACTGCTGCACAGCCTGATCATACTCGACATTGGGATTAATCCAACTGGTATGCATCTTCGCCTCGCGCAATGCCTTCTCCATATACCGCTGAATGCGTTCGACATACACTGCATGCTCCTCGGCATTCATGGGCTTGAGCGGCCAAGTACCCACCAGGGTCTGATAGAGCAGATACTCTTCGTTGGCGCCGGGAGACAGCAGCTCGCCGGCCATCGTCTTTGAACCCCGGTTCATCTCTCGCCAGCGTCGAATCACGCGATACCATTCGCCGGGCATTTCCGAGAGCACATTGATGCGCGCCCGGACATCTTCACCGCGCTTGGTATCGTGCGTGGAAGTGGCATTCATGCTGTTCGGCCACAGCTCGCCGCGGATCAGATTTCGGCGGTGAAACGCGTTCACCGAAACCCCGAATCGCTCCGGCCCCCCGCCCACCTCGTTCAGCGAAGCCAGCGGGTAATAGCGATAAAAAGCAGTGTCCTCCACGCCCTTGGCCATCACCGGCGAAGTCAATTGCTGGAACTTCATGGTGAATGCGTGCCGTTCGGCGCGTTGCGCATCGTCAATCCCCTCCGGATGTTCAAGCAGCAGCAAGCTCTGAAGGAAATCGAAAACCGATTCGTTCACAGCCGGATTGCGGCGCTTCGCCTCTCGAATTGCAATGTTGATTTGGCGCCGATCTTCCGGATCTGCTTCCCTGTCATCGGCGCGAATGTACGTTCTATACACGGGGAACGTAGCCACCACTTCGCGTAGCGCGTCGCGCAGGTTCTCAAGTGTGAAGTCGCGATACCAGCGATGCTGCTCAGAGAGCCGGTCCAGTTTCCGCGCCAGCATGTTCAGCTCGCTCGACATGGAAACTTGCAGGATGAGCCGCTTGGTGTCGCATACCAGATCGGCGAAGTCATCCGAAGGGCCGCTGAATCGTTCGTAAAGCTGCTGAAAGGCTTTTTCTTTGGAGCGGTCCACGAAAAGGCCATTTACCAGGTTCAGAAATCCGTACCCGGTGGTTCCTTCCACGGCCCAGGTCGCGCGCAACGGCTCATTTCCCTCCAAGATCTTTTCAGCCACGATATAAAATGTCCGCTGAGCGCCATTGCCCTTGCCGTTGCCGTTTCGCTTGGCCAATCCGCTCTGCGCTTTGGACAAATCCTGTAAATAACGAAAATATTTCTCCGGCTCATACAGCCCGTCCGGATGGTCTACTCGAAGACCGGTAATATGTCCCTGTCTGACTAACTCGAAAATGAGAGCATGGACAGGAGAGAACACTTCCGGATCCTCCACGCGAATCGCCGCCAGATCGTTGATGTCGAAGAATCTCCGGTAATTGATCTCATCCATCGCCACGCGCCAGAAACTGAGGCGATACGCTTCACTGTCTAGGAGTCTCTCTAGTCGGTCGAAACTTCGGGGATTACCGCGCTCGCCGTTTATTTCGGTCAGTGCTGCGTCCATCGCCTGGCGAGCCTCCGGGCTTGATCCGAGCAGAGTAGCCAGCCGTTTCTTTACGATCTCTTTTTCGCGCTGACGCTCCCGAACCTTAGCTTCGTCGGTTTCCGTGTTATCCGCCAGATGGCTCAAGGCCGTGATGATGCTTTCAAGCTCGGCCACCTGTTCGTGCGCAGGGTCCAGCTTGTCCCTGAGCTTGGCGGCCGCCGGTTCCAGGATCATGGTCCAGGTTCGCGGCGCTAGCGGCAGCGGTATTTCATAGAATGCAACCTTGAGTTCATCGTCCGTGTAGACGACGCGAATTTCCCGATTCTCGAGCGCGCGGCCATACTGATCGCCCAGCACGGGCAGCAATACTTTGTTCGCGAGCTCGGCTTTGGGCGGATGCCACTCAATATCGAAGACCCTTGCGAAAGGACTGCTAGGGCCGTTCTCCAGCACATCCCACCACAACCGATTGGAGGGATGCGAGATGCACATATGATTCGGCACCACGTCCACAATCAAACCCATGCCACGCTGCTGAAGTTGTTCGGAGAGGCCGAGGAACGATTTCTCATCGCCGATCTCCGGATTGACCCGGCTGTGATCGGTGACATCATAGCCGTGCAAGCTGCCCGGCCGAGCCATCAGAAAGGGTGAGGCGTATAGATCGGAAATTCCGAGCTCGTCCAAGTATTCGACTATTTCAGCCGCCTGTTGGAAGGTAAACCAGCGGTTGAGCTGTATCCGATATGTAGCCGCGGGCGTATAAACCGGTTCAGTTTTCCTGCGCTGCATGGGCGTCGGCGGTCTCTCCCGTGGTTGGACTCCGCCGTATGAATAAGATTACTTAGTAAGTGCCCTGACAGCAAGCAAGCTCTCTGTTACAGCGACGACCGGTCGCTTACGCTCGCGGTTCGGTAACGGAGCCCATGAGCCTGCCGGCCCACCAAAGGTCATGCAGACGCCCCGTGGCGCACGCACTCCTGCGTGCAGCGCCGAGACTCATCTCGGCGGTTGGCGGACGTGAGAGAGTCGGTGCCTTGCGTAGACTCTACTTGCGTGTCTTCGCAGCCTTAAAATCCGCCACCAGCCGCTTGGCAATCTTATCCGCCACGTCCGCGCTAGCCCCCAAAAACTTACCACCCAGGCTCTCCGCGGTAGCGGACCAGATTATATCGCCGTTCTTACCAACCAAACGCACGGTGGCGATCGCCTCATGCTTGCGTTCTTCGCTATGCCGGCTGGAGTTTTCGCCGATGGTCAAACCGGCACTGTGATTATTAGTGCTGCTGGCATAGTTCCGAGTACTCGCGCTGCCCCCTTCGCCGATCTGGCTGTGCGCGTTGATGCCTTCTGACGCCTGGAAAGTATCCGTGAAAACTTCGTCCTCGCCCGCGCCCTTCAGCACCGCGTCGGCTTTGTCTTCGTTCTCCGTGATGATGAACTGCTTGGACCGCTGCAGGCTGGTCATCAGTAGCTCGCGAATCTGGAGAGCGGTGTCACCGCCCGTCAGCACGTCCACATAAATCCTGCGGACCTTGGCGAGTTGACCGGCCGTTTCATCCTCCGGTTCCTGCTCGTCATCCGCCGCGAAGGGCACCAGCAACATTAGGATATAAAGCCAGGGCGCCATCCTTACCCCTTTCCGGCTTTGCGCGCATCGTCATCCTGAAATTCCACTTTGCGGCCGGTGCGCGCCTCCAGGCTCACCAGCATCATCCGGATGTCGTCCTTGCCCACGCGAAATACCATGGCCTGCTGGCGATTTTCTTCGTCCGAATAGCCGACCGTGAGAAAATGGCTCCGCTTCTTGGCCAGCAGAAACAGTGGAGAGAGCAGCGCCGCCGCCAAGTATCTGCGATCCACTTTTTGGCCGTATTCCAGCAGGTTGATCTTATCGTAAGGAACGCGCCAACTGGCCTTCTTGGAGTAAAAAACGAAATATTGCTCATCTACGGCAGTCACCATTCCCGAGCAGCCGTCTGGAATCTGCGAAATGGTCCCGCCGACGTATTCCGCATGGCCTCCAGCGCTGCGGCCCCAGAGAAATGAAGAAACCACAAGACTTAACACAGCCAGTCTCTTCGATGTCATAATCGAATTAGTAGTGGTACACCGCTGAAACTCTCACCGATGTTCGCAAGGAATCAACACAAAACCCAGATGGACACATCTGCCTGCGCCGCCCGGCGGAGAAGCAGGCCTAGAATGGCTCCTGCGCCATTCGTCCCGCATCCCAAGAAATGGCCGGATGAAGGGCTGCACGCAGCGTGGCTGGGCCACAGTACCGTGCTGCTGAAACTGGACGGATTTACGATACTCACAGATCCCGTGCTCGGCAACCGCTGCGGCGTTCGCATGGGACCGGTAACGGTAGGCCTCAAAAGGATGGTGGCGCCGGCGCTTTTGCGTTCCCAGCTACCGCACATCGATCTGATCCTGTTGTCGCATGCACATTTCGATCACTTCGATCTGGCCACATTGCGAAGCCTGGAACGCTCAGGTGCGATGGTAGTCACGGCATCCAATACTAGCGACTTGCTCCGGACAACGCGCTACAAAAGCGTTCAGGAAGTCGGCTGGGGCGAGCGTGTCCGGGTAGGACCGCTCAGCATTCTGGGGCTTCGAGTGAAACACTGGGGCGCGCGGATGCGCACCGATACCTACCGCGGCTTCAATGGCTACCTGATCGAGACCAAGAAGCATCGCGTGGTGTTCGGCGGAGACACGGCCTTCACCGACACGTTTCACGCGGCGCGCGCGGCGCGGCCAGTGGATCTTGCCATCTTGCCCATCGGTGCCTATGACCCCTGGATTCATGTGCACTGCAGTCCCGAGCAGGCCTGGCGCATGGGCGCCGATTGTGGCGCGGAATTCTTGATGCCCGTCCATCATCAGACCTTTCGCTTGAGCCGGGAACCGTACTACGAGCCGGTGGAACGCTTCATCGCCGCCGCAGGCAGCCGTCCGGAGCGCGTGGTGACCACGCGAATCGGGCAGGAGTGGTCACAACCTTAAACGAGTGGCTGGTATGCGGCTGATCGTTCTACTGGAAGCTGCTCTAATTTCGGCGCTGCACCTATGCGGGCAGGACGCGCGCGAGATCGTGCGCAAATCCGTGGAACTGGATCAAGCAAACTGGCTGCGCATGCAGGATTACACCTGGGTGGCTCGAAATACGGAGCGCCACCTAGATTCCAAGGGCAACACCAAATCGGTAGAGACCGCGGCCTGGGAGACATTGGTTCTCTCGGGCCAGCCGCATCGCCGGATGATCGAGCGTGACGGAAAGCCGCTGCCGCCCGATGAGCAGCGCAAGCAGCAGGAAAAACTCGATAAAGCCGTAGCAAAACTGGAGCGCGAAACACCCGGCCAAAAACAACGCCGTCTGGCGGAGCTGCAGAAAGCCCGCGCGAAGGATCGCGAGTTCTTACGGGAGATCCCCGACCTGTATGATTTCCGGCTGGAGGGTGACGCGAAAGTGGACGGCCACGATGCGTGGGTGATCGCGGCCACGCCCAAGCCGAATTACCGGCCGAGACTTAACGATGCCAAGCCGCTGCTGAAGATCAAAGGGAAAGTGTGGATCGACAAAGCCGAGTATCAGTGGGTCCGGCTAGAGGCGGAAACCACAGACACCATTTCCTTCGGGCTGTTTCTCGCGCGCTTGAGTCCGGGCGCGAAATTGGTCTTCGAACAGACCCGCGTCAATGATGAAGTCTGGTTGCCCAAGCGCGAATACACCAGCGGATCCGGCCGTCTGGGGCTGGTAAAGAAGATCGCCATGGAGCAGGAATTGATCTGGAGCAACTACCGGAAGTTCCAGGTGGAGTCGAAGATCGTTTCGGAGAAGTGACTTAGCCGCGAATAAACGCAAATGAACGCGCAGCAAAATTTGCGTTCATTCGCGTTCATTCGCGGCCAATTTCATTGCCCCGGTGTCAGGTGCGCGCGGCGGTTCCGTTCCCAACATTCCTCCGTTTGCGTAGTGCACTGCGGACGCTCCTTACCGTAGCTCACCGTTTTGATGACAGCCTTCGGAACACCAACTTCCACCAAGAACCCTTTCGCGGCCTCCGCGCGCATGGCACCAAGAGCGAGGTTGTACTCGGCCGATCCGCGCTCGTCGCAGTGACCTTCGATCAGCATCGTCGTATCCGGCGATTGAGTCGTAATCGTCTTCAATATCGAAGCATCCGAGCGGAGAGCAGCCCGTGCGTCATCTCTGAGCTCGTGCTGGTCAAGAGCGAAGTAGGCATCCACGAGCTCGAGCAGAAGATCGTTCAATGAATATTTCGCGGACTCCGGTTCTTTCGGGGCTGGCAGAGTTGTTGCCGGTAACGTCGGGGTATTCAATTCGACGGAACGGGACACCGATTCCGCAGACTCGGAACTATTCGCCGCAACCGGCGCTGAAGGCAGTCCACCAACCATATGCCGGGGGTGGTGACAGCCCTCTAAGAACAGCGCGAACAGCAGACCTAGCGACACGAACATTGTTCTCATGCAGCCAGAATGCCTGTCCCGGCCGTGCCAGAGAATCCGGCCGGCGTGGTATTCTTTCGTCACTCGAATACCATCCGGACAGGATACACTTGGAGCCCTGCGCTCCAATACTCTGGAATGAGGCATGACCGTCCCCACTCTTCATAGCCGGCGCTGGAGCTCAGGGCGCTGGTTGTTCGCGGGCTTCGGTGGCTTGCTGGCGCTTATGACCCTGGCGGGCGTGGACGCGCTGGCGCTGCTGCGCCAGATCAAAATCAGCAATGCCGGAATGCGGCGGATCTTCTTAACCCGAGGCCATTCGCTGGACCAAATCCGCTCTGGAATTTACGTATCGGGAACCGTGGCGCGCGATTACCTTTTAGCCGCTGATTCTTCCGCCGCCGAGGAACAGCGCGCCAAGTTGCGCTCGATACAACATGAAACGGAAACGGCTCTCGCGGATTACGCCCGATCGCTCAGCGTGGAAGAAGCCGCGACCTTCCGTAGTTTGCTGGCGGAGATCCACGCTTATTGGAAGGTTCTGGATCTGATGCTGGAACCAGATCGGCAAGATCGACGCCCGCGCGGCGCCGCGTACTTCTACAATCAACTGGTGCTGCGCCGGACAGCCATGCTGGATCTGGCGGAGGGAATAGCGCGCCGGAACGAACAAGAGATTACCGCTGGGGATGAACGGCTGAGCGCCAAGTTCGACGCATTTCAATTTCGGCTGATGGTCATTCTGGCATTGACCCTGGCGGGAGGA
Source organism: Bryobacteraceae bacterium (assembly GCA_036008345.1). GTDB lineage: Bacteria > Acidobacteriota > Terriglobia > Bryobacterales > Bryobacteraceae > Palsa-89. The sequence continues at coordinate 26,571 of DASYNU010000275.1, forward strand.
CTCGCGCTGGCTGGCATCACTGCCGCGCGGCTATTGAGATCGCAGAAGGATCTGGAAAATCTTTCCGCGCGGCTGGTTTTGGCGCAGGAGGAAGAACGCCGCTCGATTTCAAGAGAATTGCACGACGAAGTGGGCCAGTCCCTTACCGCCCTGGGCATGGAGGTGGGCGCGGCGGCATCTCTCGTTTCCGCCACGCCCGAGTTGCGGCAACGCTTGCAATCCATCCAGCGACTGGCTGAAACCAGCATGAACACCGTGCGTAACCTGGCGCTCTTGCTTAGACCCTCCATGCTGGACGATCTCGGCCTGGTTCCCGCACTCCAATGGCAGGCGCGTGAGGTTTCGAAGCGAACCGGAATGAAGGTTCGGGTACTCGCTGAAGATATGCCTGACAGCCTTTCCGACGAGCACAACACTTGCATCTATCGAGTGGTGCAGGAAGCGCTGAACAATTCGGTCCGGCACGCACACGCCCGCTCGGTTCGAATCCAAGTCTCGGGTAGCCCTCGGAACGTTGAACTGGCCATTGAGGACGACGGGAATGGTTTCGACGCGAGGCATGCGCGTGGGCTAGGCCTGACGGGGATGGCGGAACGCGTGCGCAACGCCGGCGGTCAATTCAAAATTGATTCGACAATCGGGCGTGGCACCACGCTCAGTGTTCGGCTGCCGCTCAACAGCGCATGAAACCGTTGCGCATTGTGCTGGCGGACGATCATGTTGTAGTCCGCAATGGCCTGCGGCTGATTCTCCAGCAACAGGCCGACTTTGTTGTGGTCGGCGAAGCTTCCGACGGCCGCGAGGTGGTTCGGTTGGCCGAAATCGAGGAGCCGGACGTCGTGGTGATGGATATCGGAATGCCAAACTTGAACGGCATCGAGGCGACGCGCCGCATCGTGGGCCAACGTCCCCAAACCGCGGTCGTGATCCTCAGCATGCACAGCGATGAAGGTTACGTGGTGCGCTCACTGAAAGCCGGCGTGCGCGCATATCTGCTGAAGGATTCCGCGGAAGCCGATTTGATCGCAGCCATCCGCACCATCTCAACGGGCCGGTCTTTCTTCAGCCCGGCAATTCGAAGGCTGCTGCAGGAAGACTTCATGCGCCAACTCGAAGACCGTGAAGTAGAGGATACCTACGACCTGCTCAGCACGCGCGAGCGGGAGATTCTGCAACTGGCTGCCGAGGGAAAAACCAATAAAGAGATGGCGGCGTTCCTGAATCTCAGCCTCTTCACCGTGGAGACGCATCGCGCGCACATATTGCAGAAGCTGAACCTGCACAGCGTACCGGAGCTGATTTTGTATGCAGTGCGAAAAGGAATTATCAGCTAACACCTCCTAGCCGCGAATAAACGCGAATAAGAATTTGCGTTCATTCGCGTTCATTCGCGCCCATTGAATCGCACGCCCCTTGCCCAGCGCCCCCCCAATCTCCCTCACCGTCATTTCCACCTTGCCGCCCGTCACTCGCGCGAAAATATGCCCAAAGAACCAGCCCTTCTCGAAACCTTCTCCCTTGAGCTTTCCTCCCGAACTCCCGGCTTCGATATACACAATGCCGTCCTCAACCAGTCGCACGTACTGATGCCCATGCCCGCTGATGACGTACCGCACCCCGTATTTCCTGGCGAGCTGATGGAACGGAAACTGGCGACTCCGAAACCTCACCGGGATCAACCAGAACGGTTTGTGAAAGAGCACGAATTTGGGATCGCGATCTTTATGAGCCGCGAGGTCACCCGCGAGAAACTCCATCTGATCGTCACTCAGATCCTCCGTCTGGCTGTTATCGAGCACGGTAAAATGCGCGTCCTCAAAATCAAAGCTGTAACGCGCTGGATGGCCCGTTGCTTTTTCGTAGAGCGTCCGGGACTCGGCCGACCAGATGTCGTGATTGCCGGGCGTAAAATACAGCGGATACTTGTAGCGCTCCCACAAAGGCCGCAAGGCGTCCCACTCCGCCTTTGCGGTAGCATCGCTCCCTCCCTGGATGGTATCGCCCACGTTGATCACGAAATCCGGATGCGCCAAGTCCACCTCGCGCCAGACGCTTTCGTACACGCCCGCCTGCGCGTCGCCAGTACGGTCGCCAAGAACGCAGAATCGAAAGTCATTCCGCGGCTGGCCGAAGACTCCGATACCCAGAAGCAGAGCGAATGCACCCGCCAACAGCCCACCCTGCACGCGCCCCATGCGCGTGATTCTAGCAAGCCAGGCGGCAGGAAGCAGGCGGCAGGCTGCAGGAGGCAACCCCCAGCTATCCGTTCCCACTCGTGGTCTTGCTGCCGCCTGCTTTCTGCCTTCTGCCTTCTGCCGCCTGCCGCCTGCTTCCTGCCGCCTTCAGCCGCGCTTCTGTAGAATAGTTCTTATCACCTGAATGCTTCGTTTCCTTCCCGCCACTCTCGCCGCGGTAACGGCCCTTTTCATGTGTGGATGCAAACGCGCCACGCCTGACAACGTCGCCGCCACTGTCAATGGACGTACCATTACCTACGCGGAGCTCGACAAGAAATACCAATCCACGTTCATGTCGTCCACCGAGCGCCCCAGCGACGACCAAATGGCCATTCAGAAGCTGGAAGTGCTGCGCAGCCTGGTGGACAACGAGATCATGCTGCAGCGCGCCGAAAAGCTGGGATTGATGGCTACCGATGCCGACGTGGAATCCAAATTTACCGAGCTCAAGGCGCCCTACACGCAGGAAGAATTTCAGAGACAACTCGCCTCCACCAAGATGACGGTCGAGGACATGAAGCAGCAGCTCAAGCGCGACCTCAGCGTTCAAAAGCTTTTCACGAAAGAAATTACGTCGCATATCTCCATCTCCGATCGCGACGTCACCGATTTCTATACCGCCAACAAAAGCAGCTTCAATTTTCCGGAGGCGCAGATTCACCTCGCTCAAATCATGGTGACTCCGAATCCGGATCCGAACGTCCGCAATCTCAAAAGCGACAAGGCCCAGAACGAGGAACAGGCCCACAAGAAAATCGACATGCTAGTGGCGCGCCTGAAACAGGGCGAGGATTTCGCCCAATTGGCCCAGAATTTTTCAGAGGAGACCACCTCCGCACCCAATGGCGGCGACCTGGGTTTCGTACCCGAGTCCGCGTTGGAAAAGGCCAATCCGGAAATCCGCAAGGCCATTCAAGCAGCCTCACCCGGGCAAGTCACCAGCGTGGTTCGAACGGCGGAAGGCTACCGGGTATTCAAGATTTATTCCAAGGAACCCGCAGGCCAGCGCGAGTTGACGGATCCGCGCGTCCAGCAGAACATTCGGGAAACTCTGCGCAACCGCAAAGACCAACTGCTGCGTGCCGCCTATTATGAAGTGGCGCGCGACGAGGCCAAGGTGGTGAACTACCTGGCTCTCTCTATCGCGCAAACCAAAGACAACAAAAAGTAAGGCCGCAAATAGACGCGGATGCTCGCGAATGTCTTATTCGCGTTTATTTGCGTTCATTCGCGGCCAGACTTAGTTCCCTGAAGTTTTCGGCTTAGGCTCAGCTTTGCTCTTAGCCGGCAGCTTCCGGATCTCTTCGAAATACTGCTGCACGTATTGTTGGTAGGCCAGAGGCACTTCGTCGCGGTTTATTTCGCCACCGGCCTCCACGTGCGTCGCCTTGCGATCCGAATATTGTGTTTTTAACTGCTGCTTGCCGGACGCCACTTCCACCATTACCTCGCCAGTCACCGTGGCCGCGCGCTTGCCGATGATTTCGCTGATCTTGCCCATGGCTCGCAACTGCTCGGCCTCGCGCGCCGTCTTGTCGCCGTCCTGCTTGCCGATGCCGCTCTTGCCATCCGGCGAATTCGGCCGGTCCGCGCTACGGCTGTCGCTCTTGCCCTGCGCGGCCTGTTGAGCGCCGCTCTGGGATTGTTGCTGCGCTTCCGATTGCGAGCTGGCGGCCGCATCCGCTTGCTGTTGCTGGCTGGAAGCGGAGCCATTCGGATCCTGGCTCTGGTTCTGACGCTGCTGCGATTGCGAGCCGCTCTGCTTAGATGAACTCCCCGGCTTGCCCTCGCCGGTCTTCGATTGCATCTTCAGCTTGGCCATCAGATTGGCCAGCGCATCGCGCATCTTGTCGGTCAGGCTGGAATTTTCACCCGAATTCGCGGACTGATTGGAATCTTTTTGCGAGGATTGCTTGCCCGCTTGCGAACTGCCATCGGGCGAAGAATTCGCGTCGCTCAGAGCGTCATTTCCGGGTTTCGCTCCTTCACCTTTCTCGGTGGCCTCCAGCGGATCGTTGCCGTAAGGCTCAGGCTCTTTTCCCATGGCGTTGGCTTTCGGATTCGACGCGCCGTCCGGATTATTCGGTTCGGGTGTGTCCACAGTCTGAAGAACGCTGTCGGGAGCCGGATCCAAATTGCCCTCCTTCGATTGCCATGGATCGACGGACTGGCCTTGCTCGCGATGGCCATCCTGATCGAATGGCCGCTCCCGCTTGAGCTTCTTCGCATCCGCGATCTCGCGGGGAGATCCCAGGAATCCATCGAAAGCGATGCGTACCAGCGGGGGCCGCAGATCCAGGCTCCGGTTAATCCCATAGCGCAGCCCGAACATCGCGGCGACAATCAGAACTAGGCCGGCGTTCACGTAGAAGCTCCTGGGAGCTAGGAAAGGCAGTCCATACCGCACATCGGCCGATCGGGCCAAATCCTCGGCGGCCGACCGCTGACGCTCGATCAGATCGGCGGGAGCTCCAGTACGGTCCGGATGCTGGCCAAAATAGTAGGCCGTGGAAAGCGCGTCGTGCAATCCGAGGCGGTCATCTATGCGCTGCGCCACCTGGTACGCGGAGAGCATCTGGGCGCGGGCGCGATAGGCTCCCACCCCAAGGCTCACGGCAAAGAGCAGCACCGGCCAATACCAATTCAGAATCTGAGTGCCGGTAAGAAGCAGCAGGATTGCGCCAGCGAGCGCCAGCACCGCTGAGAAAGAAGCTTCCTGAACAAGCAAGTGCCGAATTTGCCGCAGCCGTCCGCGACGGATCAAATCCACAAGTGCGCTTCGCTCACCCACCCACTAATTATCCCAGAAAAACGCAGTGGGGCAGGATGTCATCCAGGATGTCATCCTGCGCGTGGTTGTTAACCGCGCAGTTTTTACAGAATCAGCCGGCTCCACAATCACCACATCGCGCCATTGCCCATCCAATTGCTGGAGATGCCATTATGACTATAATAGTCATATGATCGCAGTCAACATCGCCGAGTTGAAGGCTCGACTCAGTTCCTACTTGCAGCGAGTTCGCTCGGGCGAGGAAATCGTGATTCGCGACCGTAATCTCCCGGTCGCCAAACTTGTGCCGCTTCTTTCCTCCGAGGTGTCAGCCCAGGAACTTGCGCTGGCTGCCTCAGGCCAACTCAGATTGCCCACTGAGGAGTTCAACGAGAGGAAATTCTGGTCCATAGGTTCCCGTGACCCTGTAACGGACGAAGTAGTTGAAATCGCCGAGCGCGTCATTTCCCGGGAACGGGAGGATCGAGATGCCGGGCTTCTGGGACGCTAGTGCGCTGGTACCACTTTGTGTTCCAGCACAGAATCCAGGAAATGGCCGGCGATTGTTACGCGAGTACACACCCATAGTTTGGTGGGGCTCCGCGCTTGAGATACTAAGCGCTTTAACACGGTTGCGTCGCCAGTCTTTTCTGACAGACCCTCAGTTCAAGGCCGCCAGAACCCGGCTTGGCGCGCTACGCGCAGCCTGGCGAGAGATCCAACCCTCCGACCGGTTAAGGGATCTAGCCCAGGAACGGCTCGATCATCACCAACTGCGAGCCGCGGACGCACTTCAATTGGCAGCCGCGCTGGTATGGTGCAACCAGCAGCCGCGCAATCGCGCATTCCTGTGCCGGGACGTCCAGTTACGAGAGGCCGCGCGGAACCTGGGTTTCCTGGTAGTCGATCTATAATTTGCGTTTCGACGGCTCACACCATGGACAACGAGAAACCAGAAACGAGAAACCAGAAACGGGTTTTTACAAAATTAGCCTTTCCACAATCACCACATCGCGCCATTTCCCATCCAACCGGCCGTGCTTCTCATAAACACCCACCTCGCGAAATCCGAGCCGGCGGACCAGGCCACGGCTCACGGCATTTTCCGGAAAAATACGCGATAGCAGTTTCCAGAAACCAGCTTCGTTAGACGCCTGAATCAATGCTTCCAGCGCGATTCGGCCAGCCCCGCGGCGGCGATGAGAGCGCGCGACGTACACGGACGCTTCAGCGACCCCGGCGTAGCAAGCCCTCGGCCGGTAACTGGACGTGGCGGCGAAAGCAACCACGCTCTCTTCATCCTCCACCACCACGATCGGATGAACCCCGTCGAACCAAGCGCGCACGTCTTCGAGGGAACGGAGCCGCGTCTCGAAGGTAGCCACGCGATCCTCGATCCCTTCGTTGTAGATGCGTGCGATCGCTTCAGCGTCCTCGGGAGTGGCGGATCGGGCCGTCACTTACCGCGGCCGGCTGGCGGGCGGCACGATGCCATTCATCCGCGCATAGATCACAGCCTGGCCATAATGATCGAAGCTATGCCAACCAGGGAACGCCGCAATCGATATCCGAGCGATTTTCCCACCGCCAAACGGCGATGGAACCATGTCCATGGCATTGCCAACGGTCAGCGATGCGGTGGCTTTGTGCGCGTAGGTATAGGAATCCTTCAGGTACTTCACCACGGCCTCCTTGCCCTTGATGGATGCCGGGCCGTTCTCGCCCGCGCCTATCTCGCTCGGATTCTTCTCGCCCAATGTAGCGGACGCCACCTGGTAATTTACCGCGGCAATATGCATCATCTGCTGCGAGAACGTGCGCACTCCCTTAAAATCGCCTTGCGACGGCGCGAAGTCATATTTTTCGGCCGGCATGGCCTCCGCGAGCGGTACTACTTCGGACTCCGCTATCTGGATCTCCAGGTCGACAGCCTTACCGATACTGGGCGCGGGCGCGTCCGCGGCAAATCCTAGTGAGGCCGCTATCAGGCTCACGCCAAATCCGTATAGAATCTTCTTCATGAGTTGTCTCCCACTCCGACAATTATACGGAAACCCAACGAACTCACCCTATCCGGCGTCCATAGATTAAGAAAGGACCCCCGACATGCGGCCACTTCAAG
>DASYNU010000276.1:0-13107 GCA_036008345.1 Bryobacteraceae bacterium
TGCCCGTGACGGTGACCGATGACAAGGGCCGCTTCGTATCGGACCTGGAGCAGAAAGATTTTCAGATCATGGACGAGGGCAAGGAACAGAGAATTGAGTTCTTTACCCGGGAGCGCAGCCAGCCGGTGGTGGTTGGGTTCCTGATCGATATGAGCAACGCCAGCCGGCTGCATTGGAAGAACTACAAGGACGCGGCCGTGGAACTGGTGCAAAACCTGATTCCGGGCGACAATCCGAAATTCAGCGGCTATCTGATCGCCTATGCCAACGACGCCGAGCTGGCGGTGAATACAACTACCGATCCCGAGCCCATGGTCCAGAAGCTGGAGAAGTTGAAACCAAGCGGCGGCTCGGCTTTGTACGACGCAATTTATATGGCCTGCACCAGCCGGAAGCTGATTGAGGGTGAGCCGATCCAGCCGCGGCGCGTGCTGGTGATCATCGGCGATGGTCACGACAACGCCAGCAAGAAGACGCTCGACCAGGCGCTTGAGATCGCGCAGCGGAATCTGGTGACCATCTACGGAGTCAGTACGGTGGCGTGGGGTTTCGACAACCTGGATGCCAAGAATTTGACCCGGTTGGCCGAGGAGACGGGCGGCCGGGTGGAATACCCGCTGGAAGGCGTTTACTCGGATGTTTCGGGGTATCTGTCGCAGCCATCGGATGACGGCAACTACGCGTTGAAAGTGGGAACAGGAGCCTACACATCACAGCTCGCCAATGGCATGTACCGCGCGATTGAAGCTGTGGCCGGCGAAATAACTACGCAGTACATTCTGCGCTACATCCCCGACGAAGTGGATGCGAAGCATCCGTTCCGCAACATCGTGGTAAGAGTTAATCTGGCGAACGTCAAAGTACGGGCCCGGAAGGGGTACTATCCCTTTGCCCCGTAAAAAGCATTTTAGGCCGCGGATGAACGCGAATGAACGCAAATGTTTGATTCGCGTTAATTCGCGTTCATTTGCGGCCAGAATCATCCGATAAGTTAAGTACGGATATGCCTGCCGCTACTGCTACCGGAACTCGCCTTGGCAAGTACTCCATTTTGCAGGCGGAGCTACCGGGACAGGGTTTGGTGAATCTGGGTGTGTTGTTAGAGGATACGCAGGCGGATTCGCTGCGGCTGCGCTTGCGGCGCGATTTGGAATTCCTGGTATCGGAAGACGAGCTGGATTATTTCGAGGCCCTGGCCGAGGATCTTTCGCGGAAAGCGGACGAGCTGGGATCGGAAAAATTGTTCGCGTATCTGGAAGACACGCTCTCGGGAACGCTACGCATCACGGATCGGGAAACGGTCCTGGTGGAAGATTTCGACCGGGCCGTGGATCGGCTTTACCGCAAGCATGTAGAGAGCAAAGTGCTGGAGTTTCGAACCCACCTGCCTTGGTATTCGCTGCGGGCCGCGGCCGGGCGGTTTCTGGACAACGAGGAGATCGTGCAAGAAGGCTGGCTAGAGGTTCCACCGGGCATGCAGCATCTGGACGCCGGCATGTTCGTGGCCGAGATTGTGGGCGATTCCATGGAACCGCTCATCCCGAATGGAAGCTTGTGTGTTTTCCGCGCTGGGGTAGTAGGCAGCCGAGCTGGCCGGTTGGTCCTGGCCGAGGATCGCGAAGTCAATGCCTACGCGGTGAAGCGTTACAAGAGCGAAAAAACGAAAGGCGAAGAATGGCAGCACAACTGGATTCGCCTGGAGCCGCTGAACCCCTCACACGACCCGGCACACGACGCCTGGCTTTTGAAGCCGGATGAGGAACGATACAGGATCATCGCCGAGTTCGTGCGGGTGCTGGATTGATTTGCTTTCTAGCCGCGAATGCACGCGAATGAACGCAAATAAGAAATTCGGGGCAGTTGCGTTCATTCGCGGCTAATTATGCCCGCAGGTCGGGCCAACACGGTTCCGCCTTTTTTCGTCATAATTCTCATATGGCGAACGTGATTCCCCGCTTGGCTTTCGCGGCTGCGCTCGCTGGCGCGGCTGTTTTAGCTCAGGATTGCCAAATACCGCCCGAAACCGGCAGCCTGACGCTGCCTCAGGTTCGAGCGCAGCTGGACGCCGGCCGCGAGGAGTTTTTCCTCTATCAGCGCCTGCTCGACCTTACGCCCACTCGCCCAAAGCCTGGAATCCTTGCTCCGGAGTTCCAGAAGAAGATCGAGCAGCATCCCGATGACGCGCGGTTTCTATATCTCTACGGCCGGTCTCTCATCGGTAAAGACACGGCTCAGGGGATTGTATATTTGAACCGGGCGGCCGATGCAGCGCCCAAGTTTTCGTGGGTTTATACTGCCCTAGCGTCGATCTACTCCAGCCGCAATTTCTTGGACGAACCGAAGTTACTCGCGAACCTGCGCCTCTATCGCGGCCTGTGTCCCGCCAATACAGACGGATTCCGTTATTTCAGCAAAGTAAAAGATCCAGTCGTGACCGCCGAATGGCCCGTCGAGCTGCGCCCGCTGCTCGAAGTGAGCCACGACCCTCGAGATGCGGATCTGTGGCGCATGCTTTGGGCCGCTGAGTTCCGCCTTACGCCTAAGGAGGATTACCCTGTGCTACGCCAGCGTGTTGCCGCCGACGTGAAGCGTCTGGAATCGCTTGCGCTTTCGCACGATTACAAATTCCTACTCGCCCTCTTCGATGGCTACAACTTGAGTGGACAGACGGATTCGGCCGCAAAGATCGTCGAAATTGAGAGCGATCAGGAGTTTCAGCAGGCATACAAGGCTTGGGAAGATGCAAACGATATCGTACGTCGCAACGTTGGGCAGGAGGCACACCGGATCATAATGCAGGATCTGGCCAAACAATCCGCAGAATGGGTTGTGAAATGGCCAACCAGCGTAAATGCGTGGGATACTCGGCTGAATGCGCTCAGTCATACGCCGGGCTGGACTAAGCAGGAAATGGAGCGTGTCGGCGACCAGGTTCTCAAGCTCGACGCTGAACAAGAAATGGGCTGGACCTACATTCCACGAAAACTCAGCGTTGCCCAAACGTGGGCTCGCAACGGAGTCCGCCTGAAAGATGCCGTGAAGCTGGCGGAAGAAGCGCTCCAGGAAATCTTGCTCGGTCCGGAGGTGATGAGCGACCTGACCGCTCCGCCTAATGCCGCCGAGATCGCCGCGCATCGAATGTTTGGATTCGATTCTTCGATATGGGATGCGATGATTGCTGTCGTCGACGGCTCGGCGCAATTGAAGGATTTCGACAAAGCCGAAAGCATGCACTGGAGAATGCGGCAGTGGCTCGAAGACAATCAATCCAAGAAGGACGATCCGACCAGCGGTTACACATTGTTCCAAGCGCGATATTTCAAGTCCGCCGGCGATATCGCCGAAGCGAAAGGGCACAAGCTGGACGCGGCAGGGTTTTACGCCAAATCGGCTTCGGTCTCCTATCTCTATCCTGAGGTTGTTGAGCACGGGTTGGGATTATGGGAGGAAGCTGGGGGAAGCAAAGAAGTGTGGGAGGCACTGGCGGCGCGTCCCGCTCCTCCGAAACCTGCTGCCATTCAGGCCGCGCTCGAATACAGGGCTTGGCAGGGCGTTGCCCTACCTCTCCCGGAAATGAATCTCCACGACCTGCTCGGCAAGAGCTGGACGCTTACCAGCCTAAAAGGCAAGAGGACCTTCGTGAATGTGTGGGCCACCTACTGCACCCCGTGTGTGGAAGAGCTCCCGCATCTTCAGAAGTTGTATGAGCTATCGGTGAACCATGGCGGCATTCAGATAATTACATTGAATGTCGACGAGAACCCGGGCGAGATCGAGCCGTTCATGAAGTCGCGGAAGTATACATTCCCTGTGATCACCGGCGCCCGGAAATATGTGGAGGACATCACGGGGCATTTTTTCTCAATTCCGATGAATTGGTTGGTGAACCAATCCGCCGTAATCGAGCAGAAAAGCCTCGGATTCGAATCGAAGCCCGCGGATTGGCCGAAGCAGATGCTGGAAAAGCTGGCTGAGCTGCTGTGAGCTTTTGGCCGCGAATGAACGCGAATGCACGCAAATATTCCAAATTTCTTATTCGCGTTTATTTGCGTTCATTCGCGGCTAATTGGCGCAGCACATACGGCAGTATCCCACCGTTCCTGTAGTACTCGGCTTCCATCGGCGTATCGATCCTCACGATAACTTCAAAGTTTTTGTCGCCCGCCCGCACGCGGGCTTTCGATCCGGACTCAATCGCCTGCGGGATGCCTTCGATCGCGTAGCGTTCGAAACCCGTCAGCCCCAGCGTCTCGCGATTTTGGCCCGGCAGGAACTGGACCGGCAGCACGCCCATCCCGACCAAGTTCGAGCGGTGAATGCGCTCGAAGCTTTCGGCGATCACCGCGCGCACGCCCAGCAGCAGTGTGCCTTTCGCGGCCCAATCGCGCGAGGAACCCGAGCCGTACTCCTTGCCCGCAATAATCAGCAGCGGTGTGCCCTCGCGTTGATAGCGCACGGACGCATCGTAGATGAACATCTTCTCGCCACTCGGTACATGCGTGGTCCAGCCGCCTTCGGTGCCGGGCGCCATCAAGTTTCGGAGGCGAATATTCGCAAGGGTTCCACGCACCATCACTTCGTGATTGCCTCGGCGTGCGCCATAGGAGTTGAAATCGGCCGCCTTCACGCCGCGCTCGATCAGAAATTTCCCAGCCGGGCTGTCTGCTGGAATCGAACCGGCCGGCGAGATGTGGTCGGTTGTGACTGAATCACCGAGCAGCGCCAGCACGCTCAGGCCGGTTAGATCCCGAACGGAAGTGGCAGGATCGGCCATGTTCTCGAAGTAGGGCGGCTTCCGGATGTACGTTGAAGTGTCGTTCCATTCGTATAAATCGCCGGCTGGAACCTGGACGGTATTCCAGCGCTGGTCGCCCTCAAAAACTTCCGAATACTCTTTGTGGAACATCTCGCTGCGGACCGAACGCTTCACCACCGCGTTCACTTCTTCGGGGCTGGGCCAAATGTCTTTGAGATAAACATTGTTTCCGGATCGATCCGCGCCGATGGGATCGTGCTGCAAATCGATATCGACGCGGCCGGCTAATGCGTAGGCGACAACCAAGGGCGGCGAGGCCAGATAATTCGCGCGCACCAGCGAATTAATGCGTCCTTCGAAGTTGCGATTCCCGCTTAGCACCGCGGCGACTACCAGTTTTTCCTTCTGCACCGCGTCAGCCACTGCGTCCGGCAGCGGGCCGCTGTTTCCGATGCAGGTGGTGCAGCCGTAGCCGACCAGGTTGAATTGCAACTTTTCCAAGTACGGCGTCAGGCCCGCGTCATCCAGATAATCGGTAACAACTTTGGAGCCGGGCGCGAGACTGGTCTTCACCCAGGGCTGAGTTTTCAGTCCCTTCTCGACGGCTTTCTTCGCGAGCAATCCCGCGGCGACCATCACTGATGGATTCGACGTGTTGGTGCAACTAGTGATGGCTGCAATTACCACCGAACCATCCTGAATAGTGGCCTTCGATCCATTGACGCCGATGGTAGCGGTGCGCGGCGCGGCGGTGAGCGACGCAAGAAAGTTCTTTTTGACATCCGGAAGATTGATGCGGTCCTGCGGGCGCTTGGGGCCGGCGAGGGACGGCACAACTTCAGAGAGATCCAATTCCAAAGTGTCCGAATAATCCGGCTCCGGGGAATTTTCCGCCAGGAACAGGCCCTGGGCCTTCGAATAAGTTTCGACTAACGCGACCAATTCGGGCGGGCGATTGGTGAGCCGCAGATAATCCAGCGTCTGGTGATCGATGGGGAAAAAGCCGATGGTCGCGCCGTATTCGGGCGCCATGTTCCCGATGGTCGCGCGATCCGCCAGGCTGAGCGCTGCCACGCCATTTCCATAAAATTCGACGAACTTTCCGACCACGCCTTTTTTGCGCAGCATCTGCGTAACGGTCAGGACCAGATCGGTGGCCGTGGAGCCTTCCGGCAACCGGCCTTTCAATTTGAATCCCACCACATCAGGCAGCAACATCGAGATGGGCTGGCCCAGCATGCAAGCTTCGGCTTCGATTCCGCCCACGCCCCAACCGACCACGCCGAGTCCGTTGATCATAGTGGTATGCGAATCGGTGCCGACCAAAGTGTCCGGATACGCCAGCACGGGCGAATGACGCCGGTCGGTGAAAACGGCTGACGCCAGATATTCCAGATTCACCTGATGGCAGATTCCTGTGTCGGGCGGCACCACGCGGAAATCCTGAAACGCTTTTTGGCCCCAGCGCAAGAACGCATAACGTTCGCCGTTGCGCTGGAATTCAAGCAGCGCGTTGATGCTGAAGGAATCTTTCGTTCCGAACTGATCCACTTGCACCGAATGATCGATTACCAAATCAGCCGGAATCAAAGGATTCGCGAGTTTGGGATCGGCGCCCATGTCGCGTAGAGCATCGCGCATGGCGGCGATGTCCACCACGCAAGGAACTCCGGTGAAATCCTGCAGGAGCACTCGCGCCGGACGGAAGTTGATTTCCTGCGCCTTCGCGCCGATCTTCCATTGGGCGGCGTATTCGATATCCGACGGCTTTACGGTGCGCCCGTCTTCCATGCGCAGCAGGTTCTCGATCAAAATCTTGATGGAGTTGGGAATCCGGGAGGTGTTCGCGATGCCCTTTTTTTCCAGGGCTTCAAGCGAGTAGTAGCGATATTGATGGTTGCCTACGGTGAGAGTGGATGCCGAACCGAAACTATTCTTGTTCACATCTTCATTGTAGTAAGAACAACCCGTTTCTCGTTTCTCGTTGCGTGGTGTCGCGGATTACTTGAGCTATGTGCGCAAAGCAGTAACTAGATCGGCGGCCGCGCGGGTTTGCTCGCTGGTTATGGATTTGGCCGGATCGAGGATGTGGAACCGTGCCATTCGCGATGTGACCGGCAGTTTAACATCAATCGTCCATGCATTCGGCATTTGCGACCGCTTATCATTGCAAGGAGGAGGTGGCCAGCATGACAAGAATTCATTACCGGGATGAGCTGGAATTAGTTCGGCAACATCTGATCCAGATGGGTGAGACCACCATCAACGTCTATTCGGAGGCACTGGGAGGAATCGGGAAGTGCGATCGTGAGTCGTCCGAACGGGCGCAGGACCTGGAGACACAAACCGATCATCAGAATCGAATGATTCATGAAGAGTGTTTGAGCCTGATTACTCTTCAATCTCCGGTGGCGCGCGACGCCCGCCTGGTGACAGCGATCCTGGATGCGATTGTGGATCTGGAGTTGATCGCCGACTACGCCAATGAGATCGCGTCGCTCAATCTGGAGATGACGCGCCGGCCGATGTCCCAGGTCTTGGTCCAGGTTTCGGATACTGGCGCCAAGATCGGAGAGATGCTGTCGGTGGCGATCGACAGTTGGCGCAAGGAGGATCGCGAGCTGGCTCTCTCGGTGCGGCCTAGAGAAACCGCGGTTCGCGCCGAGCTGCAGAACCTTTACGAGAAATTGTCGAAGCTGATGGTCACGCCAGGAGACGGCGCGCTCTACGTAACTTTATTGCTGATCGCCAGGCACTTGGAGCGGATTATGCGCCACTCGGTCAGCGTGGCTGAGCAGGCCGCCACTTGTGCGCCGCTCCCCTAAGCCGGGTAGGTGAGCGCATAAGCAGCGCATGGCGCTGCTCCACTTGCGCTGCCGGGTTGCTAAGTTTTTCCTCTCGCGTAATAACCGTCGCGGGTCTGAACCAATAGCTCGTTCTTTTTAGCTGTGAGCTGGATCTTGTGATACTCTCCCGCGGTGTCCGGATGGTCGGAAGTGTATCCGATGCTGTATTGGTTGCGGAGCTCTTCTTCAATCTGATCGTAGATTTTCTCGATCGGCAGTTTCTTTGAGACTTCGAAGAATCCTCCACCAGTTTCGCGCGAAAGCCGCTGGAGAATCGGCTTGCCATCGGTACGCGATCCGCCGTGCCCACCACCCCTGCGGCCTCCACCATAACCGCCATGGCCCATGGCTCCATAGGCGTCCGGGTCGGCGAAGAGAATTGAGTAAACCAATGTATCGGCTCGCTGGGCGGATTCGATAGCGCTTGTCAGGGTGACCTTGCTGCCGTTGTCGACGCCGTCGGTCAGAGCGATCAACGCCTTCCGGCCGCTCTGCTTTTTCATTAATTCGTCGGACGCTAACAGCACTGAGTCGTACAACGAAGTTCCGCCGCCGTGATGCCCTCCGCCATGCCGCCTTCCGCTTCCACCGTAACCACCCCCACCCCCATATCCGCCACCACCGGATTGGCGTTCCTGCTCGGGCGTCTCCATCTGCCCCAGCGACTCTTCCAGCTTTTTCCGGGATGATGTCAGATCCTGCAGCAGCTCCACCTCCCGATCGAAATGGATCAGAAAAGCCTTGTCTTTGTCTTCGCGCAGTACTTGATCCAAGAAACGATAGCTGGCGTCGCGTTCCTTGCCCAGCACCCGACGTTGGCTCATGCTGGTATCCACTAACAATCCGAGCGTCAGGGGCAGCCCGGACTCCTGGGAAAAATAGCGGATGGTCTGCGGCCGGCTGTCCTCGGCCAGCGTGAAATCGTCCTTCGTGAGATTGCGGACAATCTGGCCTTTCTTGTCCCGGACCGTGGCGAATACGTTCACGACGTTTACGTCGGCGGAGAACGTACTGTCCTGTTGAGCTCGAAGCAACTGGCGGGCTAATAGAAACGAACCCAGCAAGTGGCGCCGGGAAATTTTGTCTTCCATGATCCTGAAGGGAACGATGCGGCGTCTAATCTCTAAGTTACACTCAAATACACCGATCCAGGAGGACGCTTGAAGCAACTCGCTGTCTTTACCTCGTTTTTCTGCTTGTCCTTAGCGCCTGCGCAGGACAAGATGCTGCCGCTGAACAAGGACCTTCCGACCCTCGAGAACACTTGGGACATCCACTACAGCGACCTGGAGCCGGTCCTCAAGAGCCGGTTGGCCGAAACACCCGATTCGCTCGAAATCCTGGACGAGCTGGCTCACGTTTATCGCGGCCAGGCGAAATATATCGAAGCTGCCGAGCTGTACCGGCACGCCCTCGAACTGCGGGAAGCTGCCTCGGGGAAGGGAAGTATGGACCTGGTTCCTACCCTCGAGAATCTGGCGCGTATCGATCAGTTGCTTCACAAACTCGATGAGGCCGAGGGGTTGCTCGCTCGCGCCATCGCCATCCGCGAAGCCGCTCAAGGGCCGGACAGTCCCGAAGTCGCGACCGAATACAGCACGCTCGCGCGGTTGTTTCTGGTTGAGCACAAATTGCTCGAAGCCGAGCCTTTATACACGCGCGCGCTCCAGATTATCGAGACCAACTATGGACCCGCCGATCCGCGCTTGTGTCCGGCGCTCGACAATCTTGCGTCCACTTATCGCGAACAGACCAAGTTTCCGCAGGCGGAGCCGTTGCTACGGCGGTCGCTCATCATTCGCGATATTGCGTCCGGGCCGGTGCATCCGGAAGTAGCGAGTTCGCTCGATAGTCTGGCGTCGCTTTACTACGCGCAGAAACGCTTTGCCGACGCGCAGCCTTTGTACGAGCGTTCGCTCGGGATCTGGATGACACTGCTGGGGCCGAACCATCCCGTGGTGGCCACTAGCCTGGATAACCTGGCCGTGGTTTACGCCATGCAGCAGCGTTACCAGGAAGCGGAACAACTCTACAAGCGGGCGCTCGAGATCCGGGATACAGAAGATGCCGCCAGCCTGCACAATCTGGCGCTGGTGGAAGTGGGTTTGAAGAACGATCGGGATGCCGCGGCGGACTATAAAAGGATGGTCGGAATTCCCGTCGGCGACCCGGCTCCGGTGTTGCGCGAGTATGCCGAGGTGCTGCGTAGGATGCATCGTCCGGCGGAAGCGGCGGTGATGGAGAAACGGGCCAAAGCCGCTTCTGATAGGCCGCAAATTAACGCGAATGAACGCAAATGAATCAATTGGATACGGGTCTTATGTGATGTATCACTCGTATATTGATTTATCGCCTGGCGGGCGGGTTTTCCAGCGGCGGTGAATCCATAGCCATTGGCCGGGGAACTCGCGGATCACTTGTTCCAGGATTCGGTGCAGGCGTTGGGTGTCCTGAGCTGCATCGCCCGTGATTTCGACAGGTGGATAGAAGCGAAGGACGTAGCGTTTTTCGTTTTCCAGCCACAACGCGAAGCCGGGGATCACTGCCGCGCCTGTGCGATGCGCGATCTTGGCGAAGGCGGTGTTGGCACACGCGGGAATGCCGAAGAAATTTACGAACACGCCTTCTTGGAGTGATGTGTTCTGATCCATCAGGATGCCGACGGCTTCGTTCTGCTGCAAAGCGCGCAGGATGGCTCGGGCGCCATCCCATTTCTCGATCAGCCGGTTGCCGGATAGCTGCCGCCGCTGTTCCACCAGGCGGTCGGCGGCCGGATTGTCCAGCGGCCGGATTACTACGTTCATCGGCTCCGCCATCAGGCCGTGGGCGAAAGCGCTGAGCTCCCAATTACCCAGGTGCGCGGTGGCGAACAGAACGCCGCGGCCGCGCTTTTTGGCGTCAACGAAATGCTCCAGCCCCTCGTAACGAATCCATTGCGAAATGTTCTCGCGATTGATCCGCGGGAAGCGCGCGAACGCGTAGAGCAGCCGGGCAATGGACCGGAAAACCTCGTCCACGATGGCCTTTCGTTCAGCCGTTGTTTTATCGGGATACGCCAATTCCAGGTTTCGCATGGCCACTCGCCGTAGACGCGGCAAGGCCAGGTCCATAAACTTGGCGTAGAGCCGGGCTAATCCTGGCGGGGCATGAGCCAGGGACCACAACACGAAACTGGCAATGAGGTATTGGATAGACGTTATTCTATCCACCCGCCGCCCAGCACCATTTCGCCTGAGTAGAACACAGCGCCTTGTCCGGGCGTGACGGCGCGCTGCGGCTCGTCAAAATGCACTTCCACGCGGGCGGGATCGGACGTGGGAGAGATAACGGCGGGAGCCGGCAAATGTTTGTTGCGAATCCGGACGTGAGCGCGCATGGGCGCGACAATCGGCGCGATGGAGATCCAGTTCACTTCCTTAACCATCAACTTTGCGCGCAGCAGATGGTCATTGCCTCCGACGATTACGCGATGTGATGCAGGCTCGGTGGAGATCACGTACAAAGGCTCCCGCGCGGCGATGCGCAAGCCACGCCGTTGGCCCACGGTGAAATGATGCACGCCGGCATGCTCGCCCAAAACGCGACCATCGGTATCCACGATCTCGCCCTGAGTTTCGCCCTGCGGGATTCCTTGCTCCCGAAAGTATCCGTCGATGAACGCGGCATAATCCCCATTGGGGACGAAACAAATCTCCTGGCTATCCGGCTTTTCAGCCACCGGCAGACCCAGTTCGCGCGCCAGCTCGCGCACCTGCGGCTTGGTGTATTCGCCTAAAGGAAACTGCGTCCGCGCCAGCTGATCCTGCTTCAGGCCGAACAGGAAATAAGTCTGGTCCTTAGCGCGATCCACACTCGTCCGCAATTGGTAGCGGCCGGTTATTTCGTCCTGGCCGAGGCGCGCATAGTGGCCGGTGGCGATGCGCTCGGCGCCAACACCGGAGGCCATTTCCAGAAACTGGTCGAACTTGATGAAGTTATTACAGAGCGTGCAGGGGATAGGCGTGCGTCCGGCTAAGTACTCGCTTATAAATGGTTTTACCACCTGATCTTCAAAGCGATCCTCGAAGTTGATGACGTAGTAAGGAATGCCCAGTTGCTGGGCAACGAAGCGCGCATCGTACACATCGTCGAGCGAGCAGCAACGGCCCGTGGGTCCGCTCGCGGGAGTCAATTCCGGCAGACGCCGCTGGTTCCAAAGCTGCATGGTCAAGCCGACCACGCGTTGCCCGTTGCGATGCAGCATTCCTGCGACGACCGAGCTATCCACGCCACCCGACATGGCGACAGCAGTGGTTCCCGGATTCTCGATTGGATGATTAGACACTGGCAGTATAAGTGGGCGACAGCTTTCGTAAATGAGCCGTGGATTCAACGACTGCGTCAATTAAAGCATCCACTTGCTCTTCTGTATTCGAATGTCCCAGCGAGAATCGTAGACTGGCTCGCGCGCGCTCTCGCGACAGTCCGATCGCCAGCAACACGTGCGACGGTTCCACGGCGCCGCTGGAACACGCGGATCCGCTGGATACGGCGAATCCCTTGAGGTCGAGTGAAATCACCAGCGCCTCGCCTTCCAGGCCGTCGAAGAAAATGTTCGATGTATTGGGCGTGCGTGGGGAACGTCCGGCATTGACACCGGACGCAGGCACTCGATCCAAAATGCCCGCTTCCAATCGATCGCGCAGCGCGCGTAACCGTGCCGTCTCGCTCGCAAGATCCTCAATCGCGGCTGCGGCCGCTTGCCCCAGCGCTATTGCGCCGGGAACATTTTCGGTACCGGGACGCCGTTCCCGCTCATGCCGTCCACCGAATTGAATGGACGCGAGGCGGGTTCCATGCTTGACGTAGAGCGCGCCAATACCTTTTGGTGAATAGAGTTTGTGGCCGCTGATGGAATACAGGTCCACTCCCAGCGCTTTTACATCCACGGGAATTTTTCCAGCAGCCTGTACGCCGTCGGCGTGAAACAGGACGCCGGCCTCGCGCGCAAGGGCCGCTATTTCGTGGATGGGTTGGATGGTGCCCAGTTCGTTATTCGCGTGCATCACGGAAATCAAAATCGTTTCAGGGCGCAACGCGCGGCGAGTATCGGCGGGATCGACAACACCGTCTGATCCTACGCGAACGTAGGTCACTTCCACGCCTTCGCGCTCCAGTTGCCGGCACGGATTCAGCACTGCTGGATGCTCAATAGTGGTAGTAACCACGTGTTTCCGCGCGGCTGCACTCACTCGGACGGTTCCCAAAATCGCCAGATTGTCGGCCTCGGTACCACCGCTCAAAAAGACCAGATCTTTGGCGTCGCAGCCAATCATCCCGGCTACCTGACGGCGTGCTATCTCAAGCTTTTGCTTGGCCAGTTGGCCATGCTGGTGGATACTGGACGCGTTGCCATACACTTCAAGTAGCGCTGGAACCAGCACTTCGAGTACCGCTGGAGATACCGGCGTGGTGGCGTTGTGGTCGAAGTAGAAACGTTGCACTTCAACCACAAGTTTAACAAGT
>DASYNU010000277.1:0-16178 GCA_036008345.1 Bryobacteraceae bacterium
AAATAAGAATCCAAGGAAAATGACGAGGCGGATGACGCCGTCCATCATGTTCACAGCGAACCGGCCGTGGAGCGAGGGAACCGCCTTGCCGAGCTGGGTGGCCAGGAACAGCGGCACGAACTTGTACATGAACAGGAAAAACACCAGTGAAAACAGCATCGGCGCGGCCAGCATCCAGCCATTTAACTCCGGCGGCTTTGCGTCTGGTGATTTCTCGGACTGTTTGGCTGCTTCTTCACCGAGCGCGACGTTGGCCGAAAATTGCAGCGCCTTGACGCCTAATGTCATCGCGTGGCCGAGCGTCCCCAGGCCCCGCAAGATCGGGAGTTTGAAGATCGGATATTTTTCCGAAATTCGCGGGAGCGGGCTCTGTTCGGTGACGATTTCGCCATTCGGTTTACGCACCGCGACGCAATAGCTGTGCGGGGCGCGCATCATCACGCCTTCCATGACGGCCTGCCCGCCCACCAGGGTTTCCTCGCCGCTTTCGAGGACGGGCAGCATCTGAATATGTGCGCTGAGGCGCGCTAAGCTTCGGATCATTAAATGAGGGGCTCCGCTCACTATTATACTTCGTGGAGCGAGGTCCCGGCTGATCCTACGCCGAGGAGCAAGAACTAAGTAATTTATTTCGTGAACAAAATCCCTGCAGCACAGTATAATCGGAAGCCTGAAAGGAGTACCGATGCTAAAGAAATGCTCACTTTACCAATCCGCCACGTTGACGGCGGCGCTCGCTTGTTCCATGGCCCTGCTCAGCGCCCAGGATTTCGGGAACAACAATTGCAGGAATCTCCCCAACTACAGCGCGCTGAAAGCCGCGCTGGCGGCAGCCACCGCTACCGAGGCTAGCGGGCTAAATAACCAGATGTGGGGCACCGTCGTGGATCGGGACGGGGTGGTTTGCGCGGTAGCATTCACTGGAGTAAACCGCGGGGCGCAGTGGCCGGGCAGCCGCGTTATCTCCGCTCAAAAGGCCAACACGGCGAACGCATTCAGCCTGGATTCTTCGTCCAGCAGCGGTGGCTCGGGACAGCCTCACGGTTTGGCTTTGTCCACTGCGAATCTGTATTCTGCGGTGCAGCCGGGCGGCAGCCTCTTTGGTCTACAAGAAAGCAATCCCGTCGACACGGGCGCCGCGTATGGCGGACCGTCGTCACAATACGGCACGCCGTTCGATCCGATGGTGGGACAGAAGATTGGCGGGGTGAATGTATTCGGAGGCGGGCTAGCACTATACGGACCTGGCAAGGTGATCGTTGGGGCCGTGGGAGTGAGCGGTGACACCAGCTGCGCCGACCACAATATTGCGTGGCGCGTTCGCAACAATCTGGGGTTGGATCACCTGTCCGGAGTCGGCGGGGTTTCCGGAGATGCCGCGCGTCCCGACAACATCATTTTCGACATCACTGCGAATCCGAATGGTGGCACTGGGATCAGCGCCGGAGGGTTCGGGCATCCGACGTGCTTGAACACGTCGGGATCCAGTACACTGCCGGCAGTGCAGCCGTAGGTCAGGCAAAGAAGAATCCAGAAGTCAGAATACAGGAGTCAGAAGCAGGAACGGCGCCCAGCGCCACTTTTTCTTCAGGATTCTAAATTCTGGCTTCTGGATTCTGTGTCCGTTTAGTGCGGCAAATCGCCGACCGGTTTCTTACTTGCGATTTCGTTGTAAGCGTCCTTAACCTGACCCGGAAACCCGTCGCCCACCCAATTCTTGACAGCGGCCGAGAGTTGAACGGTGGTGGTGGATTTGTCGCCCTTGGTCTGCACCACATCGTCGAGTTTCTGGCCTGCTTGGATGGCCGCGGTGACAGCTTTGTGCAGTTCCAACATGAACGCCCGCTGTCCGGCCATGACGTCCTTGCCGCCGGCAGGACCATGCCCGGGCAGAACATGCTCCACATCCAGCTTCATGGCAGCTTCCACCACCTTGGGCCAGTTGCCGATGTTGCCATCGCTTGTAAAGTTGTACGGGCCGTTTACCACCGCGTCGCCAGTGCATAGCACGCGTTCCTTGGGCAGATACACGAAGCCGTCGCCGCGTGTGTGGGCCCACCCAAAGAAGCGGAACTCCACGCGGCGGGCGCCGTCGGTGATTACGTGCGGGCTATCCGTGAAGGTTTGCTGGGGCGGCTCGGGATGATCCGAATTCATCTCGGCGACATCCTTGCGCTCCTTGGCGGTCGCTTGCCAGCGCTTCGGCTCGTAGCGCTTCATCTCATCGGCCACGCCTTGGTAGGCGATGGTGACCGCGCCGATTTTCGTCCAGACCGCATTCCCGTAGGCATGATCCCCGTGATGGTGCGTGTCGAAAACGTACTTGACGGGCTTAGAGGAAACCTTCTTCGCGTCCGCCAGCACAGCCCGCGCGCCGCTGGGGAAATTAGCGTCGACGATGATGAGATAATCCTTCATCTCGATGATGGCGTTGTTGCAGTGGCCGGCATGCTCGATATCACCTTCGCGGAACCAGACGCCCGGAGCGATCTGTTTGACGGTGTTGGGCTGGGCATCGCCGCGGGTGAGAACGAAACCGAGCGAAAGTGTTATCAGGAAGCTGGTTATAAGCCAGAAGCGGGTACGATTCATATTCTTTGGTGAGATTCTATCAAAGGAATGGCCACCACATTTAAATGAGAAGGCGTCTACCTGCTCCCGTAGAGGGAATCGAGCGCCGCATTTGCTTAATCCGCGGCGAAAAGGTCATGCTAGACGCCGATCTGGCGTCCCTCTATCAAGTGGAAACCAAAACCCTCAATAGGGCGGTCCGCCGCCATCCGGATCGCTTTCCTGACGACTTTATGTTTCTGCTCACGAAGGCTGAGCTTGAAAACTTGAGGTGCCAGATTGGTACCTCAAGTTGGGGCGGACGCCGGTACCAGCCTTTTGCCTTCACCGAACACGGCGTGGCGATGCTATCGTCCGTGTTGAACAGCAAGCACGCGGTTCAGGTAAATCTGCGGATCATCCGCGCGTTCATCGCGCTCAGGGAATCACTGGCGACGCACAAGGATCTCGCCCGCAAAATCGAGGATCTCCAGCGCCAGCAGAAAGAGCACGGCGACAAACTGGGGGCCGTCTATTCGATTGTGAAAAACTTGATAGAAGCACCCACCAAGGCAAAGCCGCGCATCGGATTTCCGGCAGCTGGCATCACACGCCGGCAATAGCCCGTTGCTACAATGAAAATTCAACGGAGGTGGGATGGCAGTTCAACAGCGCCGCGTCTCGGTGCCGGTCCGGATTGGCAATGTAACGGTGGGTGGGAATCATCCGATCGTGGTGCAGTCCATGACGAATACGGACACGGCGGATGTCATGTCCACGGTGAATCAGACCATGGCGCTGGCGCAAGCCGGCTCCGAGCTGGTCCGCGTGACGGTGAACACCGAAGCCGCCGCGCAGGCCGTTCCGAAGATTGTCGAAACACTCGATAAATTCGGCGTTCGGGTACCCATCATTGGCGATTTCCATTACAACGGCCATATCCTACTCAAGAAATATCCCGCCTGCGCAAAAGCGCTAGCCAAGTATCGAATTAATCCCGGCAACGTTAACATCGGCAAGAAGCATGACGATAATTTCCGCGTCATGATCGAGGCCGCCATTGAGTATGATCGCCCGGTCCGGATCGGCGTCAACTGGGGCTCGCTCGATCAAGCGCTACTCACGCAGATGATGGATGAAAATTCGCGCCTCCCTGAGCCGCTGGACGCCAAGGAAGTGACCATGAACGCGATCGTCCGGAGCGCGCTCGCTTCAGCTGAAGCCGCTGAACGCCATGGACTCGGGCGCGACAGGATTATCTTGAGCGCCAAGGTGAGCGGCGTGCAGGATCTGATCGCGGTCTACCGGAAACTGGCCGCTCAATGCGATTACGCGCTGCACTTGGGCCTCACGGAAGCGGGTCTCGGATCGAAGGGCATCGTGGCTACCACCGGTGCGCTCGCGGTGCTGCTGCAGGAAGGGATCGGCGATACGATTCGAGCGTCCTTGACGCCGCTACCCAACGGCGACCGCACCGATGAAGTGATCGTGTGCCAGCAGATTCTGCAGGCGCTGGAACTGCGCAGCTTCACTCCTCAGGTTACGGCCTGCCCGGGCTGCGGCCGGACCACTAGTACGTTCTTTCAGGATATGGCGGACCAAATCCAGACCTATCTTCGCGAGCAGATGCCGGCGTGGAAAGGCCGCTACACCGGAGTGGAAGAGATGAAGGTCGCGGTGATGGGCTGCGTAGTGAACGGCCCCGGCGAATCGAAGCATTCGAACATCGGCATCTCACTGCCCGGAACGTTTGAGGAACCGGTGGCGCCGGTGTACGTGGATGGCAGGCTCTCCACCACGTTACGCGGCGATCACATTGTGGCCGAGTTCATCCAGATCCTCAACAACTACGTGGATCGTACGTACGCCGAACGCGTGGCGGAAACCACTGCAGTGTGAGCCGTCCGCTGCCGCTTTATCGTGTCCGCGCTGTCAATACAGCGCCCGATTCCGAGAACAAGATGCATGACGATGGCGTAGCCGCTCGATACGGTTTTCGGGGCGGACTGGTCCCCGGCGTCACAGTCTACGGCTACATGATGGCACCAATTGTGGAGCACGCTCCCGAGTGGCTGGAGCATGGATCGATGTCAGTTCGATTTCTGGAACCGTTCTATGACGGCGAGGCGGTGATCGTACGGGCCGAGGCCGCCGATGACGGAGCCATCCACGTGGCGGCCGAGCGCGAAGATGGTTCGGTTTGCGCAAAAGGAATCGCAAAGATCACAGCGGCCGATGCCACGGAGCCCGGCTGGTATCTGGAACACGCACTTCCTCGGGAGCGCCCGGTTCCGGAGCTCGACAATCTCATATCTGGCACGCCACTCGGATCGGTGGCCGAAAAGATCGATACTGCTGAGCCGAATCGATTGTTGCTCTTCTCGAACCATATCTTGATGCGCAACTTCAAACTCGGCCCGTGGATCCACGCGGCGAGCGAGGTCACCAACTGGAGCGCCGCACAGCCTGGCGATGAGATTTCTGCGCGCGGCGTCATCCACGACAGGTTCGATAAGAAAGGCCACGAGTTTGTGGTGGTAGACGTGATGTTAATCGCGAATACCACGCGGCTGGTGCAAACCGTCCGGCACACCGCGATTTACCGGCCGCGCGCTTAAGGCTTATCATTAATCCTAATGGGAGGGACGATGAAAGTATTCGTCAGCATCGCTTGCGTACTATTTTTGTGCCTGCCGGCATCCGCGGCCAGCCGCTTCGACATCGCCCATTTGGATAAGATCCGGCGCGTGGCGGATCCGCAGATCTCACCGGACGGGAAGTCTATCGTGATCGTGGTTTCGCAGCCCAATTTCGCCGAGGATCGCTACGATGCGGACCTGGTGCTGGTGGACGTGGCGGATGGCCGGCGGCGGACTCTCACTCACGACCGGCGGGCGATTAGCTCACCGCGCTGGTCAGCCTCTGGCGATCGGCTGGCGTTTCTGGCCACAGGCGCGAGCGCCAAGCCGCAGATTTTCGTGATGCCGATGACGGGTGGCGATGCGGTTCAGATCACCAAGTCAACCACCGGGGTTCAACAATTTGCATGGCGCCCGGATGGGAAGATGATCGCATTTGCAGCCGCCGATGAAGCTCCCAAGAGGACGGGCGAGGAAAAATTCAACGATTCATTCGAAGTTGGCAACGACGATTTCCTGGTGAAGGAAGCCGCCCTGCCGACGCATTTGTGGCTGCTGCCGTCGGAGGGAGGCGAGCCGCGCCGCCTCACTTCCGGTGCATGGACGGTGCCCACCAGCCATCCACCGAGTTCGCCGGCTTCGCCGATTGCGTGGTCGCCCGACGGCCGGTCCATTGCGTTTGTCCGAGTAGAGACGCCCCATTCCGGCGACAGCGATCGCAGCACCCTGCAGATTCTCGACGTCGAAAGCGGACAATTTCACGCGCTGACAGGCCGGACCAAGCATGAGGGGTATCCGCTGTTCTCTCCAGATGGCGCGCGCATCGTCTACTGGTTCCCACGCGACGGAGAAACCAAGAATGTGAACGAGGTCTACTGGATTCCAGCGGCAGGCGGTGAAGGCACCAATGCGACGCATGCTATCGATCGCAATATCCAGCGGGCTATTTGGACGCCGGACAGCAAATCGCTGCTGGTGGGCGCAAACGATGGGACCACGGTAGGTCTGTGGATTCAACCGTTGGATGGCGGCGCAGCACAGCGCGTACCGCTCGGCAAAGCCTGTCCCAATTCCGCATTTTGGGTGGATGTCGCGGTGGGTCCACGCGGCGAAATCGCATTCGCCGGCAGCGAGCCGCAGCATCCTGGGGAGCTGTACTATCTGGCATCGGCTACCGGCCCGGCAAAGCGGCTCACGGATTTCAATCAGGAAGTAGCGGCCCTCGAACTCGGCAAAACCGAGACCATCGAATGGGACGGCCCCGACGGATTCCATATGGATGGAGTGGTGACATACCCTCCGGACTTTACAATGGGCCGCAAGTATCCGCTGGTGCTTTACGTTCATGGCGGTCCTCGATCGGCATCCAAAGAAGTTTTTTCGTCGCGCTCGCAAATGCTGGCCGCTAACGGATGGGTGATCTTCGAGCCGAACTATCGTGGCAGCGACAATCTTGGCAACGCGTTTCAAGCCGCCATCTGGAACGACTCGGGCGATGGTCCGGGCCGCGATGTCATGTCGGGAGTAGAGTTGCTCAAGAAACGTGGTTTCGTGGATGAAACCCGCATGGCAGTTTCCGGCTGGTCGTATGGCGGATATATGACCACCTGGCTGCTGGGTCACTTCCCGGTCTGGAAAGTTGCTATCGCCGGAGCCGCCGTTACCAATTGGTTAGATCAATACAACCTGGGAGATGCGAACGTACGGAGAGGCGCGGCCTTTGGAGGCTCGCCATATGTAAACGCCGATCACATGGCGGCCTACCTGGAGCAATCGCCCATCACCTACGCGAGCAAAATCAAAGCTCCCACACTCATTTTGTCCGACACCGGCGATTACCGGGTGCCGATCACTCAATCCTTCGAGCTGTATCATGCTCTGAAAGATAACGGCGTCCCAGCGAAATTTTTCGCGTATCCGGTGACCGGTCACAGCCCGTCTGATCCAGTCCGGCTACGGGATGTGGATCGCCGTTGGGTTGGTTGGCTGCGGGAATATTTAGGATCAACCGGCGGGCCGGCGGAAGCTACTAAGTAGAGAAAGCTACGGCTCAACCGGCAGGTGGATTCCTGGCATACTGAGTTGCTTGCCGAAGCCGATTCGAATTTCCGGATTCGCGTTAGTGGATTTCGGAACGATTACATTGATCTGATACAAACCTGCAAAGCCGGGCGCGATTCCAGCGTACGCAACAGCATCTTCCGCCGTGACGCCATCGA
The DNA here is from genome assembly GCA_036008345.1 of Bryobacteraceae bacterium. Lineage (GTDB taxonomy): Bacteria > Acidobacteriota > Terriglobia > Bryobacterales > Bryobacteraceae > Palsa-89. The sequence goes on from DASYNU010000277.1 coordinate 7,409, forward strand.
ACACCAGTTTAAAATCCGCAAGCTGCTCGAGCGGCGCTGCCTGATTGAATAACTGACCGTACGGAATGGGCGGTAGAGTCTGGCCCAGACCGGTCGCATAAAGAAGAATGATCTCGCCCGGCTTGGCGGGCGCCTGCACCGTAATAACTGATCCATCCGGACGCACCGCAACCGCGTCATGAGCATCCAGTTGGAACAACGCTGGTGAAGCGGCGGCCAGGGTGACATCTACCGCAGGCCCGCTGTGACCCTCCAGCACAACCTGCAGGGTGGTTTTCCCGGGCAAAAGGATGGCGGGCACGAGGAAGTTGATTTGCCCGGGCGAGACGTAATAGATGTTGGCCGCGAGGTTTCCAACGGATACGTGCACGCCCGTTCCTGGCAAGACCGTAGGCAACACGCCGCCGCGGATGTCTGAAGGGTTGATCGCCGCGGTTACATAGGAAAGACGCACTCCGTACAGCGACACTATGGTATTTGGAGCAAGAGGGCCCGCCTGATTGTCCGCCGCGTTCACGATTCCGGCGGACGTGTAGGCCGGAGCGTCATTAACTTGGCCCGATAGCGGGGAGCCGAGAGTCAGCGCCGCAACCAGCACAATAGCGAACCGCATCGCGGATGTAGTGGCGAATGGGCGCGGAAGGTCTCAGGAATAACGCGGCACGGATGGATCGATCTCGATACTCCAGCGATCAATGCCGCCGGCCATACTCTGGCAGGCGTCCACGCCTTGCTCGCGTAGCCAATTGACCACGTTCAGGCTTCGAACTCCGTGGTGGCAGAAAACGATGACGGATCCTTCGTCAGTGCAGGCGTCCAGGCGTGACAACTCAGCCGGGACGGTGCGCATGGGAACCAGCTCGGCATTCTCAATACGTGCCTGCGCGAATTCGGAGGGTTCGCGAACGTCGATCAGGGTTAGCCTTTCGCCCGATTCCAGGCGGCGCTTGACGTCCTGGGGTGAAACTTCGATGGGCAGAGCCGATTGAGACACGATATTCATGTTAGCGGAACAATCGCTTATCCCAAATGACTGGCTTCGGAGCCGTCTTCATCCAGTGCGTACACCGACGCTAGGCGGCGACCCGAGCACTTGAGAGCCACCTAGAACGTTTGCAATTCGGTGAGGCGAGATCATGAAGTGCTGGTATCAGTACAGATTTCCGGCTCATATGGTACCGGTTCACCGCACCCTTCCCAAACGTGTCGGTCACAAGGGTGCCCGGAAGTCTTGCGCTCTGGCTACCACGCCCGGGTATTCGCAACGGGGATGGAAGCGCCGTACACCGCTAGGTAGCTGCCAACGCTTGTCTTGCCACTTCATCGCAGATGCGCGCCTGCAAGGTAGCCAACTCAGGGCAACGCTGTAAGACGCCGTCGTAGTTCCTGAGCCCCTCCTTCATGAGCAGGTCGCGCCCACCTCCGGGTCGCCTAGGATCGCCGTATTGCTCTAAGAAGGGCTCAAAGACATTCTCTTTCACCGATACGTCTTCGCGCACCTCCTGCCACGGCTGACCTATCTTTTGCGGATGCCCAGCCAATAACCAGACCTCAACCTCCTGCACCGCAGCACAGCAGAGGAGGGTCACTCCCGCGACCGCCGCCTCCCGCTCCAAACCAGTGAAGGCCGGGCTCCGATCGTTCCCGTCAGCGTCGGGCAAGAATAGCAACAAATCGTAATGTGTGTACCGTTCGACTATCTGCGGCAGGAGCGCCTTGGCGTGCTCAAAGCCTGCCGCCTTTGGATTGGCCAAAACATCAACCTTGGCGTTTCCCTTCCCACACTCTGCGAGCATGCGGCAAATCAGCGGCTGAAGAATCGCGCCGTTGTATGTCGGGTCTTCTGGCACGATCATAACCTTGAAGCTCACAGGGCGCCTTCCAGCCACCCCTCTGCGAACAATTCAGAAATCGGCTGCTTTTCAACAAGCTCAAGAAAGTGCGGCACCTCCGTCAGCGGATGAATGGTAGTAGCACCAGTTTCCTCGTTCTTACGGCAGAAGAACGTCCTCCAGTAGTCACGCTCGTTAAGCCAGGCAAGAACAATCGGAGAATGTGTCGTGACCATAGCTTGCGGAACCGATTGTCCACTTTGAGACTTGAGAAGTTCCACCAGCAGCCGCAGTCGTGTAGGATGTATACCGTTCTCAATCTCTTCGATCATCAATCCTTCAGGCACATCTGGCTGAAAGAATGCTGCGGCGATCGCTGCAAACCGCAGAGTGCCGTCCGAAAGGACAGGCGCAGGAAAAATTTCGCCGCGATTTTTCAGGGCAAACAACGGCTCCTGGAGGGCGCCCGTTAGGATTGAAATTTCATCCATCTCAGTTGGCGTAAGCTGCTTCAGCCAGGACGTATAGGCCGCCGCGGTCTTCTCATTGCTGAGAATGGCGTTGACAAGGGCCGCGAAATTTTCTCCTCTCTCGCCCATCCGTTTCACGAAAGGCGCTTTAGCGTATTCGCGCAGAACAGCAGGCGAAGGGTCTAGCTTTTGTATATTGCTGAGTAGTTCTGTGCAATGCTCGATCAGTGTAATGTGACGCTCCGAGCAGCCCCGATGCTTTAACATTTGAGTAAGAACCGGTCTGGACTTTTCGAATGACTCGTGAGGCTGACGACCCTTCTGTCCCGCGTAGTATCGAACGGTAAAGCTAGGCCAGTCTAGCGAGTTATCGATCGGACTACTATCGAAAATCGGGGTGGACCCAACGAATAGACTCTCTTGCCTGACGCTCCCCCGGCGCGCTGAGAGTGTAATCGAATACCTTAGATTCCTTCCGTTAAGCAACGGCGAACGTAATTGCACTTCGATGTGAATGAGTTTTCGCGATACCTTGCCCTGCTCGGGGTCCCACTTTATGTATGCTAGATTGCTGCTCCCACCTCTTATAGGTTCCCAAACCTCGCTGTTCGCGCTCCTCGGCTTGCCGTTAAAGATTTCATCGACTGTAAAGCCATACCCGATGCCCTGCAGAACGCGCAAGGCGTCGAAGAAGTTTGTCTTTCCGCTAGCATTCGTGCCGATAAATATGTTAAGTGTGCCCAGAGTCAGATCCACGCTCTCGAAACTCTTGAATCCGGAGATCTTGATTTCCCTGATCACATTCGATCCTTAGGGGTCGCCTTCTTGTCTCGGAGAGCGTCGTGGGCTACGGAATGAACAAGGCCCCACGGACTCTCTCTTCTTACCTGTCCATTTCCAGGGTGGTTAGTCATGCACCTCCAGTTAATCTTCGTCCTCAAGCGCCTTTTGCTAATACGGTAATTGAATCGAGGCTCGGAGCCAAGGGCGTAAATGCCCCGCCGCACATGGCCTCTCAAGATGCAAGGGAACCTCCAGTTCGAGAGTCTCAGTTGATGAGACGCTTCTTGCGTTAACTCAGTCTTTTTTGAAAAACGCACAACCGCTAATAGTGTAACCCCGTAATTCGCTCGGGATGTTTTTTCGAGGTTGATTGTTACGAGGACATGGCGAAAAGGTGTCCGCCGTAGGCTACGCGGAACTCAACTGAGTTGTGATATCTTCATATCCGCTGGTACTCACGCCATGACACGAAATATCACCCTCACCATCAACGGAAAGAAGCGGACCGACACGGTCGAGCCGCGTATGCTGCTGATCCACTACCTGCGGGAAGTGGCCGCCTTAACCGGACCGCACATCGGCTGCGAGACATCGATATGCGGCGCCTGCACTGTACATGTGGACGGCAAAGCGGTGAAAAGCTGCGCTATGTTCGCCGTTCAAGCGGACGGGCGCGAGGTGCTGACCATCGAAGGCCTGGGCGCGGACGGGAAGCTGGATCCCATGCAGGAGGCCTTCTGGAATGAGCACGCGCTGCAGTGTGGTTTCTGTACGCCTGGCATGATCATGACCTCCAAACAAATCGTCGAGCGGAATCCGCACGCCACCGAACAGGAAATCCGGCATGGCCTCGAGGGAAATTTGTGCCGTTGCACCGGCTATCAGCACATTGTGAACGCGGTAAAAGCCGCCGCGGCGAAGGCATAGAACCCGGGAGACTGATATGGCCACAACCATTACTAAAACCGAGACGCTGGTGGGCAAACGGATCCGCAGGCGCGAGGATCCACGCCTCATCACCGGAACGGCCACCTATGTCGACGACATTCAGATGCCAGGCATGCATCACGCCTGCATCGTGCGCAGCCCGCATGGAGCGGCCAAAATCAAATCCATCAATGTGAAGCCCGCTACGGATCTTCCGGGCGTGGTGGCCGTGTTCATCGGGAAAGATACGGAGAAGGTGGGCCCGGTGCCCTGCGGAGCGTCGCTTCCCGGCCTGCGCGTTCCGCATCACTACGTGCTGGCTATCGACCGCGTTTATTTCGTCGGACATCCTGTTGCGGTTGTGGTCGCAACAGATCGTTATATCGCGCGCGACGCGGCGGATCTGGTGGAAGTGGAATATGAACCGCTTGACACGGTAACGGACGTCGAGAAGGCCATTGCACCTGGCGCTCCCGCGGTGCATCCGGAATGGCCCGACAACACGGCATTCAATTATCACCAGGAAGGCGGCGACGTGGATAAAGCCTTCGCCGAAGCCGAGGTAGTCGTTAAGCAGCGCATCACCAGCCAGCGGCTGATTCCAACAGCCATGGAAACGCGTGGAGTTGTAGCAGAGTGGCACGCGGGCGACCGGTCACTGACGCTGCACTCCTCCACGCAGATTCCGCACCTCCTCAGAACGCTGCTGGCCATGATGCTGGGCCTGGAAGAAAACCGGCTGCGGGTGGTGACACCTGAAGTGGGCGGCGGATTCGGCAGCAAGCTGAACGTCTACGCCGAAGAAGCTCTGATGGGCTTCGTGGCGATGAAGACCGGGAAGCCCGTGAAATGGATCGAAGGCCGGCGCGAAAACTTTACCTGCACAATTCACGGCCGCGGCCACGTGGATTATTACGAAGTGGCCGCCCAGCGCGATGGAACTATCCTGGGGATCAAGCTGAAGTTGATTCAGGATCTGGGTGCGTATCATCAGTTGCTGACGCCCGCCATCCCGACGCTTTCCGTGCTGATGATGCCGGGATTGTACAAGTGCCAGAACATCCGTGCCGATATTGTCGGGGTCTTCACCAATGCCGTGCCCACCGACGCTTATCGCGGCGCGGGGCGTCCTGAAGCGACGCACGGGATCGAGCGCATGGTGGATATTCTGGCGGCTGAACTCAAAATGGATCCGGTGGAAATCCGGCTCAAGAATTTCGTGGGCAAAGAATCGTTTCCCTACGCCACCGCAACCGGTCTCACCTACGACAGCGGCAACTATGCGGCGCCGCTCGAAAAAGCGCTGGACACTATTGGATACAAGAAGCTGCGCGATGAGCAGAAGAAGGTCCGCGCCGAAGGACGGCTGATGGGTATCGGCATTTCCACCTACGGCGAGATCTGCGCCATCGGTCCCTCGCCCGCCACTCCAGCCGGTGGTTGGGAAAGCGCGACCGTGAAAATTGAACCCTCCGGCAAGGTAACAGTGATGACCGGCTGTTCGCCGCACGGCCAAGGCGAGGAAACCACCTTCGCGCAGATAGCGGCCGACGAATTGGGCGTCGGTATTGACGACGTTCTGGTGCTGCACGGCGATACGGCCATCGTCCAATATGGAATCGGGACATTTGGAAGCCGCGGCACTGCTATCGGCGGCACAGCCATGTACTACGCCCTGCAGGAGCTGAAGGAAAAAATCAAGAAATATGGCGCGATGCTGCTGGGAAGCGAAGATGTTGCTTTCCACGACGGCGTATGCGAGGACAAAAAGACTGGGAAATCCATCACGCTGGCGGAAATCGCGGCGGCATCCTATCGAGCCATGAAATTGCCACCCGGCGAAACACCGGGCCTGGTTGCAACCAATTTCTGGGAGCCACCGAACTTCACCTTCCCCTTCGGCGCGCACATCGTGGTGACCGAAGTGGATCCGGACACCGGCGCTATCGATTTGAAACGCTACGTCTGCGTGGACGATTGCGGCAAGATCATCAATCCGCTGATCGTGGACGGGCAAGTGCACGGCGGAGTAGCGCAAGGCTTGGGCCAAGCGCTGTGGGAGCAGGCCGTCTATGACGACTCTGGCCAATTGGTGACCGGCGAACTTATGGATTACGCGCTGCCGAGAGCCAGCAGCATGCCGTGGATCGAATCCAGCCACACCGAAACGCCATCTCCAGTGAATCCGTTGGGCGTCAAAGGCGTGGGAGAAGCAGGGACAATCGGTTGCTCGCCGGCAGTGGTGAATTCCGTGGTGGACGCGCTTAGCGTACTGGGCGTGCGGCACATCGACATGCCGCTGACCCCGGAAAAGATTTGGAATCTGGTGCAAGCAGGAGGCCGGGCATGATTGCGCAAAACTTCGAATATTCCGCTCCCGCAAATCTGAACGAAGCGCTGAGGCTATTGGCCGGCGAAAACACCAAAGTGCTGGCCGGCGGCATGAGCTTGATCCCTCTCATGAAGCTGAGACTATCGGTGCCGGATCAACTGGTGGACATCGGACGCATCCCGGAGCTGAATTACATCCGGGAGGACTCGGGCAACCTGCGGATCGGCGCCACTACTACGCACCATCAAGTGGAGAGTTCGCCGCTGGTACGCTCGCGCTGCCCGCTGCTGGCGGAAGCGGCGGGCTTCATCGGCGATATCCAGGTGCGCAACCAGGGCACGCTCGGCGGGAGCATCGCGCATGCCGATCCGGCCGCCGATTATCCGGCATCGCTGCTGGCGCTGGAAGCAAAAGTAGTGCTGGTTAAAGCCACTGGGCAGCGCGAGATTCCGATCACCGAATTCTTCGTCGATACTTTCACCACCGCGCTCGAACCGGGCGAGATCGTTAAAGAAGTGATTATTCCGGTGGAGGCGCAGTCCACTGGAACCAGCTATCAGAAGATGCTGCAGCCGGCATCCGGATTTGCCATCGTGGGCATTGCCGCGCGCATAAGGAAGACCGGCGGCAAGATCGCGATGGCGCGAGTCGGCGTAACCGGAGTAAGCGGAAAACCGTACCGGGCCAGCAATGTCGAGAAGGTGCTGGAAGGCACGGCTGGAAGCGTGGAAGACATTAAAAAGGCGGCGGCGTTAGTGGCCGACGGTGTGGATGCCAATTCCGATCTGTTCGCTTCGGCCCACTACCGGGCTCATCTCGCGCGTATCTATACGGCGCGCGCGCTGACAGTGGCAAGCTCGAGGACGGCTTGAAGATTAGTGGCTCATACGCCGTGCCCGTCCCTAGGGAACGCGCTTACCAGTTGCTGCAGGATCCCTTGATTCTCGCCGAGTGCATGCCGGGCACCGATAAACTGGAAAAGATTGGTCCAGACGAGTATGAGATGAAGATGATGGTCCTGGTTGCGAGCATGGGCGGTTCGTTTACCGGAAAGGTACGTATTGCGGATCAGAAGCCGCCCGAAAGCTTCACGATCATGGTGGAGGGGACGGGTAAAATTGGTCATCTGAAAGGCGAAGGGTTGCTGACCCTGCTCCCACAGGGCGAATCCACCCAGGTGAGTTACGAAGGTGACGTGCAAGTGGGAGGAACTATCGCGAGCGTCGGCCAGCGGCTATTGGACACCACCGCGAAGATGATCATCAAGAAGTTTTTCCAGAAATTGTCAGAATTGGCCACCGATGGTCCGGGAGCGTCCACTTCGGCGATCCGCTAGCTTTATAACAAAACGGCGCGGTCCATGACAGAAAGGACCGCGCCAACCAGAGGAGGAGAAGGTTGGAAATGACCTACGCTTCTCTACTTAAAGAGACGCATTAAAATACATCCTGGTTGCAACCGCCCCGAACTGCCGTAGAATAAGAGCCATGCGCATCCCTGGCTTAATCCTGGCTGCCCTTGTAACGGTTTCCAGCCCTCTTTTGGCCCAACCAACCATATCCAACACGTCGCTCCCGTTCGGCGGCGTCGGCCAGGATTATCTCGCGCCGATCAAAGCCACGTGCACGGCTGGGTGCTTGATCACCGTCAGCCCATCGCCGCCTGCTCCCGGGCTGTTTTTCAACGGGGACCTCAACCGCATCGAGGGCCAGCCCACCACCGCCGGCGCATTCCCCGTCACCATCAAAGTCACTGATACCCAGACGCAGACTACAGCCAGCAAAACCCTGACGATCGACGTAATGCAAATCACCACGCCCACGCAATTGCCGGGCGGCAGCACCTGCAGCTCTTATTCGCAGTCGTTCACGGTTTCCGATGCCCCCCCGCCACCTTATAACTGGTCGTTTGACGACTCGGCGCCGCCCCCAGGCCTCAATATCAATGCCACCACCGGCGTGCTCAGCGGCACACCGACCTCGAGTGGGCCATTCAGTTTCACCGTTGAGGCGTTCAGCGCCTCGGCCAATGTTTTCGCGACTCAGACTTTTTCCCTCACCGTATCGTCCCTTTGTTTCTTAGCGGCCACGTTGCCGAACGGCGACCTGAATTCGTTCTACCGCGAATCCCTGGTGGTGACGGGTGGAACCGCTCCGTTCACTTGGTCTATCAAAGCCGGCGGTCTTCCCACCGGTGTCAGCATCGATCCAAAGTCAGGCTTGCTCAGCGGAACGCCCACGGTGGCCGGGCCATTCAACTTCACCGTACAGGTGGTGGACACTACGGGTGCCTCTGCCGCGCAAAGTTTCTCGATAACCATCAACTCCGCGCTAGCGTTCACAACAACGTCACCGTTAGCACCTGGCACGGCCGGAACAAACTATTCGGTCACCTTCGCGGCCACTGGAGGATCGGGACCGTATACC